>JAZNUV010000011.1:0-24498 GCA_045592445.1 Clostridia bacterium | reverse complement strand
TTCGCTCACTGGGGCAGATTGTTTCAGGATATCTTGATTTTGCCGAAAGACAAGCAGAACGAGAAGAAATTATGACAATGAAAGACTGGGCGGAGCATCTGGATAGAATTCTTACAATGTGTGGAGAACAACTGTTAATTGCTGCAGGTAGTATATCTCACGCACAAGCGGTTAATAAAGCAACAGAGCAATATAAAAAATATCAATCAAGGACACTCAGTGAGGTTGAAAAAGATTATCTAGATACAATAAAAGCTATAGAGGACAAAGCAGAAAAGGGTAAATAGTACTTGTGTCAAGTCCATACAATTTAAAAGATTAGTTTGCTGATTTTGATATTTACATATACTATAATATTTGCAACAAGCCTTGCGAGCAAGCATTTTTACTCTTGGTCAGCGGGAGGCATCCATGACTATATATTCGCATAAAATGTATATAGACTATCTGGACTACGTAATGGAAGGGAAATCTGTTTGTTCCGATGCACAGGAATGGTTGCGACTGGATTTACTGCTATTTGCAGAAGACACGCTATGCATGTCGGTTCCGGCGTGTATTAAACTGGAGCGTACGGCTACAACACTCATGCAGCTTACGCCCTTTTGGAAAAACGGGAGAATCCGAATCATTCTGGAACAAAAACACATGCATAATCCATGGCGGTATTTTCAAAAAAGAGAAAGCATGCTCGAAAAAAATTTCACAGAAGAAAAACTTTTGCAACATTTTGAGTATAGTGCGTATAAGTCTTCGCATACGAAGGTCTTTTATGATGTATTTGTGAAGGAAGTGGTGCAGCCGACAGAAAAATGGTATTTGCCTAGAGTTTCGGATGCAGATATAGAATTTCGAACAGCAGTGAAAAAGAATACGGAATTTGCGTGCAATCGGGTATGCAATGCTTTGCCCGTTGGCGACGCTTTACATATGGGAAAGATATTCAATGACCTTACTGTACTTGCGGAGAATAGACGTATATTTTTTCAAAGAAGTGCGATTGAAGGTCGCCTTTTGCAGGAATTCGGTGCTTCCGAATATGAAATCGGTTGTGTACGACATATTCTTGACAGGTGCTTTGCATATGCGAACGCTGTAGCCGCTGGTGGAGTACCGATCTCACAAATTCAAAATCGACTGACGGGGAAAATGCTATTACCGATTCTGAAATATGCAGAGCCGTCGCTTTGGGTGAAAATACGGAGCTTGGATTTTGAGGGATTATATAGACTTAGTAACGAGGCGGTATGGAAAAGCCTGCGGGATAGAGCAAATAGCCTGTTTGTATTTTATCGGCGTCGGAAAAATGGCGAGGTTTTGTCGGAAGGACAGTTTAAAAGAAGTCTTGCCATGGCGGATATCTTCGCGGCATTATATGCGTTGGCGAAAGATTCACTGCGAACAAAGTTTGCGGAGGCGGGTGCTCCGCCTGACGATGTTTTTCGCATGGAAAGCTACGCCCAAGAGTTCTTAAAAGATTACATAAAGAATGAACATGCATACTGGGATACCGTTCGGCAAATCCAAGAGCTTGTACCTATCCTGTCCGGCGTAGTGGATTGTATAAAAGAGCAATGTCAGCCGGAACGAAAAGTTTTTTTGGAGGAAGGTATTGAAGCAACCTTATGCCAGGATATATGAAAATATGAAGAAAAATGAATTCATAGATAAATTGACCTTCGGTCAGCTTAAAGCGGATTGAATTTAACAATTTCAATGGAAAAAAGAGAGGAATAAAAATGATTCGTAAAATCAGAGAATCGATCAAGAGAAACTGTTTTTTATATTGTATGATTTTGTCGCTGATTCTGCCGGATCTCGTACTCCGTGCATTATGCGGCACACTTTGGCCTGTGTCCTGGACGCCGACGTTATTTACAGCGTTTTGGATTGCACTCCTTACCCTCGCCACGACAGGCTTTATGTCGCGCGCATGGGGGAGAGGCATCTATCTCGGCATGGCAATTTTGTTTTTTGCCTTCTTTGTATCCAGCTATGTATATTATCGGATTTTCGGCCGTTTTTACTGGCTTGACAATGCGGGGATGACGGGGCAGGCGCTTGATTATACGGGATACGTTTTACAATATGTGGACTGGAAACTCATCTTGTTAATTTTGGCAGATGTTGCACTGATTGTGCTTGCGTGCCGTACCTGGCGCCCCGAACCTTACAAAATATCAGGCCTTTTTCTGATGGTGCCGCTTATTTGCCTGATTACCCTGCACACATCCATGATGAGCGGAGGACAAGTAGAAGAGGGGCAGGATTCCGTTCTATTTGCAGGTAACGCCGACAAAGAGGCGTACTTTGCCTTTACGGACACAAATCGGTCCATGCGTGTGGCGGGGGCGTATCAATATGCATTCCGCAACATTTTTCGCATAATCTTCCCCGAGGTGGAGTTTGATTCGGAGAGTGTGAATATTGCCAAACAGTATTTTGCGGAAAACACGGTCGGCGGAGATAACGAGAAAACAGGGTTTTTTGAAGGAAAGAATGTCATTATGGTCATGCTGGAGAGTTTGGATGACTGGATGATAGACGAAACGTATACGCCGACGATTTCCTACATGCAGAAAAACGGCATCAATTTTGAAAATCACTTCTCCTGCACATATGGGACGGGGTATACCTTCAATACCGAGTTTATTGCCAACACGGGGTATCACGCACTGACGGCGGGCGCGCCTGCGGCGGCACTTTCTGAAAATACATATACCTACGCCATGGCAAATCTTTTTAGTGAAAAGGGCTATACCGCGAAATCCTTCCACTTTAACAAACCTGAATTTTATAATCGCGGCGAGATGCACAAAGCATTCGGGTATGAAAAATACGTATCCTTTGGTGATTATATGCCGATGGCAAGCGCACAGTGTGACAGCCTCGTCGCACAAAGTGATGCAATCTATCGCGAAATGGTGGCAGACGCGCCCTTTTTCAATTTTGTCATCACCTATTCCGCGCACTTGCCTTATGCATATACGGACGCAAAGCTGCAAAAGATAAAGGAGATGTATCCGGAATATGTAAATCCGTATATGGATACGGAAATTAACAATGCGAAAATACTGGCGCATGATACTGATGAATTTTTGCGCATATTATTAGAAAATTTAAGGCGGGACGGTTTGGCAGAAAATACGGTCATTATCGGCTTTGCGGACCATTTTGCATATGGCTTGTCAAACTGGGAAAAAATGTATGCTCTCTCGAAAGCATCGAATGCAGATATGCTGGAGAAAACGCCGTTTTTTATTTACTGCGACGGTATGACGGGCGAGAAGGTAAAAAAGGTCACCAATTCCTTAGATATCTTGCCAACGGTGGTCAATCTTTTCAGGTTGACCAAAACGCCGTATTATATCGGCGAGGATGCGTTTGACAGCACATACGCGGGGTATGTATACTTCAGTAACGGCTCCTGGTATGACGGCGAAACCTACTATTTTGCAGACGAGCACACGGGCACCTACGGAAGTGCACTTTCGGCGTATATCGAGGAGATGAATAATCGCTTTTATGTGCGTGAGAAGGTGAACGAGGCAGTTTTGCGAACAGATTATTTCAAAAAAGGGGAGAAGGAGTGATACGCTTTGTTCGAGGTGGTTTCGGAATATAAGCCTTGCGGGGACCAGCCACGCGCCATCGACGCTTTATCACGCGGTATCAAGGCGGGGCACAGTGCGCAGACTCTTTTGGGCGTTACAGGCTCGGGCAAAACATACACGATTGCCAACACCATCGCACGTGTGCAAAAACCGACACTTGTTCTCGCACACAATAAAACGCTCGCGGCGCAGCTTTGCAGTGAATTTAAAGAGTATTTTCCAAACAGCGCGGTAGAATATTTTGTGTCCTACTACGACTATTATCAGCCCGAGGCGTACATTCCGCAGACGGATACCTACATCGAAAAGGACGCGCAGATCAACGATGAAATTGATAAACTGCGCCATAGTGCCACGGCGGCACTTTTTGAACGGCGGGACGTTATCATTGTTTCCAGCGTAAGCTGCATCTACGGTCTCGGTGACCCCGTAGATTACGCAAAACTCATCCTATCCCTAAGGCCGGGTATGCGGCGGGACAGAGATGATGTAATCAGAAAGCTTGTGGACATTCAGTATACAAGAAACGATGTGAATTTTACGCGCGGAAAATTCCGCGTGCGTGGTGACGTTTTGGAGATTTTCCCTGCCGCGTCGGGCGACAAGGCACTTCGTGTAGAGTTTTTCGGGGATGAAATAGACCGCATTACGGAAATTGATGTTTTGACGGGTGAGGTGCTTGGGAAGCGAAGCCATGCGGCCATTTATCCCGCGTCGCACTATGTAACAACGCAGGAACGATTAAAAGAGGCGATTCGTCAGATTCGGATTGAAGCGGACGAGCGTGTTGCCTATTTTCGCGCGCATGATAAGCTTTTGGAGGCACAGAGAATTGCGGAGCGCACCAATTATGATATAGAAATGATGCAGGAAATCGGCTTTTGCCAGGGAATTGAAAATTATTCGCGCTATATAAGCGGGCGCGAGCCTGGGAGTGCGCCGTATACGCTGTTGGATTATTTCCCCGAAGACTATCTTTTGGTGGTGGATGAAAGCCACGTGACGATTCCGCAGGTGCGGGCGATGTATCGGGGAGACCGCGCTAGAAAGGAAACACTTGTCGAGTACGGATTTCGTTTGCCGTCTGCGTTTGATAACCGACCTTTAACCTTTTCGGAGTTTGAAAAGAGAATGGGGCAAACGGTCTTTGTAAGCGCAACACCTGCCGACTATGAGAAGGAACACGCAGAAGCGGTGGTCGAGCAGTTAATTCGCCCGACAGGGCTTTTAGACCCCGAGGTTATGGTGCGCCCTGTTTTGGGACAGATTGACGACCTTTTGGGTGAAATCTATAAGCGAACGGATAAAAAAGAGCGCGTTTTAGTCACGACGCTGACAAAGAAAATGGCGGAGGATTTGACGGATTATCTGCGCGAGATGGGCGTTTCGGTCAAATATATGCACCACGGCGTAGAAACTATCGAACGCATGGAAATTATACGGGATTTGCGCATGGGCGTGTTTGATGTTTTGGTGGGGATAAACCTCCTGCGCGAAGGGCTTGACTTGCCGGAAGTTTCCCTCGTTGCGATTTTGGATGCGGACAAAGAAGGTTTTTTGCGGAGCGAAACCTCGCTCATTCAGACAATAGGCCGTGCCGCCCGTAATGCGGAGGGCAAGGTAATTATGTATGCGGACACGGTGACAGGTTCGATGAAACGCGCCATTGATGAAACAAATCGCCGCAGAGAAGTGCAAAACGCGTACAATAAAGAGAACGGCATTGTGCCGACAACCATAAAGAAGGCGGTACATGCCGTTATTGAAGCAACTGTGCCTGAAAAAGAAGCACCTGCCTCCAAAGAGACAAGTGCTGAATTGATTGCACGACTAAAAGAGGAAATGCTGCGCGCCGCGGAGGAATTGCGATTTGAGGACGCTGCAAAGATTCGGGACAAGCTAAAACGCATGGAATCAGGCCAACTATAAAAAACGCAGAAATTGGGCCGCCACGCATTTACAAAGCGATTTCTTGCCCTTCTGCGAAAAGGCGGCAAAGCTTCGCGTTAAAATCCAAAGGAAAACGGTCAAAAAGACAGATGTTGGCAAGCTTGCCAACCTCAATTGTGCCGACCATATCTAAAATGTCGCAATTTTTTGCGGCATTTTTTGTGATGGCGCAAAGTGCCTCGTGCCGATCCATTCCCGCACGAACGGAAAGCGCGGCGTACAGAGGCAAAAGCGCTTCGGGGTTTTCATAATGGTCTGCCACAATGGCAACGGACGCACCGTGCGCCGACAAAATACCCGCATTTTCTATGCGATGATGAATCAGTTCGGGCTTTCCTTTATCACTAATCACAGGGCCGACCGAAACGGGAAGGCCCGAAAGCTTTTCGGGGTAAAGATGCCCTTCCGTTGCGTGTTCCAGCGAAATACGAAGATTAAATTCTTTTGCAATACGCATGGCCGTTATTATATCATCCATCCGATGCACATGACATTTTACAAGCATCTTGCCCTGCAATACGGGGCGCAGTGCCTCGGCTTTAAAATCAAAAGGAACATCCTCCCCGCGGGAAAGCGCCTCGTCATACTGCCTGGCACTGGAGAGCGCAGCGCGAATCATCGCAGCGGTTGCCATACGCGTTTTCGGCGCACGACCTCCTGATTTCCCTGTATTTATCGGGTTTTCGCCAAATGCAAATTTCATAGCAACGCCATCTTTTAAAAGCATATCGTCCATTGTGTTGCCGTAGGTTTTGACAGCACAGAAGGTGCCGCCAATCGGATTGGCGCTGCCGGGACCGATAACAAGCGTTGTAATCCCCGCACGGCATGCAGAGGCAAAGGCGCTGTCGGCAGGATTGATGCCGTCAACGGCGCGAAGCTGCGGGGAAATCGGCTCGCCGACTTCATTGGCTCCATCTTCCGAGATGCCTTCCTCTAAAAGACCGACGTGACTATGCGCATCAATAAACCCGGGGCAAGCAACAAGGCCCTGTCCGTCTATCGCATCGGCAGAGGCAGGGCAGGAAGCCATGTCGCCAACCGCAGCAATTCGGCCATCTTCGATGCGGATAAAACCGCACGAAATTTCACGGTCGGCACAGGTCAGAATTTGTACGTTTTGAATCAGCATGGGCATACTCCTTCTATGTAAAAAAATGGAAAAAACGGGACTTGCCTCTTGACGTGCTGCACAATCTGTGATATGATAATATTTCAAAAGGAGGCAGCAAATATGCAACGCATTGAAAAGAGCTGGTGGAAAGCACTCTTCTTTAGCTTTCTGTTTGTAATCGGCTATAAAATTATTGATAATTTTCCGACGCTTTTGCAGTATGCATGGAAGCTTGTCGGTGTCATCACGCCATTTATTATAGGCGGGATTTTGGTGTTTTTTCTGCATAAACCGGTTCGGAAACTGGAAACGTTTTTTGGGCGTTCCAACTCTCGGTTTATAAAAAAGAACGCGGGCACATTTTCTATTATAACCGTATATATTTTGTTTTTGGCGAGCATTGTCTTTGTTGTCGGCTTTTTAATTGATGCGATTTATAAAAATATTGCAGATATTATTGCAAACTGGGACAATATTGCAAAAAGTGCCGCCAACATTTTTGAGGCAGTCAACATTCCGCAAAAGCATGAATGGCTTGATAAAGCAAACCGCTTTTTGTCGGAACTTTTGGAAACGGAAATGCTGTTAAAGGCAGGGAATATAGTGGGCGATGTTGCCGGCTCCTTAGTTTCCTTCTTTACAGGGCTTATCATTTCCATTTATATTATTGTAGAAAAAGTGTCTTTGAAGGCACTGTACCATAAGATTATGCGTTTATTCTTCCGCGGCGGGCGTATTGAAAAAATTGATAGCTACCTGCGGCGGCTCTTTGACATGTTTTATTCATATTTTACGGGGCTTGCCATGGATGCACTTTTGGTCGGCGCCATTTCCGTTATCTTTTATATGATATTTGGCGCGCCATATGCATGGCTTTTAGGGCTTGTGGTTGCAATCGGGAACATGATACCGTTCTTTGGGCCGATTGTGGCGGCACTTTTGGTAGCACTTGTCACACTCGTGGCAATGGGCCCTATCAATGCGCTTTGGATACTTGCGTTTCAAATTGTACTCGGGCAGGTTGACAGCAATTTGATTCAGCCGAAAATTGTGGGAAATTCCGTCGGCATCAGTCCGTTTTGGGTAATTTTTGCCGTAATTTTCTTCGGCGGTATCTGGGGTGTGGCAGGCATGCTTTTGGGTGTGCCGATTGTTGCGGCAGTACGCATGGCCGTTATGAATCCTGCATCAAATAACAAACCCGCCGGCGGGGCTGATAACCTGGCCGGTTAAAAACGAGGCGTGAGCGGCGTAAGAAACGGCTTCCGCCACATCTGACGGTGTTCCGAGGCGCATAAGAGGGGTCTCCTCTATAAGCGCCTTTTTTTCATCTTCGGAATAATCTTTAAGCATATTGGTTTCAATTACGCCGGGTGCAATACAGTTTACCGTGATGCCCGAGGGCCCAACTTCCTTAGCCAAAGCCTTTGTAAAGCCAATCAGTGCGGCCTTGGCGGCAGAATAATGCACTTCGCACGAGGCGCCCACCATCCCCCATATCGAGGAAATGTTGATAATACTGCCGCTTTTTTCGTGAATCATATGCGGCAGAAAGGCGCGGCAGAGTAAATAAGCGCCGCGGACGTGGACTGCAAACATATCGTCCCACTCCGCGGGTGTAATATCAGTGAAAAGGCGAGAGGCGGCAATGCCTGCGTTATTGACAAGCAGGGCGGCATGCCCCGCCGCGTCGGCAAATGCGGTGACAGAGTCGGCGTTGCGCACGTCCACAAAAAGTGCACGCCCGCCGATTTCATAAGCCAAGGCTTCTGCTTTTTCGCGCGCGGTGTGATACCCTAAAATTACATGGTAACCGTCCTCGGAAAGGCGTTTTGAAACGGCCGTTCCGATACCGCCCGCACCACCCGTTACAACTGCTGTTTTCATACTGTTCCCTCTTTTTACAAATAAATCCGTATACAACAAATCAACCATAAGCCTACGGCTATGGCTGATTGCTTATGCATAAATTAGAAATTTACGCTGTGAGTGCGTTCATCTTAACAGAAAGCTGTGCTTTTTTACGCGCGACTGTGTTTTTATGCAGAACGCCTTTTGCAACGGCCTGATCAAGCTTTTTCACAGCAAAACGGAATGCAACGGTAGCTGCTTCTGTATCTTCGTTTGCAACTGCTGCATCAAAACGCTTCAAAGCAGTTTTCAGTGCGGACTTAATCATTTGGTTACGGAGCGTTTTTTTCTCAATAACGCGAACTCTCTTTTTTGCAGATTTAATATTAGGCATTTTCTCACCTCCCAATTTTGTGACAACTTGTAGTATATCATACTTTTTTTTCAAAATCAAGTTTTTTTTTATATTTCTTGGAAAATTTATAATTTCCAGTTTTTACCTCGTGTATTTTTTGTATGCATGCACAAACTGTAAAAGGAATTTACCAAACTTTAAAGGAGTTGAATTCGTTGGATAACACAGCACTGGTACTTGTTATTTTAGGCGCCTTAAACTGGGGCGCAATCGGCTTGTTTGGTGTGGACATACTGGGCACACTTTTGGGCGGCCAGGCATCCACGTTAAGCCGAATTGTTTTTTCCATTGTGGGCCTTGCAGGACTTTGGAGCATTACCATTCTTTTTAAAGAAAAGCTTCCCGCAAAGCATACGGACTAAGGAAACGGCGGCTTTTAGCCGCTCTACATAAGAGGGGAGGCGGCATAATCATGGAAGAAAGCCAAGATGCGGCAAGAGGTGATGTGCGTGAGATGGCAATGGCAGAGATTCAAAGCGCGCGCGGCAACATCCATTGTCTTACCATAATCGGACAGATTGAAGGACACATGCTGCTGCCGCCGCAGAATAAAACGACAAAATATGAGCATATACTGCCGCAACTTGCAGCGTTGGAGGAGGACGAAGGAACGGATGGCCTTCTCATCATTTTAAATACGATGGGCGGTGATGTGGAAGCGGGGCTTGCCATCGCCGAGATGATTGCAGGCATGAAAAAGCCGACGGTATCTTTGGTTTTGGGCGGCGGGCACAGCATTGGCGTACCACTCGCAGTAGCGGCAAATTACGCCTTAATCGCCCCGACTGCAACCATGACGCTTCATCCCATTCGATATAACGGCACTGTAATTGGTGCGCCGCAGACGTTTTCATATTTAACAAGAATGCAAGACAGAGTGAATCGCTTTGTTACAAAGCATTCCCGCATTCTGCCCGAAGAACTGTCGCGTATGATTTTAACCACGGGTGAGCTTACAAATGATGTAGGAACTGTTCTTTTGGGAGAGGATGCCGTCGCATGCGGGCTTATGGACGCGGTAGGCGGTCTTGCCGATGCGATTGAAAAGCTATATGCTATGATAGAGGCGTCAAAAAAATAAATTGCACAAAAAAAGCACGTGATGTGATAAGGAGGTATCGCATTGCGTGCTTTTTTATGTCCGCTTCGGACTAATACCGAATCCGATTATTGGATGCGTGGTTTGCCCTTCGTCTTCGCATGGCGCG
Source organism: Clostridia bacterium (assembly GCA_045592445.1). Lineage (GTDB taxonomy): Bacteria > Bacillota > Clostridia > UMGS1883 > UMGS1540 > JAQXGO01. The sequence goes on along the minus strand of JAZNUV010000011.1, from coordinate 14,346 downwards.
TTTTCGCCTTTGAATTTTCCGAATACGTCTTACCAATGCCAATAAAAGCAGAATCAGAACAACAATATAAAAGATAAAGGAAGAGAATACGGCTTTGAAAAAGCGTGCAAGTAAGGACGATTTTTCGCAGGAAACGTCTGCCGCCATATACGTCTGTCCCAAAAGGATATCACCGTAGTAGTATTCCACACGCCCGATAATGTCACCTGCGGCAACAGGTGCAGTTAAATCAGTTTTTATGTACTCCCGCGTTGTGACAGCATCACGCCCGACACCCTCCGGCATAGCGTTGATAACGGCGGAATCGGCATGCACGGGCATATCCCGCATTCCCTTTGCTTTTTGCACGGGAACAGAGCCGAGCGGGTCTCCGGCAGAGACGAGCGAGACAGGCGGGCAAGCTTGTGCGCCAAAGGAAAGAAGGGTGCGACTGTCCACAAAGGACATTTTTTGTCCGTTATCGTTTGTGGCGCCGAACACAGTGGAGATGTAGGTGACATCTCCCGTTTTTGCAGCAGACACAAGACAACTTTGCGCAGCGTCCGTATACCCTGTTTTAATGCCGATGGCATCAGCATAATAGTAGGGGCTTTGCGGGTTTAAAAGGTGATTGGTGGAATTTAAAAACCTTTTCTCCTCGCATTTATTCGTGGGCTCAATGGTGTAGGTGCGCAGGGCGACAATTTCACGGAAAAGCGGTAATGACATAGCGTGGCGTGCTAAAATTGCCATATCCTGTGCCGTGGTATAATGGTTTTCGTTATGCAGACCATGCGCATTGAAAAAATGCGTGTTTTGCGCGCCGAGTTCGGCGGCACGTTCGTTCATTTTATCCGCAAACGCTTTTTGTGTGCCGCAAAGATGCTCCGCAATCACGTTGGCGGAGTCATTTGCTGAACAGACCATCAGGGAATAGAGCAAATCGCGGAATGAAACGACCTCGCCCTCAAACCAACCTGCCTTACTGCTATCAAAATCAATGGTGTTGACGGCGTCAAAACTGACCGTTACACGGTCATCCAAATTTCCGTTTTCAATTGCTAAAATCGCCGTCATAATTTTCGTGGTACTGGCGGGGTACACACGCGTATTTTCGTTTTTTCCGTAGAGAATCAGTCCACTTTCAGCGTCCATCAGCACGGCCGCGGGCGCGGAAATTGCGGGTGCGGCAACTGCTGTTTCGGCAAACAAAATGCAAAAAAGCAATAAAATTATACCGATACGTCGTTTCAAAAGACAGCCCTCCTTTTTATTTTTGAAATAAATTTTATATTTTGATTGAAAAATCATGGATATTGTTATATAATATACCAAAAGACGATGAAAAGCAAGAGATTTTACGAAAAATTATCGGTTTTGGGGGTTAGGTCATGTTTTTTTCGTTTAAAAACGGAAAATATGTGCCATGCGTTTTTACGGCGATTTTACTATGCTTTTGTATCTGCATGCACGTTGTCGGCAATACCTCGCAACCGATACTCTTCAAAGAGGAGAATGTAGAAACGCTGTATCGGGCAGAGCTTGTGCCACCTTACACCCCGCGCGAGGGCGCAGTCAACATAAACACGGCATCAGCGGCGGAGCTTACAACGCTTAGAGGTATTGGGAATACTTTGGCAGCGCGCGTGGTGGCGCATCGTGAAAAGTACGGCGCGTTTCGACATCCGATATGGATTATGCAGGTTGAGGGAATCGGCGAGAAAAAATATGAAGCGATTCGTGAGCATATTACGGTAAAATAGGAGAGTGGACGTATTGAAAATTTTGATTGTGGACGACGAGAAACTGCTTGTTAAAGGCATAAAATTTAATTTTGAGCAAGAGGGTTTTTTGGTCGAAACGGCATATGACGGTGAGGAAGCGCTGAAAATGGCGCGGGATAAAAGCATTGATTTGATTATTTTGGATTTGATGCTGCCGAAAATTGACGGGCTTTCCGTTTGCCAGAAAATTCGCGATTTTTCACGCGTACCGATTATTATGCTGACAGCAAAAACTGAGGACATGGATAAAATTCTCGGACTTGAGTACGGCGCGGATGATTATTTGACAAAGCCGTTTAATATTTTAGAGCTGAAGGCGCGCGTAAAAGCGATTTTGCGGCGTGCGCAGTCGGGCAGCGCAGCGGAAACGGGGAAAACCCAGAAAGTCAGTGGCGATGTTGCGCTCGATTATAATTTACGGAAAATTAAAATTGGAGAAAAGTGGATGGAACTTACGGCGAAGGAATTTGACCTTATGGACCTTTTGGTCACAAATGCAGGCAAGGTCTATTCGCGCGAGAGCCTTCTTGATATTGTTTGGGGGTACGACTATCCGGGTGACATTCGGACGGTGGATGTACATGTGCGTCGCTTGCGTGAAAAGCTGGAGCCCAGCCCGGCACAGCCGAAATATATTCTGACTAAGTGGGGGGTAGGCTACTATTTTAAAGAAGATTAAACTGGTTGTAACAGGCATTCGCCTGCGCCTGGTGGCAATGTACAGTCTTGCAATTGCCATTATCATGGCACTGGTGATGCTTTTGGTTTCATACAGCATCCGTACATATACAATGAGCACGTTTTCAAAGAACATGCTGAAAAATGCCAATATTATGGCAAGCTTTGCAGCACCTGCTTTAAAAGAGCCGCATCAACCTTTTTTGGTGTCGGACACATGGCAGTACAAGGACGCGGGCCTTACATTACTCGACAAAGACGGGCGTGTTGTGTATGATGCAGCGACCTCTGCGGTAAGGCGCGGCAAAATTCTGACGGCACCGTGGGTTTTGGGCGCTTTTGAAGGAAAAAACAACACACAGGAAACGACGGAGGACGGTGCACATCTGATGCATGCAGCAGTGCCTGTGTATGACGGGACGGAGGTTATCGGCGTTTTAATCTCTGCCGCATCGACGGATGCGTCTTATGCGTATTTTGCACACATGGAAAAACGCCTGATGTCGATTGCGGTGGCGGCAAGTATTTTAATGGGACTTTGTGCCGTGCTGCTTACGTCTATTTTCACTTCGCCACTATCTAAAATTACGGGGCAAATCAAAGAGATGAGTGAAACGGACAGTCGGCAACCGATACATATTCGGGGCGGGAAAGAAATTACGGGGCTTGTGACGGCGTTCAATACAATGGTAGAACGGATTCGAGATATAGATGCGCGACGGCAAGAGTTTGTATCAAACGCATCCCACGAATTGAAAACGCCCTTAAGCTCGATTAAGCTCATATGCGATTCACTTTTGCAAAACCCCGATGCCGACAAAGAAACAGTCAACGAGTTTTTGTCCGATATGAACGAGCAGGTGGACAGACTGACGCGGATTATCAACAAACTCCTGAGCCTGACCAAGCTGGATGCATCGTTGGATGAGGCGGAAATTTTTGCCTTTTCTACCGTAAATCTGCATACACTTGTCAGCGGCGTTGTTAAAGCGTTGTCGCCGCTTGCGCTTGACAAGAATATACTGGTAGAAACAGAACTTCAGGAAAATGTATTTCTGCGGGTGGATGCCGATAAGCTTTGGGAAGCCGTTTACAATATTCTGGACAACAGTATTAAGTACACGCCTCGAGACGGGCGCGTGTACACCGAACTTTATCGGGATGAGGAGAATGTGTATATCACAGTTGCGGATAACGGCATTGGCATGGCAGATACGGAATTTGCCAAGATATTTGATAGATTTTACCGCGTAGACAAGGCACGCGCGCGGGAAACGGGCGGAACGGGGCTCGGCCTTTCCATTGCACGGAGTGCCGTAGAACTACATGGTGGCTATATCGAAGTAGAAAGCCGCGAGGAAGAAGGCAGCCTGTTTCGAATCGTTCTGCCGATATCGACAGAGCTGTGAGAGGAGAGTCTATGAAAAAAAGAGTAATGCTTTTCATATTATGCGCCGCGCTTTTTGGTGGTTGCGCAAAAGAAGAGATGCCAAATGCATCGCTGTATTTTGTGACGGCGGATAAAAAAGAAATCGTGTCGGAACCCCGCGTGGTTGCGGCGGAGGGCAGCGACTTAGTTCATGCGACGGTGGAAGCCCTTCTGAAAGGGCCCGTGGGCGCGGGAATGACGCGGATTATCCCGACAGAAACCATACTTTTGGGCGTGGAAATGGTAGGGACGGTGGCAGAAGTAAATTTTTCCGCGGCGTTTGATACGGGGAGCACCGAGCAACGCCTTTTGTCGCGCTATACGGTAATCTATACTGTTTGTGCGCTGCCCGATGTGCAAAAAGCACGTCTTTTGGTGGAAGGAAAACCACTGACCAGCCTAAGAGATGGCACGGTGCTTGGAGCACTTGGGGCGGCAGACGTATCCGGCGGGGATAAGCTGGTGGAAGCGGCAGAGGTTGTTACATTATATTTTATGGATGAGAAGAGTGCGGCACTTGTGCCCGAAAGTCGGCAGATTATTCTCTCTGCGGGGCAGAATCTGGAAACTGCGGCAGTGCAGGAAATTATCCGCGGCCCACGTACGGCGGGTCATCTGCCCGCATTGGCGCCGGAAACGGTAGTTTTGTCCGTAGAAACACAGGAAAAGGTCTGTTTTGTCAATTTGGGAGCAAACTTTTTGACAGTGAACGCATCCCATGCAGAAATGGCAGTGTACGCCATTGTCAATACACTTTGTACTTTTTCGCAAATAGAAGAGGTTCGCTTTTTGGTGGAAGGGGAAACGGTAGAAACCTTTGGCAATCTTCCGCTCAGCGAAAGCTTTACAGCAAATATTTAAAAATTGTAGAAGAAAGGGTTTTCAAATGAAAGAAACATGGACAACACTTTGCGATGCGGCAAAAAAAGCATATCATATTGATGGAGAACTATATCCGCGCTATAATGTAAAACGCGGACTCAGAAACGCTGATAATACGGGCGTTTTGGTCGGGCTCACCAACATTGGAGATGCACACGGCTATATTGTAAATGAAGGAGATAAAATCCCCGAGGAAGGTGTTTTGCGCTATCGCGGTGTAGATATTGTAGATATTGTAAAGCAATGCCGCGTGGAGGATCGGCATGGGTTTGAGGAAATTTCCTATTTGCTTTTGTTCGGCAAACTACCCACGAAGGAACAGCTTGCTGATTTTTGCAAGCTTTTAGGCGAAAACAGGGGTCTGCCGGGCGGTTTTACCGAGGATATGATTTTAAAGGCACCGAGCTCCAATATTATGAACAAGCTTGCCCGCGCCATTTTGGCGACCTATTCTTATGACGATAATCCTGACGATATATCTCTTGAAAATATGCTCCGCCAATGCATTGAACTTATCGCACGCATCCCGACAATGGTGACCTACGGCTACTACGCCAAAACGCACTATTATGATAACAAAAGTCTGATTATTCATGAGCCGAATCCAAAGCTTTCCACGGCGGAAAACTTCCTATATATGTTACGCCCGGATAATGCATATACAAAACTGGAAGCGGATACGCTCGATGAATGCCTGATTATCCATGCGGAGCACGGTGGCGGAAATAACTCTACGTTCACAACGCATGTTGTATCTTCGTCAGGTACGGATACCTACTCAGCGCTTGCAGCGGCTGTCGGTTCCTTGAAAGGGCCACTCCATGGTGGCGCCAATATTAAAGTGCGCGAGATGATAGATGATATTAAGCAAAATGTAAAGGATATAACGTCGGCAACAGAGGTCGGCGCGTATCTCGAAAAAATTCTGCGGCGGCAGGCGTTTGATGGTGCAGGCCTCGTTTATGGCATGGGGCATGCCATCTACACGAAGAGTGATCCCCGCGCCGTTCTTTTAAAAGAAAAGGCAAGAGAGCTTGCAACGGAAAAGAAGCGTGAGGCGGAATTTGAACTCTATAATCTGGTTGAAACACTCACTCCATCCCTGTTCTGCAAAATAAAGGGTGTGGAAAAGGAAATGTGCGCAAATGTAGACCTTTATTCAGGGTTTGTATACAGTATGCTCGGCATCCCGCACGAACTTTACACGCCTATCTTTGCTATCTCCCGTGCGGTGGGTTGGTGCGCACACCGTATGGAGGAGATGCTGGCGGGTGGCAAAATCATTCGGCCTGCCTATAAAAATGTAATCGGCCGAGTTCCTTATGTGGACTTGGAAAATAGAAAATAAAAGGAGGTATCAGGTATGGAATTCTTTGACAACCTAAAGGAAAAAATCACGAAAACAACCAAGGTGGCAATCCAAAAGTCAAACGAACTGGTAGAGGTGACAAAGCTGAAAATGGCGGTGTCAGACGCGGAAAATGAAATTACGGGCATCATGCGCCATATGGGCGAGGTTTTGTATGAGGCATACAAAACGGGCGGAGATTCGTACAGCTCTTTGGAGGCGGAATGTGAGCGTATTGATGAAAAATACGCAAAGATTGCCGAGATAGAGGCGCGTATTGCCACTTTAAAAAATGCGAAAACCTGCCCGAACTGTAAAAAGGAAATGGAAAAAGACGCGCAGTTTTGCAGCAGTTGCGGCGAAAAATTTTAAAAAGGAGAACAGTATGATTCGTACAAGAGAAATTGACTATCCCCCTTTCGGGCGTTGCCTTGAAATGGAAAATGGTGCGGTACGGCTTTTGGCTACCCTGGATTTAGGGCCGCGTATCATTTCGTTCGGCACACCGGGCGGGAAAAATGTTTTTGCCGAGTTACCGGATTCTAAGGCGGGTGAGGCACCCGCGGGCACCTTTGATATTTTTGGTGACAAGGGTGTTTGGCATATTTATGGCGGCCATCGCCTTTGGTCGTCTCCTGAGGCGATGCCTCGTTCCTATTTTCCGGATAACAGCGCCGTGTCCTATAAGGTAGAGGGCAATGTGCTGACGCTTTCCGGAGATGCGCAGGAATGGATCGGTCTTTGCCCGTCCATCACCATAACCATGGATGAAAAAGAGCCGAAGGTTACGGTTTTACACACTTTGAAAAATACGGGTGCATGGCCGATAACCTTTGCACCATGGGCACTGAGTGTTATGGCACCGGGCGGAACGCTCTATTTACCGCAAAATACGACGGATAAAGGACTTCTTCATAACCGCGTATTTTCCTTGTGGCCGTATTCGGATGCAACGGACGAACGCTTTACGCTCGGAAAATCCACCATTACTCTGCGCCAGCTGAAAACAGCAGATACGAACTTTAAAATCGGTATTGCCTGTGAAAGAAGCTGCGGCGCATATCTGAATGACGGGACGTTGTTTGCCAAGCGCTATACGCATGAGGATGGTGCAACATATCCGGATGGCGGCGTGTCACTCGAAGCCTTTACGTGTGCAGACATGCTGGAGTTTGAAACACTTGCGCCTTGCCGCGAGGTTGCACCGGGCGCGGAGGCTACCCATACCGAAACCTGGTATATTCATGAGAATGTGGCATTCCCCGAGACGGAAGAAGAAATTGAGACATTGCTTGCAACCTATTGTAAGTAAAGTAAAAATGCAGAATGCAAACGAAAAAGGCATTCTGCATTTTTTATGTGTTCGTCTCAAAAATAATTTATTCCAAATTTAAATTCTGCAATTTAGCCAACTTCTTCAAGAATATTTGTGCGTTTTATACAAAACTGCATGCGAAATGAAAAAAAAATTAAAAAACCCTTGCAAATTTAGTGGTGAAGCGTTATAATATGACTGTATAGTTATATGGGAGAAATCTCATTACCGTGGCGGATGCTGCGAGATGCATTGCGAAAGGAAAGCAAGGGTTTTAAACCTTACATACATCAGGTAAGATTCTTAAGTCCTGCAATAATTCGCGAATCATCAAAACAATTTATTCTTTTGGGGAAGAAGGAGGTAGAAAAAGTTGAAAGGAAAAGTATGGAAGGGGATTTTGGCAGCAGTGCTGGCATTTTCCATGCTCCCTGCAGTTGTGTTGGCAGAAGGCCAGTCAACCAATACGATTACTTTGGATGCACAAGAACCGTTAAAGGATAACGGAGATGGTTCTCTCACAATTAAAGGGACAATTTCAACGCCGGGCGCAGATGTCACAATCCTTGTAATGCGCCATAGCGACGCATTGGATACAGTTGGCACATTGCCTGTAGGCGAAGGGCAGCCTTACGCATCAGAAACGGCTTTTCTGCAGGGGCAGACGGTATATATCAATCAGATTGAGAGCGACGCTGGAACCGGTGCGTTTGAAGAAACATTCACGGAAAGAAGCGGTATATCCGGGAAATGTGTATCTGCCTGGGTTGGCGGTACGGACGTTTTGGCACCGCAGGCTGCTACATTGAATTTGGCGGCAGCAGCACCACAGCTTGTGAAAGACAGTTGGTTTGCGGGTGAACCGCTTGTGTTGAAGCTGACCAGTGACGGAACTGCAAACTTTGGCGATTTAACGGCATGGGAAGCAGATATTAAAGAAGTCAAAGTAAACGGCACAGCAATTGATGAGGCTGATTATGAGTTTACAAACTTAGATAACACAGGCGAAGGCGCACAGACAATTCGCGTTACAACCTCCGAAGAAACAATTACTTCTTTTGAGATTACGGCGAATGACACATACACGGATACATCACTCACATTGGCATCCGCACTTACGCCGACGCTGAAAACATTGCCGACAGTTACACCGGTCTCCACAACAGCAGACGCTGAAGGTGCTGTTACATTTAATGTAACGGGTGACTATGCAGAGGAATGGATTGGTGATGCGGTCGAAAATTCTCCGAGCGGTTACACAATTACGGAAGCTGGAGCAGGCAAAATCGCAATTCGGCAGAATCCGGTTGCTTTTGTCAATGGTAAAGCTACATTTGATCTTGAAATAACAAACAGTAACTATAGTGGTGCATGCGCAATTGATGTTGAGATAAAAACCCCGGCACGTGCAATCTTTGATGCAGCGTTTAGTACGGTAACATTTGATTATGATGCGACCAATCCTTATGATGGACATGGCGATGCAACCGGTGATGACCTGAAAAATGGTTGGGGCAAAGCCTTCGCAAAGATTGGTGGCGAATGGGCAAACAACGCGTCCACAAACCAAGGCATTGAGTTGTTTGTTGATTTCGGTGAGGGTGCAGAACTTATCAATGGCACAACTATGAAAGAATTACCGAGATCTGACTCTGAAGCAAAAGCATATACGCTTACTGTAAAACTTGCTGACACATTGACAACAGGCGGTTATATTGTAGAGACTAAGACATTGACTGTTGCTAAAATCGGCGACATGAAGAAAGAAGTTTCCTTGGCACACACATTCACAAACAATACAGCTGCAGAAACAGCTTCCTTTGAGCTTTATGCAGAAGAAGCTTGCACAACACTTGTGGAAACATTAACTTTGAATGCTGCCAAGACACATTTCGAAGGGCAAGCAGCGGTTGGCACTTACACATTGCAAATAACGAGACTCGGTTACGTAACACTTAAAGTAGCTTGCACAGTAGCAGAAGACGGCACAGTAACATGCACAGTACCTGCAATGGTATTTGGTGACATTGTCGAGAATGATGGCATTGTCAATAGTTGGGATTATGACGAACTTTTGACACACTATACTACGGACGATGATGCATGTGATTATGATGCAAATGGTGTTGTCAACTCTTGGGATTATGACGAACTGCTTGCAAATTACGGATATCCGAATAATTAAAGAGATTAGGTATGTCAACCAATTTAACAAAAGGGTAAACGATTAGATAATTATACAACAAACAAAGTAAGGAGTGTAAAACTATGAAAAAAATAATGAAAAAAGCAACAGTTTTGTTTTTGACGATTGCTTTGTTGCTCTCCGCAAGTTTTACTATGGTTATGGCAGCGGATGGAGCAAAACTGATTGCGCCTGAAAATGACATTTATACGGGTGATACTTTCGAGATTACTTTTCAGGTTGAAAAAGAAGGCATGGAAGGTATTAGACAGGCAGAACTTTATTTGACATTCGACTCAGATGTCATTGTTCCGTGTGATGCATCAGGTGATGAAATAACAACTTGGACAGAAGGTAATGGTCCTATAACTTCCACAATCCCGGCAACACATTATTTATATGGTATAGGCGTAGATACAGATGAACTGCAATTTAGTATTTTGCAATCGCCGACAGGTTCTCCCATTGCTGCAGATGGAAGATATGACCTTGCAACAATTAAATTTAAAGCAGTAGGTACTGGTACAACAACAGTTGCAAAAAGTGAAGAAGAAACAAAGATTTCAAGCATTACAGATTCCAATCGTGAGAGAATTATGACAGTTACAGGGACATCTATAACTGTTAATCCCTCTCCCAAAGCACCGGTAGCCAGTAACGCAGAGGTTGCTTTATCTACAGAAGCAACAACACCGATTGAAACTGCAAAATCTGGCGATACAGTAACAACTTTCTACACATTCCACAATGGTAACACTGTAGATGGTACTGAGTTGGTGGAAGATGGCACATCCGGCAACATCTCCGACATTGTTTGGTATGTTGGCGAAGATGCACAGGAAGGTGATGCAACCGCTGGTCAGCTCGAACTTCCGTTGACAGATGCAATGGTTGGTTCTGAAGTTTTCTACACAGTATATGCAAAAGCAGACCGCACAAAAAAGCCGAACGTACAGGAAACCGAGGAAGCTGTTGCAAGTACAAAGGTTATGGTACAGCCGGCAGACGAGTACAAACCTGAAGTTGCATTCATCGAAGGCAAACTTGAAGTTTTGGCAGGCGAAGAAGTACCTGAAATCACAGCAGAAGGCAGCAAAGCAAATATTACAGTTGCAGGCGTAAATGAAAATAGTGATATTACTGTTAAAACAGTAACGTGGTATCTCTTGGCAGAAGGCAAAGAAGCTGACTATGCTGCATTAGAATCTGATGTTGCAACATTCCTTGCAGAAAATGCAACAGAAATTGAAGCAGTTGAAGGCGTTGTTGAAATTGCAAAAGAGAACAACGGCAGATTCGTTGTAGCAGCAGTTACAGTTACAGATGCAATTGCAAACATCGACCGCGATAGTGATGTTGCATATTCCGCTGCAATTGAAGTAGAAACAAAGAAAAGTGCAGCTCCCTCGCGTGACGATGCTCCGAGCCTTACTCCTACAGTAAAACCGGAAGAGCCGACACCGGGCGAAGATGAGCCTGTTGTAGAGCCGGAAGATCCGACAGACGATCCCGCAGGCGAACCGATTGCAAGCGGCGCTGAGAAATTTACAGACCTTCCGAAGGAAAAATACGGTTGGGCAATTGAAAACATTGATGTACTTGCAAAAGCAGGCATCATCAAGGGTATGACAGAAGAAACCTTTGAACCCGAAGCAAAGATGACAATTGCACAGTTTACAGCAATGATTGTTCGCGCACTTGCTCTTAAAGCTGAAGAAGGTGCAGAATCCACATTGGTAAACAAAGAACATTGGTCCTTTGCAGAAATGAGCGCAGCTGATAGCCTCGGTCTTTTGACCTTCTTTGAAGGCAAAGTTGATCCGGATGCAGAAATTGTTCGTGACCAGATGTTCGCAATTGCATACGCAGGTCTTAAAGCAGCAAATATTGAGCTGAAGGCAGATGCAGATGCAATCGAATATACAGATAAGGCTTCCATTGGTAGCTATGCAACAGAAGCTGTTGAAGCTCTGACAAAAGCAGGCATTACAAATGGTATGGGCGATGGCACACTGGCTCCGAAGGGCACAACCACAAGAGCACAGGGCGCAAAGGTTATTGGCCTTATATTCGGTCTTTCTAAATAATCTATAACCAATTCGAACATGGTGTCCAGTATGGGCACCATGTTTTTTTATTGTGGATAGCACAACAAGGCTATCCGAAAAACTCGAACTTTTAGTTCGATAGTTTTGGTTCTTATTTTAAAGAACGCATTTTCCATTCTCTTACAATAAAATAATTCGTAATCTTCCATAAAAATATAATTTTACAAAATTTTTCTTTACAAAACATAAAAAATCGTGTATACTATATGTATATGCTACAAAAGGAGTGTTTTTATGGGTAAGGACACGTTACAGATTTTGATTTCTATGATAAGCTATATGCTGGTTGTTATCGGTATTGGTTTATATTTTTCCCGTCGCGCACAGCAAAGTACAGAAAACTATTTTCTTGGTGGCCGCTCGCTCGGCCCGTGGGTTGCGGCAATGAGTGCAGAGGCATCTGATATGAGTGGTTGGCTTTTAATGGGCCTTCCGGGCGTTGCTTATTGGTGCGGTCTTGCAGATGCAGCTTGGACGGCGATTGGTCTTGCGCTTGGTACATACATAAACTGGCTTGTTGTGGCAAAGCGTTTGCGCCGCTACTCGGCGGTTTCCGGAAACGCTATAACAATTCCTGAATTCTTTAGTAATCGTTTTCATGAAAAGAAAAAGATTATTTTATCAATTGCGGCACTTTTTATTCTCGTATTCTTTACGGTGTATGCGGGTAGCTGCTTTGTTACATGTGGTAAGCTTTTTAGCACGTTGTTTGGGTTTTCTTACCATTCAATGATGATTGCAGGTGCATTGTTTGTTATTTTCTATACGTTTATCGGTGGTTTTTTAGCAGAAAGTGCATCCGACTTTATGCAAGCCATTGTAATGGTTTTCGCGCTTGTGATTGTTTTAGTGCTTGGAACGGTAGCAGCAGGTGGGATTGAAGCTGTTATCGAAAATGCTCGTGCAATTCCGGGATATTTCTCACTTACGTCCATTGCAACGCCGGACGTTGCGGCAGACGGCGTACAAAAAATAGCAAATGGTGCACCTCTTTTTGGTGACGCAGGAAAGTATGGTCTTTTAACAATTATCTCCACACTTTCGTGGGGTCTTGGTTACTTTGGAATGCCGCAGGTTCTTCTGCGCTTTATGGCAATCCGTCGCGTAGATGAACTTAAGCGTTCTCGCCGTATTGCAACCGTTTGGGTACTCATATCTCTTGCAGCGGCAGTGGCAATTGGAATAATTGGTCGTGCCCTGTTCCCGACGGAAGCAGTACTCCTGACAAAAAGCGGCGCAGAAAATGTATTTATTGCAATGTCTAAATCCCTATTACCGGCATTTTTGGCAGGTATTGTTATGGCAGGTATCTTGGCGGCAACCATTAGTTCGTCTGACTCATACCTTTTAATTGCGGCGTCTGCATTTGCAAAAAATATTTATGAAGGTATTCTCAAAAAGAATGCGACTGACAAGCAGGTTATGTTCTGCTCAAAGGTAGTGCTCATTGTAATTTCGTTAATCGGCATGGTAATTGCCTGGAATGAGAAAAGCGTTATCTTTACAATTGTTTCGTTTGCCTGGGCAGGTTTTGGTGCAACGTTTGGTCCTCTTATGTTGTTCTCCCTGTTTTGGAAACGCACAAATCGCGCAGGCGCAATTGCCGGTATGGTAGTCGGCGCCGTGATGGTATTTGTTTGGAAACTTATGTTAAATCCCCTTGGCGGCATATTCAAGATTTATGAACTGTTCCCGGCATTTGTGCTGTCCTCACTCGCAATTGTAGTAGTGTCCCTGCTTACAAAAGCACCTGATAAGGAAATTATAGACGAATTTGAGGCAGTTAAAAAATATACAGAGTAAGTAAATTCAAATTATAAGTGCTAATTGCGATACACAAAATAAATAATTCTGCACGATGCATTCAGCATTTTGCATGATTATAAATTGCGGCTGTGGCGGAACTGGCAGACGCGCTAGACTTAGGATCTAGTGTCTTCGACGTGGGGGTTCAAGTCCCTTCAGCCGCACCACCGACAAAAAGCTTACAGGATTTGACTGTAAGCTTTTTTCATGTCTGTTATTTGTCAGGCCGATACTTCCTCGTAATCATCCTCATATATCATACCGATTTCATCTGTATAACTCTTTTCTAGGAATGGTGCTTTCATTCGTATTTCAAGGCGGAGTCCGTATTCATCCTCGTGAATTATAATCTTTTCTATCAACAGACACAGATTTATGTGGCTTAGTTCCTTTTCGCTTAATATTTTGTCAAGCAGATTTGCATTTTCGAGCATTGCCTTTTTTCTCTCTTTGATAGTTTTATCAATATTCTCTATTTTGGCAATCTCATTTTTGAACCCTTCGATTTCTCTGTTCCGCTTTTCTATCATTCTTTCATATCTCTCGGCATTATCTCGGTCCTTGATTTTCTCCATCAGGATTTGCTCTACCTCAAGCTCGGTTGCATTTATACTGTCCTGAAGCCGTTTTATTCTCTTGCTTACATTATTTTTCTGTGACATCCATGACCGTATATCACTTTCGATTTGACTTAAGCATTTGGAGAGTCCGTCTCTCATTACGGCAAGTTGCTTGTAAATCTGTTCATCAAGCACCGACTCGTTAATTCTATGAGAGGAGCATACCATATGAGTGTGTCTGTGGTAGCCGTTACACACATACTCAATTCTGT
>JAZNUV010000010.1:0-23594 GCA_045592445.1 Clostridia bacterium | reverse complement strand
CATCCCGAACACAGAAGTTAAGCTCCGCAGTGCCGATGATACTTGGCGGGTGACTGCCCGGGAAAATAGGGCGTCGCCGGAACTGCTTTTTTTCTATTTTGAATAAAGCTTGCAGATGAATAAGTGATATAATACACCTATCTTGCAGTAGTTTTATGAATTTAAAATTGATAGTTTAAAAAATCACTTTGTAAAAAGTGATTTTTATATTTATTGGAGGAAAGAAAAATGAAAAATAAGTACAATATTCTGGGTACAATGGTAGATTGCTCGAGAAATGGTGTTATGAAGGTTGAAACCTTAAAGAAGTGGATTGATTTGACTGCAAGTATGGGCTATAATGTTGTAATGCTTTATACGGAAGATACATACGAGGTGAATGAAAATCCGTATTTTGGATATGCAAGAGGTAGATATTCAAAGGATGAATTGAAAGAAATTGACAAATATGCTATTTCCAAAGGTGTTGAAATCATTCCATGCATACAGACGCTTGCGCATTTAAATGCAATTGTCAGGTGGCCGGCATATAAAAGTATGATTGATTGCAATGATATTTTGCTGATTGGAGATGAGAATGTATATACACTCATTGATAATATGTTTGCAAGCATCAGCTCATGTTTATCAAGCAGAACCATAAACATCGGTATGGACGAAGCACACATGATTGCGCGTGGAAAATATTATGACTTGCATGGAGATTGCAATAGAACTAAAATTTTAGTTGAACATTTAACAAGAGTGGCGGAAATTGCCAAAAAATACGGATATAAAATTACCATGTGGTCAGACATGTTCTTTAGACTTGCGTTAAATGGTCAATATTATAGTCCGGATCTTGAGGTTCCAGATGAATTAAGAAATATGATTCCGGATAATGTGGAACTTGTGTATTGGGACTACTATTCAAAAGATAAAACAAAATATGATAATATGCTGCAGGTACATAATAAAATCAAAAAAAATTCGTGGTTTGCCGGTGGTATTTGGACCTGGACTGGATTTACGCCGCTGAATCAATTTAGTATTGACGCTACAAAAGCAGCATTATATGGTTGTGAAAATAATGGTGTTCAAAATATCATATTCACAATGTGGGGAGACGATAGCGCGGAATGTTCTAAATTTTCTACAATTCCGGCACTATTCTATATCTCTGAGTATATAAAGGGAAATCAAAGTGATAAAGATATTAAAGATAAATTTAAAGAAAAGTTCGGTATTTCGTTTGATCAGTTTATGGCACTTGATTTAACAAGCAATGCAGAAATTGTGAACCCGAGTAAATATGTTTTATTTAATGACTTATTTAACGGTTTAATGGATACGGTTATTACAGATAACATGGCTATGGAACACAAAAAACTGTCAAGAAAATTAGCGCGCCTTAAAAACCACGAAAACTGGGGATATTTATTCGACACAGCCAAGGCACTGTGTGATGTTGTAGCATTGAAAGCAGATATGGGCATTAGGATTAGGCAGGCATATTTTAAAAAGGATATGGATGCATTAAAAATCATTATTTCTGATTGCAAGAAACTGAAAAAGCTTGTCGAAGTTTTTTATGAAAAATTTGAGAAACAGTGGATGATAGAAAATAAAGGGAATGGTTTTGACGTGCAAGATATTCGCATTGGTGGCATCATTGCTAGAATAAAGCATTGCACAGAAAGACTTGAAAAATTTGTAAACGGGGAAATTTCTAAAATTGATGAAATAGAAGAGGTACCGCTTGACTTTTTTGGGAATGGGACAGAATATATCAAAGAAGACAAGGAAATCAATTCATTCCAAGAGATTTTTACTGCAAACAGACTATCCTGGTAGGTATATAGAAAGGAAAAAATATGCCATATATAAATATTAAATGCTACCCAAAGGATGAAGAAACCAAGAAAAAAGTTGTTGAACGAATTAATGACACATTTTTAGAACTTTGGGGGTGTGCGCCGGAGGCAATTTCAATTTCACTCGAGGAAATTCAACCCCAAAATTGGGATGAAGTCATTCAAAATGAAATAAGACCCAATAGTGATAAAATGTTTATATTGTCCGGCGAGAAAAGATACAACGAATAAAGGGAAATCCACGTATTCAATACGTGGATTTTTGTTAAGTAATTGACAAATCAGTCAACGAAAACTATAATAATAGAAGAAACACGGGTTGCAGCAAAGAGAGAGCCTAAACATGAAGGAAAGAAACCACAGCATCTTTTAGAATTTTAAATATAAGAGGGGGATATCAGTATGCAGATATATCAATCATTTACGGAAATTATTGGAAATACACCGCTTTTGGAGTTAGGCAACTACAGTAAAAAACGTTTTCTTTACGGCAGAATATTGGCAAAGCTTGAATATTTAAATCCTGCAGGCAGTATTAAAGACCGCATAGCGATGGCGATGCTTGAAGATGCGGAAGAAAAGGGTGTTTTAAAGCCCGGAGCTGTCATCGTGGAGCCAACAAGTGGCAATACAGGGATTGGTCTTGCGGCTGTAGCCGCGGTGCGGGGCTATAAGGTGATACTGACTATGCCGGAAACCATGAGTGAGGAAAGAAGGAAACTTTTATCTGCTTATGGCGCAGAGCTTGTTTTGACGGATGGGGAAAAGGGGATGCAGGGTGCGATTGAGAAAGCAGACGAAATTGCTAAAAATACGCCCGGTAGCTTCATACCGGGACAGTTTTCAAATCCAGCTAATTCTGCAATACATAGAAAAACGACTGGGCCTGAAATCTGGCGCGATACAGATGGAAAAGTGGATGTATTTGTCGCAGGAGTTGGTACCGGAGGAACGCTTTCAGGTGCCGGAGCATATCTTAAAGAAAAAAATTTAAATATAAAAGTGGTTGCCGTAGAGCCAAATGATTCGCCTGTTTTATCTGGCGGCGCATCGGGACCGCATGGCTTGCAAGGTATTGGCGCTGGTTTTATTCCAGGTACAATGGATATCAGCATTTGTGATGAAATCATCCGGGTTACAACTGAGGAAGCATATACGGCAGGAAGAGCACTTGCGAAGGAAGAAGGAATCTTGACGGGTATATCTTCAGGTGCCGCTTTGCATGCTGCTACCACTTTGGCAAAACGGAAAGAAAATGCAGATAAAAACATAGTTGTAATTTTACCGGATATAGGGGATCGTTATTTGTCAACTGAGATGTTTTAACCTGAGAATCATACTGAGATAAGAAAAAAAGAACGTGGGCAAGGCATATCGTGTGATGCTTGTTGTCCGCGTTCTTTTTTTGATGTTTTTATAGAAATTTATTCCATTTGCCTGCCCAAAAAACCTGCGGCAGATTGTGCAAGCTTTTCCTCTACTTCACCCATTTGCTTGCCGCCTTCACCAGACATGACGACAACGCTACCAATAGAATCACCTTCCGATATAATGGGAGCAACGACACCTGCAAAGTAACGATCACTTCCGTCGGCAATTGACATGCGTTCAGATCCACTTTTCATGGTAAAAGTGGTTTTCTCTGTCATGATTCGCTCAAGGTCTGAACTGATTTTTTTATCATGCAATTCCTTCTTAGGGACACCAGATACAGCGATTACATTGTCTTTATCCGTGATGCAAATAGGGAATCCCGATGTCTTTGCCAACGTTTCTGCATATTGTGCAGCAAAATCTCCCAGTTCACCGATGGGAGAGTATTTTTTAAAAATGACCTCGCCATCACGGTCAGTATAAATCTCGAGCGGATCGCCTTCGCGGATGCGGAGAACACGGCGGATTTCTTTTGGAATAACGACGCGGCCGAGGTCGTCAATTCTTCTCACAATTCCTGTAGCTTTCATGTTTATCCTCCAAATGATTTTGATTTCATTGGCTATTATTTGTTATTCAAGCTATTTTATACGTATTGTAACCAGAAAAAAAGAAGTGTATCGAAGATACACTTCTAAAAATGTTAACTTGATTTTAGTATTTTTCACGATGTGCACGATTGTAAGCAATTTGTGGCAAATATGCCATAAAGAAGGCTGCAAGTGAAACAATGAGTGTTGCTGCAAAAACAATAAGATGTATCATTTTGGTCCCCGGTATAATCAAACTGATAAACGGTGAGATAAAGTAGCCAATCAGAGAACCTAATGACCATATAAGCGGGAAAAACACACTAAATGTGTATTTTTTGAAAATCAGGATAACAAGAATACTGATTAAAGCGCCAACATAAGAGAACGCCGGGAAACCAATTGTTGATGTAATATTATACTTTGCGCCTAATGCATCCTTATAAAGCGAAGGAAGTACGTCGCCTGTTAATTCTGCATAATTATATGGGAGCCATAAATACTGCGAAAGAGAAACAGAAACATTTTGCTCTGTGCCGGTTTCATCTACAAAAGTATACTTAAAAATCGGCATAGTAGTAAACGCTATGTACGCTACCATTAGTACTGCCAATGCAATGGCAAAGATTGTAATAAGTTTTTTTGTTTTTTCCATTGTTTAAACTCCTTTTGTCAATTTTTATCATATTATACCATAATTTCAATGAAATGTCAAGCAAAATACATAAAACTCAATTACTTCTCAAGAAAAAACTTATTGCTTTTTTTATATATGTATCCCAAAAATTCCAATCATGTATACCTTGACCGCATTCAAAACGAAATGGATAGCTTGATGTCGATAAAACATCTCGAAAACGTAGGTTATCTTGATACAAAAAATCTTCCGTACCACAAGCGATATAGAGGCGAGGGATAGAAGCTCCAATTGGATTTTTTGCTAGATAAAATAAGTCATTCGATGTATTTTTCGTTGCAGACGGGGGACCAAAGACTAGATGGATTGCTTCTGCCAAACGCGGATCCTTTTCCATTCTGCTGACAATGTCTACGGCACCGGAAAGAGAGGCCGCTGCAGAAAAAATATCCGGATTTAAAAATGCAAGCTTTATGGCGCCGTATCCACCCATCGAAAGACCTGCTATATATGTATGCTCACGGTCTGCCTGTAATGAAAATAATGTCGTTACATAGGGAATAAATTCTTTTTGAAAAAAAGTATAATAGGGAGGACCACCAATCATATCCGTATAAAAACTTCGCGCGGCATCGGGCATAATTACCACGATGCCGGCTTCATTAGCATATCGCTCAATGGAACTAAATCGCATCCAAGCAGTATAGTCATCGGAAAGACCGTGCAAAAGATACAAAACACGTGAACCCTTCTCACAACCACGCGGAATAATTGCGTTAAATTGCACAGATTTTTTTAAAACTTCAGAGGAAAAACTGCACGTTAAAAATGCCATGTAAAATTCCTTTCCTTACGAGGCGGATTCGCGTTTTGGATGCGCCTTTTTCACTGTTCTCTTTAACGGCTTACGCTCTGGATTATAAATAATCTCAGGTTCTTTGCCGTTGATTGTTTCGGAGGTAACCGTTACACGTTCTACAGTCGAATCGGATGGAATGTTATACATAAGGTCTGTCAAGGTTTCCTCAAAAATTGCACGTAATCCGCGAGCACCGGTTTTTCTATCCAAAGCCTTTTTTGCAATGGAACATAAAGCTGATTCATCTACATCCAAAAGGACATCGTCAAAAGCAAAAAGCTCTTGATATTGTTTTAAAATTGCATTTTTGGGCTCGCAGATAATACGTTTTAAAGCTTCTTCATCCAAAGAATTCAGTGTAACAATAACAGGGAGACGACCAATAAATTCCGGAATCAAACCAAATTTTATTAAATCCTGTGGTTCGACCTGAGAAAGCAATGCATCATTATCCGCATGATTAGTTCGGCTTATTTCAGCACCAAAACCTAATGATTTTTTTCCAATTCGCTTTTGAATGACACGTTCAAGGCCATCAAATGCACCACCGACAATAAATAATATTTCAGATGTATCAAGCTGGATGCATTCCTGGTGCGGATGCTTTCTGCCACCTTGCGGCGGTACAGATGCAACTGTACCTTCTAAAATCTTCAAAAGTGCTTGCTGTACACCTTCGCCGCTTACATCGCGGGTGATGGAAGGATTTTCGCTTTTTTTTGAAATTTTATCAATTTCGTCAATATAGATGATACCGCGTGCTGCGCGATTTATGTTGTAATCAGCTGCCTGAATTAACTTCAGCAGTATATTTTCAACATCTTCACCAACATAGCCAGCCTCAGTTAGTGAGGTGGCATCTGCAATTGCAAAAGGTACATCCAGTATTTTGGCTAATGTTTGTGCAAGCAATGTTTTGCCCGAGCCGGTAGGCCCGAGCAATAATATATTACTTTTTTGCAGTTCAACATCATTAACGATAGTTTCCCGACCGATGCGCTTATAGTGATTATATACGGCAACTGCCAAACTTTTTTTAGCTTGTTCCTGCCCGATTACATATTGATCCAAAGCTGCCTTAATTTCTTGCGGTTTTGGCACATTTTTTCCGGCAGAATGCTGCAGTTCGGCTTGAGAAGCCGTTTGGGGCGCAGGCGCATCTTCATCAATGATTTCAAAACAAAGTTCGATGCACTCGTCACAAATGTATACGCCGGGACCGGCTACCAGTCGGTTGACTTCATCTTGTGTTTTGTCGCAAAAAGAGCATCTTAACTTTTTTGGGTCGTCAAATTTAGGCATAATTAAACCTGCGCTTTCTTAGAGATTAGCGCTTCTCAATCACCTTATCAATAAGGCCATATTCAAGCGCTGCGGGGGCAAACATGAAGTTATCACGTTCCGTATCTTGCTGAATCACTTCAAGCGGCTTTCCCGTATTTGCACTTAAAATGCGGTTCATACGATCTTTTATTGCCAAAATATGGTCAGCGTGAATTTTTATATCGGTTGCCTGCCCTTGCATTCCACCGAGCGGCTGATGAATCATAATTTCACTATTTGGCAATGCAAGACGTTTGCCTTTTGCACCGGCCGCCAAAAGAAATGCACCCATGCTGGCCGCCATACCCACGCAGATGGTAGATACGTCACATTTTATATAATTCATGGTATCATAAATAGCCATACCTGCGGTAATGGAACCGCCGGGACTATTTATGTAGAGGTTCACATCCTTGTCGGGATCTTCACTCTCTAAGAATAGAAGCTGTGCCACTACGAGACTCGCAGTTACATCGTTGACTTCATCACCTAAAAAAACAATTCTGTCTTTTAAAAGTCTTGAATAAATATCATACGAACGTTCGCCACGATTATCTTGTTCAACAACAATTGGTACAAGACTCATTTTCGAAAACCTGCCTTTCAAATTTAGGATTCTTTTTTGGCGGTATTAGTTGCCTTTTTCGTAGTTGTTTTTTTTGCATCTGTTGCTTTCTCTGTTGTTTTTGATGCTGTTGTTTTTTTCGCAGGTGCTTTTTTGGCGGAAGCTTTTTTTTCGGTTGCATCAGAAACGGGTTCTGCAGCAACTTCTGCATCAGCAGTCTTCGGGGCTGGTTTTTTACGTGCCTTTTTAATTTCAGCATTTTCAACAAGGAAAGACAATGTTTTGTTTACCCTAAGATCAGCTGCTATGCTGTCTGTGTTGCCACCCATAATCTTTTTAATTTTCTCGATTTCCATTTTATAAGTATCCGCCATCTTTTGGAGTTCCGCATCAATTTCATCTTCCGTGGCTTCAATCTTTTCTGTTTCAGCAATTTTCTCGAGAATCAGATTTGCCTTTACGGACTTTGTGGCATTTTCTTCAAATTGACCGCGCATGGCTTCCACTGTAGAACCCATGTAACCTGCGTACTGTTCAAGCGTAATTCCTTGAGAGGAAAGACGATAGTTGAAGTCATCCATCATTTTATCAATTTGTGTTTCAATCATAGGACGCGGAATGTCAATTTCGGTTGCAGCTGCGATGGTATCTAAGATTTTATCCTCGGTTTCACGCAGTGCGCGTGTTTCGCCAGCCTTTGTCATTTTATCCTTTATATCCGCTTTTAATGCATCAAATGTGTCAAATTCGCTAACATCCTTTGCAAATTCATCATCTAAAGCAGGCAGTTCTTTTTTCTTAATGGCGTGAACGGTTACTTTAAATACAGCTGCCTTACCCTTTAGTTCTTCTGCATGATATTCGGCGGGGAAGGTTACGTTTACATCACAGTCTTCACCCGATTTCTTGCCGATGAGCTGATCTTCAAAACCAGGGATAAACTGACCGGAGCCAATGGTGAGCTCATGCCCTTTTGCAGCACCACCTTCAAACGGAACACCATCCACAAAACCTTCGTAATCAATCACTGCGATATCGCCGGTTTCTACAGGGCGATCTTCCACTGTGACGATACTGGCGTTTTGCTCCTGCATACGGCTGATTTCTGCATCGACATCTGCATCGGTGGGGATATGTTCTATTTTATCCACTTTTACACCTTTATATGCAGCAAGTTCAAATTCGGGTTTAACAGTTACAATTGCTTTGAAAATAAAGTTTTCACCACCGCCAATTTGAACAATATCGATTTCGGGCTGAGCAACAGGATAAATGTTATTTTCCTGTATCGCTTCATCATATGCATCAGGGCATACAAAGTTTATTGCATCCTCATAAAAAACGGCTTCGCCGTAATATTTTTCAACAAATCTGCGGGGAGCCTTTCCCTTTCTAAAACCGGGAATTACAATACTCTTCACATTTTTGCGATAGGATTTCTCCATACCCTCTTCAAATTTTTCCTTTTCCACCTCGATCTCGAGCGTGACGACATTTTTGTCCGTTTTCTCAACCTTAACGTTCATTTGTTCTCCTCCATATCATGTATTTTCTTTTCAATTATATCATTATATCATAATTCCGTTATTTTGCAACACTTTTTTCAAAAAAAATAAAAAATTTCCTTTTGTAATAACAATAGCGTTAGATGCTAAACTGTGAAGTAAGGAGGATAAGCATTCGACGAATTGCAACAAGTGCTTCGGCACGAGTGGCATTTTGTTTGGGGCAGAAAACATGGTTTGGCATACCACGTAGAATGCCAAGCTCTTGTGATTCACCTACAGACTGGACAGCCCAAGCACTGACATCGCCGATATCCTTGTATAAATACTGTGCAGAAACGGATTTTGCTCCTGATTTTTTATATGCACGCATCAGCATAACCGCCATCTGTTCCCGCGTGATAGGTGTTTCGGGAGAAAATGTTGTTTCGCTCGTACCTTGTGCGAAACCGTGTTTTGTTACTGTTTCTATAACTCCGGCATACCAACTGTATTGTGACACATCTGTAAATTTCCCTGTATAATAAATAGGAGCAAAGGTAAAGGCACGCGCCAAAATTGCAGAAAATTCTGCGCGTGTTATGTGTTCCTCTGGGAAGAACAAACCACTACCACGTCCGTTTACAATACCTGCGGCAGTCATGACAGCCACATCCTTCACAGCCCAATGGCCATCCATATCAAAAAAACGGTTATAAAGAGATGCGGTATCATATTTTGTGATATCAATAAAGCGCAAGTCATTTGCTGAAAGGGTTTCCTTTTCCGGGAGAGGTGGCATATTAATGCCGGTATCATCGGACGGCGTATTTCCTGCATCGGGAGGGACGGAAATGGCTGTTGTACCAATACGAACAGGAGAGGATACTGCACATCTTCCTACAACAGGACCACTCAGAGATATTGGCGTTACCTCAAACCTTACATATTTACCGACTAAATCTTTCGTAATGGAAAGAGTTGCGGAAGTTTGTTCGAAAAGGGGCATGAAAATTCCATCCTCTGTATCGGAGATGAGCCAACGGTACGTACTGGCATCAATCGTACTGAAGTTCGATATAAAGCGATATCGTCCGTTTAAATTCATATCCACACGCGGAGTCCCTGTTATAGTAACATTTTCGGCGTATACACTCGCGTGATGTACAGAAGCATTATCCATAAGGATTATTTGCTGGTCGTGCGCAGTGTCTGTGTTAAATGCAATCATCAATCTGCCTGTTACAGAAATAGAGGGGGTAAATAGCTTTTGAATTTTTTGAAAATCATCTGAAAGAGTAAATTGTCCAATAACCAGATTGTCGTCAAAGGAATTACTGTCGATCGCATCTACTAAAACCGTAACAACAGTATGAATGTCAGGGACGATGGCGGCGAGATTTGCTTCAAAAACATAGCTTTTTCCATTGTCATATCGATATACAGAGTCTGCTAACAAAACAGAAACCGGACCGTTCATTGTCAAACGCGCCAATGTATTGCCATCTGTAGGATGCTTTCCTGAAAAAGCAGATATAAAATGGAGCTGTGATGGTGGGGCAGTTGCCCACCATTGTCCCGGCGCAGTTTCCTCAAAGCTTCCGTCTCCGACAGAGGCGTCGGTTACATATAAATCATGTGTACTGCAGACCGAAGGTGCATCCGGAAGATGTGCTGTTATATTGTATTTTTCGTATTGTGCATGTGGAGAAACAGTAACAACTCCATTTTCAAGTGTTACACCTGCATCAGCGGGAGAGATGGCAAGTGTTGCATCTTGCGACAATATAGAACCTGATTGATCGCATACCGCATAAAACAGCGGGAAAGTAATATTGCCTTCTTTGGGTTTGGAAATATGCGCAGGGGCATCAAATACAATGTCGGCCGGGGCAGGTTCTTCAGGACGAATCAATATAGAATCTACGCAGATAGGTCGTGAGTCCGGCGCAGAGAAGGTAAACAAGAGCGTAAAATATCCGTCATGTGGAACACGAAATGCAGAGACAATCTCTGTCCATTCGCTACCGCCAATTTGCGACACATCTATAGAAATGCTGGATGTATCACTTTGTACCGAGGTATCTACAAGAACCTGACGAGTGTCATAGCCTTTTGTGGAACGAACCTTTGCACGAAAAACATACATCTGGGATTTGTTAAAGTAATAAGTGCATGCAGGAGATATTGTTCCGCTATATTTATTTTCTTCTTTCATTATAGTTGGAACTTCAGCAAATAGATTACCGCTTTTTACATCTTCTGTTATTGGAAAATAATGTGCATCTGTATTCCAACCGGTATGTAAGGGATAGTCACTGAAATTTCCGTTTATTATACTTTGTTTTGTTATATACACAGACAAAATCTCAGACGGGAGCATAGAAAAATCAGTCGGCGGTGTGGCGGAAAGCTGTATGGTTGTACCGCTTATTGCTGTGCTACTGACAGATAAAAGACGGGAGCTTTCATCAAAAGAAATACCACTCGGCATGTCTGAAATAAAAGAAACTTGCCCGTTGACTGAAAAAGCTGTATTACCCATTCTATCTAAAAATACGGGTGCATACGAATAATTTGCAAGGCTATTTTCAGCAATCTGCACATTTTGCCTTCCGGCTACTACAAATTTTATAGGTGTGAAGGAGATGGGCAGGAGCTGAACGGTGTGAATAGAAAAAGAAGAATTCTCGTTCTCTGAGAAAGGAGAGAAAACGATGGTATTGATTTGTTCGTGTGAAGTTATAAAGCGCATGACGACTTTCGTCCAATTCGTGCCGACATGTGTGGTAGAAAACGTAAGTGTTTGCCCCGAGGCAAAAATTCGATGTTCAGATAATGCAGTGGAAGGGACATCGCTTTTGACATAAAAGGAAATTAAATAGGCAGTATTATCTGAAAGCGGTGTAGAAAGCATATAGGAAGCCTTATTTGAGAATTGGTAGCATGAAATGGAACCGTCTGTACAAAGAACGCCGCCCGACCATTCTGGAGAGACGGATTGAAATGTTTCGCGAATCAGATATGTTTCCGCAGTGGCAGGCAGAGAATACATGTAAGAAAATATAAGTATATAAACAAAGAAAAAACAAAATATTTTTTTCATGGTGCCCTCCTTTTTCGGCAAAATCATAAAATCATAAAAATAGTTAAATTTTTTCTTTAAAATAGAAACGAACAAACTAAATTTATTATATCATATTTATAAAAAAAAGCAAGAAATTAAAAAAATTTTAATTATTTTGTATACCAAAAAAGGATAATCTTGAAAAAAACTTGACAAGTGTAGACATCTATGCTATAATCAATGTATCTATTGAAGATATTGGAGGTAATTCTATGAAAAAATCCATTCTTGCAGTGTTGCTGCTTACAGTAATCTGCATGGTGTCTCTTCCTGTGTCTGCGGAAACGGTCGATTCGTATTTGGCAGGATTAAACAAGCCGCCGTATGAGCTTCCGTTGCAAACAGAATTGCTTGTGAAAAAAGCAGGTGACAGCACATATAGCGGAAGTTCGCTGTCTATTGAAAAAAGTAGCAGTGCGAGCTGGCCTACATTTGATTATCAGGCTACACTCCGTATGCAGTCGGTAAGAGATGCTTTTACACAATATTTGAGAAGTGTAAGACTTTCATTGACTCTTGCAGGGAAGGAAAGCCTCTTATCAGGTGTTTCTGACTTAAAAGTTCGCGGAACCTTTGGCGTTGCAATCACATATCCGTCAACACTTATTGTGCCGGATGCATTTCTGGAAAGCGGTCAAATGGCGGGCTTTTCGGATAACGCCAAAACGATTTTTAAAGACACGAGCAGAAACGTTGTAACGGAAGGCGGAAACACAACGCTTACCATTCAGGTTGCTGTAAAGAGCGTGGATGGCACGCAGGATTATGTAACAGCAGGTGTTTTGGAAGAAAATCTCGCAACATATTTGGCAGATGTGACATTAACAGCTGCCGGTGTATCTGCAAGCGACTATGCAACTTTCCCGGTTGTTGCGACTGTTACAGGAAATATTTCCATTGGTGAAGATGATGCAATCACGATGCAGTGCACATCTGCTGAAAAAAGTGCTTCCGTAACAATTAGAAAAAAGAGAACAGAATCTACACCGACAGTTTTGCCGGGAACTCCTTCGGATGGTGGAAATAAAAATGTTTCTGTTACACCATCGGCAGGCGGCAATGTCATGACACTTGCACCTTCTGGAACAAGCCAAACTGCAAAGGTTGATGTTTCAAAGCTTGAAACACCGAAAAAGGAAGGCGCAAGCTTTGACGGTTGGTATCTTGATGCGGCGCGCACAATCAAGGCAGAGGGTGTTATAGAAGTTACAGCAGAAACACCTCTTTATGTAAAGTGGATTAACACAGAAGTTCCTGCACCTTTGAAAGGTAAAGAACATATAAACTATATTCAAGGCTATCCGGATAATACCATAAAACCGGAAAATCAGATCACAAGAGAAGAAGCGGCTATGATTTTCTACCGCCTCTTGCGTGAAATAAATGCTGATGCGACTAATTCCGCATTTGTTGATGTTCATTCAGACAGATGGTCTGCTGAGGCTATTCGTGTGATGGCAGCAGAAGGCTATATCACTGGTTATCCGAATGAAGAATTTATTCCCGCTGCAGGCATTACGCGCGCAGAAATTGTGACGATTCTGTCCCGTTTCTCGGATAATTTACAGGCAGAGGGCGCATCATTCTCTGACACGAAAGGGCATTGGGCAGAAAAAGCGATTGCACATGCTATAAACTGTGGTTATGTAACAGGGTATGAGGATGGTTCATTCCGCCCGGATGCATTTATTACACGTGCCGAAGCCATGGTAATCTTAAACCGTGTATTAGTTCGTACAGTAAATAAAGATGCAACGGTTACAACAAACTGGGTAGACAACGATAAAGATGCATGGTACTACTACGATGTAGTGGCAGCAACAAGTACAAAAGATATTGCATAGGAGCAATTTGATACAAAAAAACGCTTTCTATATGGGTTTCAAAAAAACAAAATAAAAAATACTTGACATTTATAAGAAAATGTGGTATTCTATTTATTGTAGCAAGCAGGGTTTAGCCCTCACCGTATCGTTATGATACGCATACGGTTCATATTCATTCGCTTTTAAAGCGGTGTTGCTTGCAATACCGCTTTATATTTTTGTAGGAGGTGCAGCATATCAGTAAAGATGTGATGATCAATGAGGAAATTCGGGATAAAGAAATTCGCCTCATTGATAGCGACGGTGCGCAACTTGGCATTGTAGATGCGAAGGAAGCGCAAAAAATTGCTTACAGCAAGAATATGGATTTGGTGAAAATTGCGCCGCAGGCAAAACCGCCGGTTTGTAAAATTATGGACTACGGCAAGTATAAGTTTGAAGCGGCAAAAAAGGAAAAGGAAGCAAGAAAGAACCAGAAAATTGTTAGCATTAAAGAGGTGCGGCTGTCCCCATCTATTGATGACCATGATTTTCAAACAAAGGCAAGAAGTGCAATTAAATTTCTTACGGCGGGTGATAAAGTAAAAGTTAGCGTTCGTTTTCGCGGCCGCGAACTTCATCATGCTTCATTGGGTGAGGATATTCTGAAAAAGTTTGCAGATACCGTCAGCGAAGTCGGAACGATTGATAAGCTGCCGAAACTCGAGGGTAGAAGTATGACCATGTTTATTCTGCCGAAAAACTGATTGAAAGCTCAAGAGCTTTGAATATAATATATGAAAAGGAGAGAGTATGATGCCGAAATTAAAGACACACAGAGCTGCGGCAAAACGCTTTAGCTTAACTAAGTCCGGCAAAGTAAAGAGAGGAAAGGCATTCAGAAGCCATATTTTGAACAAGAAGTCCACAAAGCGTAAGAGGAGATTGCGCAAGACAGCATATGCATCTATCCCGAATGCTGTAACAATTAAAAAGTTGATACCGTATAAATAATATAGGAGGAAAAGAATATGGCACGCGTAAAAGGCGCTTTAAGTACAAGAAAAAGACGTAAAAAAATATTGAAGCTGGCAAAAGGCTACAGAGGACATAAGTCAAAGAATTTTCGCATAGCAAACCAAGCGGTTATGAAGTCGCTTGTATATGCATACATCGGAAGAAAGCAGAGAAAACGTGATTTCAGAAGACTTTGGATTACTAGAATTTCTGCTGCAGCCAAACAAAACGGAATGAATTACTCTGTGTTCATGAATGGACTTAAAAAGGCAGGCATAGAAATCAACAGAAAAATGCTTTCCGAAATTGCTATCCATGATGCTGCTGCATTTACTGCATTGGTAGAAAAAGCAAAAGCAAGCTTATAAGCTTTAAAAGCACGCTTCCGACATAGGCAGCGGCGCAAAACAGTATTATAAAAATGAAGCTGCCGTGAAAAAATGATGTATATTCATGATTTACGACAGCTTTCTTTTTATCGGATTTTTGGATTTTGTATTATTTTGGGGAAAATAACGCGTATGATTACGATTACTGCGACCGGAAACGGTATTATCAAACAAGTGAAAAAATTATATAGTCATGCAGGGCGCGAGAAAAGCGGAGAAACTGTACTGGAAGGCGAGCGTCTTGTGTGGGATAGTGTAAAGTACGGGGCAAAGCTTAGAACTGTTCTTTTGCGGGAAGGATATAGTGGTAGAGTGCCGGAATGTGAGCATATTTATGCGGTAAGTGCCTCGGTTTTTGACAATTTGGCAGAAACAGAAACACCACAAGGTATTTTGGCTATTGCATCCATGCAACAATTATGCAATGCAGATGTTTTCCGTGGTGGTCTTGTAATTGTGTGTGACCGTATTCAAGACCCGGGTAATCTTGGTACAATTTTTCGACTTGCCCATGCAGCAGATGCTGATGGCGTTGTTTTGCTTCGCGGAACGGTGGATGCGTATAGCCCTAAAGTAATGCGCGCCTCGATGGGTTCGGTATTTGCATTGCCGTCTGTCCGCGCTGATAGATTGCCTGAAAGGGAAGGCTATACGGCATTTTGTGGTGCGTTGACAGACACTACAAAATCCCTTTATGATGCAGAGTTTCCAAAAGCAACTATGCTTATTTTGGGGAATGAAGGAGAAGGCGTAAGCAAAGATATACTTTCAACGTCGCAACATCTTATGATACCGATGCCGGGTGGTACGGAATCTCTAAATGTTGCGGTGGCAGGGTCTGTGATGGTATATGAGTATTATAGGCAGGTGCACCATGTACGATGAATTTGCAAATATCTATGATAAAGTAATGCGGGATACTCCGTATGATGACTGGATTGAATACTATCAGAAATTATTTAAAAAAATGCAAGTGAATCCTAAACTAATTCTGGATATGGGATGCGGTACGGGCAATATAACTGTACGACTTGATGCTTGTGGCTATGATATGATAGGTCTTGATGCTTCTGCGGCAATGCTTTCCTATGCGAAAGAAAAAAACCCTGATATTTTATATCTTTTGATGGATATGAAGGATTTTGAACTTTATGGTACCGTAGACGCGATTGTCAGCGCACTGGACTCAATGAATTATATTACGGATGATATAGATAAGGTTTTTCGGCTGGTTTACAACTATTTAAATCCGGGCGGGATTTTTATCTTTGATATAAACAGCGCATACAAACTAAAACATGTACTGGGTGACGCACCAATTTTCTGTGACGAAGAAGATATAACCTATATTTGGGAAAGTGAAGTAGAAAATAAGCTTTGTCATTTTTATATTACATTCTTCATACAGAATGCGGATGGAACCTATAATCGCTACGATGAATGGCAGACGCAGCGTATTTATGAAGCAAAGGAGCTTTGCGATTCTGCAGAAAAAGCAGGTCTTACTGTTCGTGGAATATATGATGCGTTTACGTTTTCGGCTCCGCGATCAGACAGTGAGCGAATTTTCTTTGTTATAAGTAAGGAGAAATAGCGTGCAGATACTTGTAATTGGTGGCGGCCCTGCAGGCATGATGGCGGCGGGTAGGGCAGCAGAGGCGGGTGCCACAGTTTGTCTTGTGGATAAAAATGAAAAATTAGGTGTCAAGCTTCGCATAACAGGCAAGGGAAGATGTAATCTTACCAATGCTTGTACACACGATGAAATGCTTGATAATATTGTAGTGAATCCGCGATTTATGCATAGTGCACTCCGTGGCTTTTCCAATCAGGCACTGATGTCCTTCACGGAAAAGCTTGGTGTACCACTCAAGGTTGAACGTGGCAATCGTGTTTTCCCACAGAGCGACGATGCCCGGCATGTTGTGGAGGCATATCGAAAATGGTTGAAACGCGTCGGTGTTCGTGTGGTCACCGCCCGTGCGGATAAATTGCTTGTTTCAGACGGGAAAATATACGGGGTGCAATTTGGGCAAAAGCAAATCCGGGCAGATGCAGTTGTTCTTGCAACCGGAGGTGTCAGCTATCCGCAGACGGGTTCGACGGGGGACGGGTATAAAATGGCACAAATGGTAGGACATACTGTTGTACAACCAAAACCGTCACTTGTACCCCTCGTCATAAAAGAAAAGTATGATTTGGCAGGACTGAGTCTTAAGAATATTGGATTTTCAATTTTAAAAAACAATAAAACTATCTATACAGATTTTGGGGAAATGCTGTTTACACATGATGGTATTTCAGGGCCTGTTGTATTAAGCGGCAGTGCACACATGCGCGGGGAAGGTGCATATTGTGCGCAAATTGATTTAAAGCCTGCGCTTTGCGACGAAATGATGGACAAGCGTCTTTTGCGAGATTTTGAAAAGTATGCAAAAAAGGATTTTGTACATGCACTGGATGACCTTTTGCCAAAGCGTCTCATAAATGTTGTTGTGGAGAAAACAGGTATACCACCGCAAAAAAAAGCTGGATTATTAACGCGTGAGCAGCGACGCGGTGTTGCGGAAGTATTGAAGGCTTTTTCTGTAGAGATTATTGGTTTTCGTCCAATTCGGGAAGCAATTATTACATCAGGCGGTATTAAAACAGATGAAATCAATCCGAAAACAATGGAGAGTAAGCTTGTGAATGGGCTTTATTTTGCGGGTGAGATTATAGATGTAGATGCCTATACAGGTGGATTTAATCTACAAATTGCATTTTCTACCGGTCATGCGGCAGGACGTGCAATCGGAGAAAGGATGGCAACGGAATATGGCGGGAAGTAAAGAAGTTGCGTTTTACGCAATACAAATGGCACTTACACCAGACAGAGAAAGTGAAAAACACAATAAGGTATTGTACGCTGAAAAAGGTGTTTTGGCGGCGGCAGCGGACTTTGGCGGCGAATTTATCACCTCTGTTAACAAACTCGTTGAACGTGCGGTTGTTGCAGCAAAACGTGAGGGTATTATTGAAAATACGCATAGCGGTGAGGGCGCAGTGGCAGGCGCGGCAAGAGAAGCAGTTTCACAAATTATGTCAAAGGCAATTGGTCTTAATGTAGGCGGAAAGATTGGGATTGCTCGAAGCGGTGAGCATGTTTGTGTATGCTTATTTTTTGGAATTGGTCTTTTAAATTTAAATGAAATTGCGATTGGACTTGGGCACAGAGTATTATAATTGAACAGGGAGGACAGTATGAAGGATTATATTTTACGAGCCGTCACAACAGATGGTGCAGTACGTGTGTCGGCGGCAGTAACCACCGATATGGTAGAGGCTGCAAGGCAGACGCATATGACGACACCTACCGCAACTGCGGCACTCGGCAGACTTTTGACAGCATGTGCGATTATGGGTGACATGATGAAGGGCGAAAATGATAGCCTTACATTACAGGTAAATGGCGGTGGACCGCTGGGTAAGATGGTTGCAATCAGCGATAGTCGCGCAAACGTAAAGGGATATGTGTCCGATCCGACAGTGGATTTACCACTGAAAAACGGAAAACTTGATGTCGGCGGAGCAGTTGGCGCAAACGGATTGCTCGGTATTATACGTGATTTCGGACTGAAAGAGCCATACGTCGGACAGGTGAAGCTTTGCACGGGTGAAATTGGGGACGATATTGCACTTTACTATGCGCAGAGTGAACAGATCCCATCAATTGTTGCACTTGGCGTTTTGGTTGATCGCGATTATACAGTAAAAGCTGCAGGCGGCATGATATTGCAGGTTATGCCCGAGGCGACAGACGAGCAAATTCTCAAGCTGGAGGAAATGGTGAAAACCATGCCTGCTATTACGACTATGCTTGAGGAGGGTGCAACACCCGAGGATATATTGGCGTTTGCCTTGCAGAATTTTGATGGATACACCTTTGAAAAAAGTAAAACGGCATATCATTGTGATTGTTCGAAGGAACGAATTGAACGCGCCGTCAGAAGTCTTGGTAAAACGGAAATTCAGGATATTATTGATAAACAAATAAACGCAGAACTGACTTGTCACTTCTGCAATAAAAAGTATGTTGTGACCAAGGAAGAACTCACAGCAATGCTCACAGAGACGGACAAATAAAATGGCGGACATGCACCGTGTTGCACGCTCTCGTAATACAATGCTATGAAAGGAGTTGTGTATATGAACGGGATGCATATGTTTGCTGGCGTAAATACGCCAAGTGGTTTTTTCTCATATTTTAATTTTATAATGGATGAAACAGAAAAAAGCCGAAAAATTTTCTTAAAAGGCGGACCGGGTACAGGCAAGTCAACACTTATGAAACGCATTGCAAAAAAAGCGGAGGCATTACATCTGCCGTACGAAGTGTTTCATTGTTCATCTGACCCTGCCTCGTATGATGGTGTCCATATTCCGTCGCTTAAGACGGCGGTCATAGATGCCACATCACCGCACAATGATGATCCGAAATACCCGCGCGCAGGTGGTGAAATTTTTGATGCTGCTACCTTTTTAACAAAAGGGAACCCCGCCTTGCAAGGCGAGGAGATTCGTTTTTATGCGGAAAAGAAAAGACGTGCATTTCAAAATGGATATCATTTTTTAGAAGCCGCATTGCCGCTTCTTACGGATATGGAAAATGAATACAAGGCCGCGGCGGATTTGCGTGGAATAAAAGAGGTGGGAGAGGATATTGCAAATCGTATTTTCGGTATTTCCACCTGCAAGGGAAACGGCCACGCCCGATGCCTTTTTGCAAGTGCGATAACGCCGGAAGGATTTGTAAACTATGTAGATACAATTTTTTCCGATTCCTATGTAATAACTGTGAAAGGCGCATACGGAGCATCCGTTGTCATGCAACGTTTTGCAGAGCTTGCAATGGCGCGCGGATTTACTCCAATTCTGTTCTTTTGCCCGATGCAGCCACAGAAAAAGCTGGAGCATGTATATATTCCGCAACTGAAAACAGCATTGTCAACCTATGATTATTACACAAATTTCGCCGGGGCAGAAATGGTGGATTTAGACGAGTTCATCCGCTACGATCCACACCTTGGTGATGGTTGGAGCTATGCGGGAACGCTCATGCAACGTGCAATTGATTCGTTTGCAGAGGCAAAAGCTGCCCACGGTTATTTGGAGAGTATTTATGTTCCTTGTATGGATTTTGAAGCAATGGAAAAAAAGACGGAGGAACTTGTGCAATCTATTTTTTAAAGGAGAAGGTTATGAACGTTACAGATGTAATGCATGTTTTAGAAAAGTATGCACCGAAAACACTGCAGGAGGATTTTGATAACGTCGGTCTTTTGGTTGGAGAAAAGAATGCCGAAGTAAAGACCGTTTTACTGACATTGGACGTAGATATGGATGTTGCCGTTGAGGCAAAGGCGGTGGGTGCAGAAATGATTATTAGTCACCATCCGCTGATTTTCAACCCCATAAAGGCAATTACAGATGAAACACCCGAGGGACGTTGCCTTTTATATTTAATCCAAAACCATATTGCCGTGTATGCTGCTCATACGAACTTAGATAGCGCGGCGGGCGGCCTGAATGATTTGGCGGCACAATTTTTAAATCTTAGCAATACAAAACCGATTACGGGCATGGAAGGTGCAGGATTAGGTCGAATCGGAAATCTGCCCGAGGAAATGACGGTAGGGGATTTGGCAGACAAAATCAAAAAGATATATCGCCTGCCTTATATTCGATTTAGCGGCAAAGCGGACACACCTGTTGTTCGCGTTGCACTTTGTACGGGAAGCGGCGGAAGCCTTTTGCCGGATGTTTTGGCGGCAGGTGCAGACGTATATATTACAGGCGATGTGAAATACGAAGTGGCGAGAAGTGCCGCAGCTTGGGGACTTCCAATTATAGAACTTGGTCACTACGAAAGTGAGTATATTGTTGTGGATCTCCTGGAAAAAATATTGACAAATTTCGGCAACATGCCGCTTTGTATCTATAAATCGAAAACCAATAAAAATGTATTTATGAACATACGATAGAATGGTGTATACGTACGGGTGAAAAGACGCAAGGGGTGTTCTTTACAGTCGATATAACAAAAAATGAAAAAAATCAAAAAAAATACTTGACAATACAGTGTTTTACAGATAAAATTATAAAATAATCTATAATACAGGAGGAATCGACATGTCCTATGCAAAGGAAGTTCTAGAGCAGGTAATCAGCCGTAATCCGGGTGAAAAGGAATTTCATCAGGCGACGGAAGAAGTATTAAATTCTCTGGAAACTGTAACGGAAAAAAATTCTAAATACCGTGAATGCGGTCTTTTAGAGAGACTGGTTGAGCCGGAACGTCAGATTATGTTTCGCGTTCCGTGGGTAGATGATAATGGTAAGGTGCAGGTAAACCGCGGTTTTCGTGTGCAGTTTAACAATGCAATTGGGCCTTACAAGGGTGGTCTTCGTTTTCATCCCTCTGTAAACCTTGGTATCATCAAGTTTTTGGGTTTTGAACAGATTTTCAAAAATTCCCTGACCGGTCTTCCTATCGGCGGTGGCAAGGGTGGCTCTGACTTTGACCCGAAGGGTAAATCCGACAGAGAGGTCATGGCGTTTTGCCAAAGCTTTATGACGGAGCTTTATAAGTACGTTGGTGCTGACGTGGATGTACCCGCAGGTGACATTGGCGTTGGGGCTCGTGAGGTTGGTTATCTTTACGGACAGTATAAGCGCCTGACAGGACTTTATGAAGGCGTTTTGACGGGTAAAGGTCTTGCATACGGCGGTTCTTTGGCACGTACACAGGCAACAGGTTACGGGCTTGTATACTTCACGAAAGCAGCACTCGAAACGAAGGGTGATACCTTAAAGGATAAAACTGTTGTGGTATCCGGTGCGGGTAATGTTGCAATTTACGCTATTGAAAAAGCACAGCAACTTGGTGCAAAGGTAGTTTCTGCAAGCGATTCCTCTGGCTATATTTTTGATAAAGACGGTATCGATTTAGCTGCACTCAAAGAAATAAAAGAAGTTAAACGCGGTCGCGTAAAGGATTATCTCCAGTATCGTCCCACGGCAGAATACCATGAGGGCAAAGGTGTTTGGAGCATTCCTTGCGATATTGCATTACCTTGTGCTACACAAAATGAACTTTGTGGCGAGGATGCAAAACTTCTGATTAAGAATAAGTGTATGGCAGTATGCGAAGGTGCAAATATGCCTTCCACACCGGAAGCCATTGAGCTGTTCCAGTCCAGTGGTATTCTGTATGCACCGGGTAAGGCTTCAAACGCAGGCGGTGTTGCCACATCTGCACTTGAAATGAGCCAAAACTCCATGCGTTATAGCTGGACTTTTGAGGAAGTTGATGCAAAGCTCCAAGGCATTATGTACAACATTCAGAAAAATACATATCAGGTTTCAAAGGAATTTGGCAGAGAAGGTGATTATGTATTTGGTGCAAACGTTGCAGGATTCCTGAAGGTTGCAGATGCCATGATGGCACAGGGTGTTGTCTGATTTTACATGTATTTTTAAGTTGATAAAAGGGACTGTTTAAATCTGATATAATCCCCTTAGAGTAGACACTTGAAATAACAAAAAATTTCAAGACTATTCTAAGGGGGTTTTTTATGTCTAATTTTAAAGTCGACTATGAAAACAAACTAAAAGCAGTATTAGAGTATTTGGATGGAAACACATCACAGACGATTATGGCAAAAAAATACGGTGTGTCTATTGCTTCGTTTCAAACGTGGATAAGAAAATACAAATCCGAGGGTGAGGATGGCTTGAAGCCGTCTACAACATATAAAAAGTACTCTAAGGAAACAAAATATTCTGCTGTATTAGATTATCTCAACGGAACAACAAGTCAGGAAGAAATTTGCAAAAAATACAAAATTTCAAGTAAAGTACAACTCCAACGTTGGATTTTGTGGTATAATGGTCATAAAGAATTAAAAGATACTCGTTCTGGAGGAAATAAACATATGACCAAAGCAAGAAAAACCACATTCGAAGAAAGAATAGAGATAGTTAAGTATTGCATCGCAAACGATAGAAACTATGCTTTAACTATGGAAAAGTATAACGTCTCCTATCAGCAAATTTATCTTTGGGTACGCAAGTATGAACAAAAAGGTATTGATGGTTTAATTGACGGTAGAGGTAAAGCAAAAGCTGAATCAGATTTGACAGAGGTAGATCGCCTTAAAGCTCAAAATCAGATTTTGGAAGCAGAGAAAAGACGGCTTGAAATGGAGATAAATGTCCTAAAAAAATTGCAGGAGGTAGAAAGGAGGCGACGCTGAGCGGAGTCAGATTAGAAAACAACTTCATAACCATCAAGGAATGCCACACAGAGTATAATTATCCAGTTGAGTGGTTGTGTGCTTTGCTTAATATTAATCGTTCATCATACTACAAATGGCTTAAAAGAAAACCGAGTAAAAGTCAATTAGAAAACGAACAATTAGCTGAAAAAATAACAGATATGTATAACAAGCACAATGGTGTATTCGGAACAAAGATGATGAAAATACATATTAATAGCGAGTATGCAGCTAATTACAATCATAAAAGGAT
>JAZNUV010000009.1:0-26573 GCA_045592445.1 Clostridia bacterium | reverse complement strand
GACGGCAACCATTCCCTTGCCACCGCAAAGGCATGTTATGAAAAATTAAAGGGAGAAATCGGCGCGGATGAGGCAAAGGCACATCCTGCGCGCTACGCGTTGGCAGAGCTTGTCAACCTGCATGATGCGGCGCTCGAATTTGAGCCGATTCACCGCGTGATTTTCGATACGGAGCCCGAAACAGTCCTGAAGGAATTGAGCGCGTTTTGCGAAAAGGAAGGCAACGACAGCTTTGCACCGCAGACGTTTTGCTATTTTCATGCAGGCGGAGAAGGCACGCTGACCATAGAAAAACCATTGTCCCCCTTAGCGGTCGGCACACTTCAGCGCTTTCTGGATGCAAAAAACCTAAAAATTGACTATATTCATGGCGCAGACGTTACAAAACGTCTTGGCACAGAAAAAGGCAATCTCGGCATTCTTTTGCCCGTTATGAACAAGAATCTTTTGTTTGATACGGTTTTGGCGGACGGCGCACTGCCGCGGAAAACCTTTTCGATGGGCGAGGCGCACGAAAAACGGTATTATCTCGAATCCCGTAAGATTCGATAGAAAAAAAGACGCATCGATGCAAAAGCATCGGTGCGTCAGACTGTCGAAAAACTTGTTCTACCGCAAGGAAAGGCATCAAAGCCACACATATTGTAGGGAATGGATTTATCCATTCTGTATATCAAAAGAATAAATATAACGACGGGATTTTATTGAGAAACCCCGTCGTTACTTGCTTTTTGCGAAATCGTTTTCTACCGTACCCACGTACGCAGACGAAAACGATTTCACAAAATATAACTGCGTTTTTCGATGTCTCGGTCAGCGTGTCGACTTTATCGACACGCTGACGCATCGATGCAAAAGCATCGGTGCGTTTTTTATTTTGAGCAGATTGCGAAAAGACCGTTTACAAAAGCGTATCAATCTCCCTAAGCCATGCCGCGGCGGTCGCGTCACTCGGCATAGAGAAGGCGCCGCGCGGTGAAAAGGCGATGGAGCCGACTTGCACGCCGTCGGGCATGCAACTTCTTTTAAACTGTTGCGAGAAAAAGCGGCGGTAGAAGGTGCGGAGCCACTTCAAAATCTCGTCTTTTGTAAAAAGGTCCCGAAATGCGCGTGTGGCAAGACAGTATATTTTAGATGGAGAGAAGCCGTAGCCGACCATATAGTATAAAAAGAAGTCGTGCAGGGCGTAAGGGCCGACTAAATCCTCCGTCCGCTGGGCGATATGCCCCGCCTCGTCAGGCGGCAAAAGCTCGGGGCTTATGGGCGTATCTAAAATATCGCCTAATACGGCCGTGGCGTTTGGGAAAAGCCTCTCTTCCATAATGCCTTCAATGATAAAGCGAAGGAGCGTTTTCGGCACCCCGCAATTTACGCTGTACATACTCATATGGTCACCGTTATAGGTGCACCAGCCGAGGGCAAGCTCACTTAAATCCCCTGTGCCGACAACAAACCCGCCAACCTCGCCCGCCATGTCCATCAGGACCTGTGTGCGTTCCCTTGCCTGGGCGTTTTCATAGGTTGCGTCATGCACGGACGCGTCATGCCCGATGTCTTTAAAATGCTGATTGACTGCGTCTTTTATCGGAATGGCCCGCGCAGTGATGCCAATGGCGTCCATGAGCGCCAGCGCATTTTTCAGCGTGCGGTCCGTTGTGCCGAAGGCGGGCATGGTAATGCCTAAAATTTCGCTATTTTCCCGCCCGATACGTTGCATCGCCGCCGCACTCACTAAAAGTGCAAGCGTGGAATCGAGCCCGCCCGAAACGCCGATAACAGGCGTGACGCCCACGGTTTTCAGGCGCCTTGCAAGCCCCGCGGCCTGCAAATGAAAGATTTCCAGCGCGCGTTTTTGGCGAGCCTTTTTTTCCGATGGCACGAAGGGCAGATGCCGAAGCGGCAAAAGCGTGCCGTCACTTTCGGGAAGGGGTGCGGCATTTACAGGGCGTATGTCGGACACAAAAGACGATGCCGCGTCCCGATATATCATATTTTTAAGGCGCATGGCGCGGATTTTTTCCATATCAAAATCCATCGAAAGCGCGTAATCAGAGGCAATCGACGCATCATTTTCCGCCAAAAGCTTGCCTGCCGAAGCAAAAAACGTGTGCCCTGCATAAACGGCATCGGTGGTAGACTCATCATTTCCTGCGGAAACGGAAACATAGCCGCATAAAAGCCGTGCGGAAAGCGCGCGCAATGCATCTTTTTGTGTATCACGTCCGCCCGCGGCTAAACGAGTAGCGGCGGGATTGACAATCAGCTCTGCCCCGCCGAGCGCAAGCGAGAGAGACGGCGGCATGGGCGAGAGCACGTCCGAGCACATTTCAATGCCAAACCGAATACCCGCATCAAAAAGAAGCGAGCCGAAGGGAACGGCGTAGTCTGCGCCGTCGGCAATCAAGGAGCCGTTTATCTCTGTGGGTGTGGATAGCGACGAAAAAATGCGCTTTTCAGAAGGCAATAAAAACTGCTTCGGTACTGCACCGAGAATGCGCCCGTCCAAAAGAACGACGGCGGCGTTATAAATGGCATTGCCGCAATATAAGGGCGTACCCACGACCACTGCGGCGGGTATACCGCGCGTGCTTTCTACAAGATGGGAAAGCGCGCTGCGGACACTTTTTGCAAGCGATGCCTGTAAAAATAAATCTCCCAGCGTTGCCCCTGTGAGCGAAAGTGCGGGAAACAGGAGTAAAGAGGCGTTTTGCCCGTGCGTTTTGATCGCCTCTTCCATATAGGCGGCGTTCTTTGCGGCATCACCCAAAACGGTGGGCGGCACCACAGCCGTAACCCGCGTAAAATCAAACATATAAGACCACTTCCTTTTCCTATACTCTATCATAAAAGAGTGTCATAAGTCAAGAAATCCGCCATCAATTCCCTGCGACCGTATACATTTTCTCTACCGCCGCCAAAAGATGCGGATATGCGTTTAGCGCTGTCTCGTCCGCCGCCATCTTTTTGGCGGCTTTTTGTGCGCTTTCCAAAAGTAAGGGGTCCGCGGCGGGGTCGGCAAAGCGAAGAAACGGCAGTCCGTGTTGCCTTGTGCCGAAAAACTCGCCCGGCCCGCGCAGACGAAGGTCTGCCTCGGCAATCTGAAATCCGTCATGCATGCGGCGCATGGCAGAAAGCCGCTCGCGCGATTCCTTTGTGCGCGCGTCCGAAATCAGAATGCAGTAAGCTTTTTCCTTGCCGCGCCCTACACGCCCGCGTAACTGGTGTAACTGCGCAAGCCCAAAACGCTCGGCATTTTCCACCACCATCACCGTTGCGCGCGGCACATCTACGCCGACCTCAATTACCGTGGTGGCAACCAATACACGCGGCTTTCCCGATGCAAAGTCTGCCATAATCAGGTCCTTTTCCTTCATTTTGCCGTGCAGACACAAAACGGAATCGGGCGGCAACACACGCGCGAGCGCATCGGCATACGCGGTGACGCTTAAAACCCCCTCCTCCTCAGTTTCTGCGCGCGGACAGACTACGAAGGCGCTGTTCCCTTTTTTCAGTTCCTTTTCAAGAAAGCTATGTACACGATTTCGGAGTGCAGGCAAAACGGCAAAGGTGTCAACCGCCTGCCTGCCCGCGGGGCGGGCATCCAAAACCGAAATATCCAAATCGCCGTAGAGCGTAAGGGATAAAGTGCGCGGTATGGGCGTTGCGCTCATGACAAGAACGTGCGGCGCCTCGCCCGTCATCTCCAAAAAGCCGCGCTGGCGCACGCCAAAGCGGTGTTGTTCATCCACGCAAACGACCGCCACGCGGGAGAATGTGACGTTTTTACTGAGAAGTGCCTGTGTGCCGACAATAACGCGTGCGCGCCCCGATGCGATATCCGAAAGCGCTGCGCGCTTTTGGGAAGCGGACAATTGCCCCGTCAAAAGGCAGATTTCCTCATGCGGGAGCAGTTTTTTCAGCGTTTGTGCGTGTTGCCGCGCCAAAATCTCCGTCGGTACCATCAAAAGCCCCTGCATGCCCGCACAAACGGCGGCATAAAGGGCGGCGGCTGCCACAACGGTTTTTCCGCTGCCGACGTCCCCTTCCACAAGGCGATTCATGGGAACGTCCCTTTGCATATCAGAAAAAACTTCGCCCACTACGCGGCGTTGTGCCGCCGTCGGCGCAAAGGGCAGCGCATTGAAAAACGAGTCTGCATCCGCATAAAGCGGGAGACCTTTTTTTGTTTTCAGCCTTTTTTTCTGCATTTCAATCCCCAAAAAGAGCGAAAACAATTCTTCAAATTGCAGCCGTTTTCGTGCGGAGGCATAGTCAGCCTCGCTTTCGGGGGCGTGCAAAAGCCGAAAACAAGTTTTTTTATCTAAAATATTTGCATTTTCTAAAATTTCCGCAGGCAATGTTTCCGCTATCTCGCCTTCGAGAAGCGACAAACAGGCGCTTGCGGTTTTTTGCATAAAAGTTTGCGTAAGCCCTGCCGATAGCGGGTAGACAGGGACAATTCTGCCCGTTTTTTCCTGCGACGCGGCAGATTCAAAAATCGGCGCGAACATGTGACGACGAGCGCCCGTGCCTGCCATTTTTCCGTACAAAATATAGCTTTGCCCGCGACGGAACGCATTTCGTAAAAACGGCGCGTGAAACCAAATGCCGTCTATAAACCCGCTGCCGTCCGAAAACCGCTGGGTGCAAACAAGCTTGCCCGAGGCGGCTTTTTTAACAGACATGGTCCCTGTCGGGATCACACGGATGGCGCCCCTGTCCCCGTCCTCCAGATCCGAAATGCGGAAAATACGCCGCCTGTCCTCATATCGAATGGGTGCCGTGTGCAAAAAATCCGAAACTGTGTGTATGCCGAGGCGAGAAAGAGACGCGGCGCGTTTGGGACCCACGCCGTCTATTTCTTTTATGTCCATTTCAATCATACACCCGCCCCCTTCCGATTTTGTAAAAAAGCCGCCAAAAGTCCGCCTGCAAGAAGGGAAAGACCTTCCGCAAAATAAAAGGACTGCGACGGCGGCAGAATCCAGCCAAAGTGCGCCAGAATGTGCGCGCCCAAAAATAAAAACAAAAATGCGCCCAAAGCAGATGTAAATGCGGCCGCATAATTGCCGAGCTTTCGTACATAATAAAATAAAATGCAAAA
This sequence comes from Clostridia bacterium, assembly GCA_045592445.1. Taxonomy (GTDB): domain Bacteria; phylum Bacillota; class Clostridia; order UMGS1883; family UMGS1540; genus JAQXGO01. Next base: position 21,469 of record JAZNUV010000009.1, on the reverse strand, counting down.
CAACGCGTCAGAGAATGCCAAAACGGGAACGAGCAAAAGCGTAATCTCCCCGCGGCATGCACCTGCCGCCGTGCCGAAAATCGAAACATACAGACCGAAAGAGGAAGCCAGCGCAAGTAAAAAGCGGTATAAAACGCTCGCGTGCGGGAAAAAGGCGGCAAGAACGACCGCCGCCGTCGGCAAAAAAACAACTTTCATTTTCTGCTGCATACAAAACCTCTCTTTTCGATTAGTATATACCAAAATTCAAAAAAAATCAAGACTCGGAGGAACTTTTATGATTGTTGCCGCAATCCGTACTGCATTTTTATATTTTGTCGTCATCATAGCCATGCGTATCATGGGAAAGCGGCAAATCGGCGAGCTGCAACCGTTTGAACTTGTTGTTACGCTGATGCTCAGTGACCTTGCCACCATTCCGATGCAGGAAACGGGTGTGCCGCTTTTAGCGGGCATTGTACCGATTTTGATGCTTGCGTCGCTCGAAATTCTGCTGTCCTTTATCAGCCTCAAAAGTAAGCGTACCCGTGCATTTTTACTCGGCCGCCCGTCCATTCTCATACGAAACGGCGTTTTGGATGAAAAGGAAATGCGGCATCTGCGTGTAAATTTAGACGATATTTTGGACGAGCTTCGGAAAAAAGACATCCGCAGCGTGGACGAGGTTGCCGTGGCAATTTTGGAAACGGACGGGAGTATCAGCGCCTTTCCAAAGTCAGACGGCGGGAGCGTGCCGTATACGCTAATCAGTGACGGGCGCATCATTTCCGAAAATCTGAAAAAATGCAATATCAGCGAAAAAAAGCTTCGCGAGATGCTGGGCGGGAAAAAGGCGACGGATATTTTTCTTGCCACCTATACGGAAAAGGACGGACTTTCGGCACAGGAAAAGGAGAAAGGGGGATAAACCATGCGTGCATTTTTTATTGCCATTTGTATATTGGTGGTTTTGTGCGTCGGGCTTTTCGGATATAGTGCTGTTTTAAAAAGTGAGTCGGAATCGCTTCTTGAAAAAACGGACGCGGTGCGCCGTGCGGCAGATAACAATGAAGAAATCGGGCCAAGCGTAGAGGCACTTTCGGAAAAATGGGAAGAAATCGCACCGCGCCTTGCACTTTTGGCATCGCACGGGACTTTGGACGAGATTATGCTTTCGGTCGCGCGTGCCGAAGCGTATGCGGACAATGGGGAGAAACCCGAGCTTATGGCGGAAATTTATAGTCTTGAAAAGCTTTTTTCGCACATTTTCGAGAAGGAAGCCCTTGTGATTTACAATATTTTTTAAAGGAGAAAGAACATGAAAGCAATCATCATGGCAGGGGGCGAGGGCTCGCGCCTTCGGCCTCTTACCTCAACAATGCCAAAACCCATGACGCGGATTATGAACCGCCCAACGATGGAACACATCATTCGGCTGCTGAAAAAGCACGGTTTTTTTGAAATCGGCGTGACGCTTGCCTACATGCCGAATCAAATTCGGGACTTTTTTGGTGACGGGCGGGACTTTGGCGTTCATCTTACCTATTTTACGGAGGAAACGCCCCTCGGCACGGCGGGCAGTGTAAAAAGCACGGGTGATTTTCTGGACGAGGATTTTTTGGTAATCAGCGGTGATGCCATTTGCAATATTGACCTTACTGCGCTCGTTGCCTTTCACAAAGCGCGCCGCGCTGCTGTAACCATTGCGATCAAGCCGATGGAAATTCCGCTGGAATACGGCGTTGTTGTGACGGATTCTGACGGACGCATTGAACGGTTTTTGGAAAAACCCGCCTGGAGCCGCGTGGTGAGCGATACCGTGAATACGGGCATTTATGTCATGTCCCCCGCAGTGCTTTCTGTTTCAGACAAAATGCCCTGTGACTTTTCAAAGGACATTTTCCCTGCCCTTCTGAAAAAAGGCGCGCCGCTATACGGCTTTGTAACGGAAAATTACTGGTGTGATATTGGTGATTTGGATGCATATCGACATTGCCATTATGATGTTTTCGCGGGGAAAATCCCGCTTACCTTCCCTGCGAAAGAGGTACAAAAGGGCATCTTTTTAGAAGAAGGCGCAGTGATTGAGCAAGGTGCGGTGCTCAATGCCCCTGTGCTTTTAGGGAAAGGAAGCCGCATTGCGCGCGGTGCGGTGGTCGATAGCTTCACCGTAATTGGTGAAAACTGCACAGTGCTTTCGGGGGCTTCAATCAAAAGGAGTATTCTCTACGATAACGTGTGCGTGGGGGAAAATGCCGAGGTGCGCGGAGCTGTCCTTTCGTCGCACAGCGTGATAGAAAGCGGCGCATCTCTCTACGAGCAGTCCGTTTTGGGTGCATACAGTCACGTCGGACGAGACGCCGTAGTGCGCCCGGGCGTGAAAATATGGCCGCATAAGTCGGTGTCAAACGGGGAGATGGTGGCAGAAAATGTCGTATGGGAGCATTGCCCTGCCTCTTCTTTTTTCGGAGAAAGGGAAATTTGCGGTCGGGCAGGTATCCAAATTTCACCCGCCTTTGTCCGCAAGCTTGGCTCAGCACTTGCCGCGGTGCTCGGCAATTCCGTCGGCATAGCGCATGACGGCTCGCCCGCTGCAAAAATGCTTGTCTACGCATTTTTTTCGGGCGCACTTTCATCCCGCGCCCGTGTGTTTGATTTCGGGGAAATCCCCTTGCCTGTTTTGCGCAGCGGCGTGTGCGCGTACAGTCTTTCGGGCGGCATCTATATCGGCATACGGCGCGGCGAGGCATATGTAAATGTTTTGAATGAAAAAGGGGTAAATATTGACAGAAATGCAAGTCGAAAGATTGAAACACTCTTAACAAGAGAGGATTTTGCACTTTGTGACGCGGAAACGATTGGCGAGGTCGAAACGCTTTATGAATATAAAAATCACTACCTGAAAACACTTACCAATTCACTTTCCGCCAAAATTCCGCTTCGGATTCTGGCGGCAGTCCCGTCCCGACAAGGGCGTGCGCTTTTAAAAGAGATTGCCGCAAGGGTGGGCGCGGAGCTGATTTTGGAGAACACGGATATACTGCCCGCTGAGACGGACAAGCTGCAAAAATTTCAAAGACGCGTTGCGGCGGAAGGGTGTGCACTCGGTGCGGTCATGGACACAGCGTGCGAAAGCATGATGCTGATTGACGCACGCGGCCGCGTTGTGGACAGGGCGCTGTATGAGGCGCTTGGCGCGCTTTTGGTTATGGAGAAGTATAAAAATGCAACCGTTTTCGTTGGCGCGGGTGCGCCGAGCGTGATTGAGAAAATGGCGGGAGAGCGAAACGTGCGGGTGCGGCGCGGCGAGGAATCACCCCTTTGGCGGATGGCGTCCTTATGCGGGGATGCGCCCGATGTAAAACTGCAATTTAACCTGCAATTTGATGCGGTCAGTGCGCTTTTTGAGATTGCAGACTTCCTTGTGAGCCGCGGCGTGTCCCTCGCTTCGATTCTTGACAAAATTCCTGCATTTTTTATTAGCCGACGAGAGGTGGACTGTGCCTTTGAGCGGAAAGGCACGGTTATACGCGCCCTTTCGGATTTGGCAGAAAAAAAGGATATGACAGACGGTATAAAAATCTATGAAGATAGCGGCTGGGTGCTTATATTGCCTGATGCGGAAAAGGCAGTTTGCCGCGTAATTGCGGAGAGCGACCGCGAGGAATATGCGGCAGAGCTTACCGATTTTTATGAAAATAAAATCCGCGAGATTGCATCGGAAAAGAGAAGATAACAGAAAAACGCAGTTATATTTTGTGAAATCGTTTTCGTCGGCATACGTGGGTACAGTAGAGAACGATTTCGCAAAAAGCAAGTAACGACGGGGTTTCTCAATAAAATCCCGTCGTTACATTTCTGTTTTTTGATAGTCTGAAAGCCTCTTTTAAAGTACAATGTCACTGTTCTCTTTTACGGAAAATGCGGCAAAATATTGATTTTCCATCGGTATCCAACGTGAGAAAGACGCTTCCGCATTCTCTGGATTTCGCGCAAAGATCCGTTCCCGCTGTACGGCCGCATCAATTTCCAAAAATATGCGTAAATCATAAATATCCCCAAAATAGGGGTGCGCGCTGTACACGCCTTCCATGATGTGCAACCGATTTTGCGGCGCGTGTTGTTGCGAACAAATGGAATTTGTGCGGCAATCAAAAACGCCGTAGGTAAAAGCCTCGCCCTTCAAAACAGGGCATACAACTTCTTCATAAAACCGTTCATAGTGCACATTGCCGCCCGATGCCGAAAGCCGTTTGGCCGTGCGCAGAAAAGGCGGCAGAAAAAAATCGTCCATATGATACACATTTGCGCCGAGCCTTTCGGAAAGATGCGCTGAAAGCGTCGTTTTGCCCGCCGCCGCACCGCCTTCAATTGAAATCAGGACGCGGTTTTTTTCCGCAAGCAGAGATTGAATTCTTTTTTCTAAGTTCTCCATTTTAAAACCCGCTTTTTTGAAAGGCTAATACAAGGGGCGGCACCAGCGCAAGATGGCAAAGAATTCCGGGCACGGCATTTACAAAAGCACCCGCTAAAAATGCGGAAAACGTAAAATTGCCTGCAATGCATGCCATCACACTCCCCCACACCACGCGCCCCAAAATCATGGCGAGGATTAGACTTACATATAAATAGCCTGCTTTTTTCGGGAAAATACGATAAAAAAGACCTGCAAAAAGACCATACGTTAAAAGTTCCGCCGCCATCGCGATATTCCGCGGAAAGGGCGGCATTCCAAAAAGAAGATTACGAAGAAGCGGCGCCAGAAAGCCGACCAGGAGACCATGCGGCCATCCGCAAACAAACCCGCACACAAATACAGGTATGTGCATCAGCGAAAACATGTTGCCGAGCTGCACGGTTTGCAGCGTTAAAAACGGCAGGAAAAGGCAGAGCGCCAAAAACAGAGCAGAAAACGTTAATTTTTTCATGTGCATACAAAATACCTCTTTCTTTACATTTCCTTTGTTCCCTTCTGAGAACAGCGTGCCTTCATATGCACAAGTATGGTATTATTGTAGCAAACAATCCCCTTTCTGTCAAGGGAAAAGTTGGATTTTCTGCGTACAAATGGTTGACAAACGACGCTTTGTATGATATGATAAAATGAAATAAATTCTATGGAGGCAAACCATGGCAGAGATGAAAAATCAAGGCGTGGAGGATTTAAATGAAATCCTGCGTGTGCGCCGTGAAAAGTTACAGGAATTACAAGACGGGGGGAATGACCCGTTTTTGAAGGTGCGCTATGATGTGACGCATCATGCCGCCGAAATTAAAGAAAATTTTGAAGATTTAGAGGGCAAAAAGGTGTCCCTTGGCGGTCGCCTTATGTCGAAACGTGTAATGGGCAAGGCATCTTTTTGTGATTTGGCGGACAGAAGTGACCGCATCCAGCTTTATGTTCGGCGCGATGAAATCGGGGACGAGCCGTATGCCGCTTTTAAAAAGTTTGACATCGGCGATGTTGTCGGCGTCGAGGGCGAGGTCTTTCGCACACATGCGGGCGAGATTTCCGTTAAAGTAACGGAAATCACACTTTTGGCAAAATCCCTGCGTCCCTTACCCGAAAAATTCCACGGCTTACAGGATACAGATTTAAAATATCGCCAGCGGTATGTGGATTTAATTGTAAATCCTGACGTCAGAAATACTTTTATTACAAGAAGCCGCATCATTCAGGAAATTCGAAAGTATCTCGACGCACAAGGCTATTTAGAGGTCGAAACCCCCATTTTAAATACAATCCCAGGCGGTGCGGCGGCACGTCCGTTTATTACGCACCATAATACGTTGGATATCGACATGTACCTTCGCATCGCAACGGAGCTGCACCTTAAACGTCTGATTGTCGGCGGGCTTGAGCGTGTCTATGAAATCGGCCGTATATTCCGAAACGAAGGCATGGACCCCAAGCATAACCCCGAGTTTACTTCGATTGAGCTTTACGAGGCGTTTGGTGACTACCATCGCATGATGGATTTGACCGAGGATATGATTAAAACCGTAGCGCAAAACGTTTTGGGCACACAAAAGGTGATGTATCAGGGCGTAGAAGTGGATCTGGGCGCGAAATGGGAACGCCTGACTATGATTGACGCAATTAAAAAATACGCGGGCGTGGACTTTGCCGAGACAAAGACGGACGAGGAAGCGCAGGCAATGGCAAAATCCATCGGGCTTGTGCCGGAGAAGGGCAAGGATACGCGCGGCAACATTATAAGCTTTGTGTTTGAAGAGAAGGTGGAGGAAAAGCTTGTACAGCCGACGTTTATCATGGACTATCCGGTTGAGGTTTCACCGCTTGCAAAGCGCAAGGCAGATGACCCCTCGATGACGGAACGCTTTGAAATCTTTATTACGAGCCGTGAGATGGGTAACGCCTTTTCCGAACTGAATGACCCCATCGACCAAAAGGAACGCTTTATGCGGCAGGCGGCACTTCGCGCCGCGGGTGACGATGAGGCGAATATGATGGATGATGATTATATCAATGCGCTTGAATATGCGATGCCCCCCACAGGCGGCCTCGGTATCGGCATTGACCGCCTTGTCATGCTCCTGACAGACTCCCCTTCAATCCGTGACGTGCTCCTGTTCCCTACAATGAAACCGTTAGACAAATAAATGGCGTAAGATCAAGGTTTTCAAGGATTGGATGGCAAGATTTACGATCAAATAAAGAGAACTTATTCAAAAACAAAACAGTATGAGATTATTATCTTGTACTGTTTTTCTTTTTATGGATAAACGTTACATAAGTTGTATGATTGGTTTTTTTATCGATAATACCGATATTTTTACTATGTTTCTGATGTGTATCCTGACATAATGACAAGAATACATATATCACACATTATATGCAAAATCATCAGTATTATCGCGATTTATTAAGCACATACGCAAGAATGAGCAACAACTGAAATTCAAGCAAAACACTATATTTTAAGCGATATAAAAGCAAGCCCAAAGCAGGAATGGAAAGCGAAAAAATGAGTTTCGTTAACACTTATCCATAATGACTGCTTTGGGCTTGCTTTCTTTTCTTGTTGTATCGGCGAAGCCGAGGAAAAATAGGGCCACCGACATTGCACTTTGGCATTTATTTATTTTCTTTTTTTAGCAGATCTACAAGTGAGCTTACAACCGCTATTTGTTCTTCTGTTAAACCTGTTACGTCTATTGTTTTTTCTCTTTCTATACCTAATAAATACTCCATAGATACATTGAATTCGTTGGAAAGTTTGATAAGAACTTCAAGGCTTGGTGTTCTTGTTTCATTTTCATAAGCACTTATAATCGACTTATTAAGCCATAATCTTTGAGCAAGCTGCGTCTGGGTCAGACCTTTGCTTGTCCTTAGTTTTTTCAAATTATCGGCAAACTTATATGTCATATTGCACACCTCTTTCCACTTGTTGTATACATTTTATAACAAATGCATCTATTTTATGTGGAATAGTGTTGACAAATGGTGGAATTAGATGTATAATAAAAGAAATTAAAAGATTTTCAGGAGGTATTGTTATGTTTGAAGAAAAAAACAATTTAAACAGTAGTATGTGTAACGAAGTCGCCAACGATGGCGATATCCCTTGTGGGTGCAACAAAATTATTGGTAATAAAACCGAACCGCAAAATTTTTATAATATTGCTAATGAATCAAGTGGTCTTTTGGCTCGTCTTCGAAAAAATATAGCTCGTTTTATATATCATAATAAATATAAATCTAAGTTTTGGATTAGCGTAACCATAATAGCACTTTTTATCGTTATTATTATTTTAGCTTGTTCCATTTTCGGAGCTACACCCACTAATTTTAATGAAATATGTTCCGGAATTAATTTGCATGTAGATGATAATGACCTTGCTTCATTGGAAATAGCCTCTGATGGTACATGGATGAGCTTTGATTCTAATAAATATGATAGAGGAGAGGGTTGGGATGCACTTATTTTTTACGAAAAAAATATAAGAAAACTGAATGAAAAATTAGGTTTTTCAAGCTCTCTATATAAAAAAATGAACACAACAACATGGAGTCAAGGCAAGCAAATAGAATCTAATAAAAACTATACCGTTAGTTGGACATATCATCCAGAAAAAGGGCTTGAGATTTTGTATGAAATGAATTAAAGTCAAACAGTTTAGGGACGGGGCTGTTTTTGTTACATTTTTTGGAAGTCTGCAATATCCAAAACTGCCCGTCCTCAAACTGTGAAAGACCTATCTTTGTTTATAGAGCAAGGGTAGGTCTTTTTTGCAATAATATTTTAAAATGCAACACATAATTATTAATTTGTTTAATTGTTCAAAATAAGAAAACTCTTTATTTTGATTTAATTTGACAAATCGAAATAAGTGTGTTAAAATATATTTGAAATTTCGAGATAAGAAGGTGTTGATATGCAAAGAGCCGGAGAATATATCACAAATTTAAGCGGAGAGGCCCAGTACAAGTCGTTTCGTCCTACACCGCTACCGGTAGAAATAAATATGGATACAGAAATGATTTCCCTGCTTACAGAGGCAACAAAGGCTTTAGCAACCTTAGATACATTGTCGAGCTATATTCCCAACATGAATTTGTTTGTGTCTATGTATGTGCGTAAAGAAGCATTACTGTCGTCACAGATTGAAGGCACACAGGCGACTTTGGAAGATGTATTAGATCCATTGATTGAGAAAAATGTCAATCAAAATGTAGCTGATGTAATGAATTATATAAAAGCAACCGAGTTTGCTCTTGAAAGACTAAAATCACTCCCACTCTGCAACCGACTGATAAAAGAAACGCATGAGGTTTTAATGAAGGACGTACGAGGGCAGGAAAAGAATCCGGGCGAATTCAGATACTCTCAAAACTGGATTGGTGCCGCAGGCAGTACATTAAAAAATGCACGATATATTCCGCCTAATCCCGAAGATATGCAGGGGGCAATGTCTGATTTAGAAAAATATATAAATTCAGATGATGAATTGGATATGTTGATTCAGGCAGCCTTAATTCATTATCAATTTGAAACAATACATCCGTTTTTGGATGGTAATGGTCGTGTAGGCAGATTGTTAATTACTCTGTTTTTAATGGAGAAAAAGAGATTAAACACACCTGCACTTTATATCTCCTATTACCTCAAAAATAACAGAATTGAATATTATGACCGTATGAGTGAAGTGAGAAATAAAAACAATTACGAGCAATGGATAAAATTCTTTCTTCGTGCAATCAAAGAATCCGCAGAAGATGCGGCCCGGTCAATTAACAAGTTGTCTAAATTACACGATAGGAATATTGCAATTATGGAAAAAATGGGCAGAGCCTCGAAAACCGCAATGAAAATCTTTGCTTATCTTGAAAAAAATCCTATTATAGACATCAGGAAAACATCAGAAGAATTGTCTCTTGCATTCAGTACTGTTTCTGCAAGTGTAAAAAGATTAGAAGAATGCGGAATACTTGTAAAGACAAATAATGCAAATCGTAATCGTGTATTTGCTTATGAAGATTATCTAGAAATTTTGAGGAAAGATACATGATAAACAAGTTTTTCGACAATCTAAAAGCCATCGGCAGGGCCGATGGCTTTTTGTATGCATTATACGCGGTCGCGGATTTCCGCCTTTATTTTCTCCAAAAACGCATCAAGCGACATGGTTTCGGTTTTGCCCGTGTCGCGATGACGGATGGACACAGTGTTCGAATCCGCCTCCTGCTGTCCGACAATCAGCATATAAGGAACGCGGTGGACAACCTGCGCCTCGCGAATCATATAGCCGATTTTTTCGTTTCTGTCGTCCAGTTCTGCGCGAATGCCTGCTTTGCGAAGTGCTTCGTAAACCGTTTTGCCGTACTCTGCAAATTTCTCGGAAACGAGCAGGACCTTCGCCTGCGTCGGCGCAAGCCATACGGGGAATTTGCCCGCATAATGCTCGGTAATAATGCCGATAAAGCGTTCGATAGAGCCGAAACATACGCGGTGAATCATAATCGGACGCGCCGCCTCGCCCTTCTCATCCACATACGAAAGGTCGAAGTTTTGGGGCATCTGGAAGTCAAGCTGAATGGTGCCGCACTGCCAGGTTCTGCCTAAAGAATCCTCTAAATGGAAGTCAATTTTCGGGCCATAAAACGCGCCGTCCCCTTCATTGATTGTATAGGGAAGGTTTAACATACAAAGCGCCTTTTTAAGACCTTCGGTAGCGGCTTCCCAATCCGCGTCACTTCCCATACTGTCCTCGGGACGTGTGGAAAGTTCGATGGCGTACTTAAAGCCAAATTTTGTGTAGACTGCATTGATAAGGTCAACAACGCCGATAATTTCATCGGTAATTTGCTCGCGGCGCATGAAAATATGTGCATCGTCCTGCGTGAAGCAACGAACGCGGAAAAGGCCGTGGAGTGCACCCTTAAGCTCATGCCGATGCACAAGCCCAAGCTCGCCCATGCGAATCGGTAATTCGCGATAGCTGTGCGGCTTTGAAGCGTACACCATAACACCGCCGGGGCAGTTCATGGGTTTTACGCAGAAGGTTTCTTCGTCAATCGTTGTCGAATACATATTATCCTTATAATGGTCCCAGTGACCGCTGGTTTCCCAAAGATGGCGGTTCATAATCATGGGTGTGGCAACCTCAACGTAGTCCGCATCTCTGTGAATCTCGCGCCAATATTCAATGAGCGTGTTTTTAAGCTGCATACCCTTCGGCAGGAAGAACGGGAATCCCGGCGCTTCCTCATGCATCATAAAAAGACCCATCTCGCGCCCGATCTTACGATGGTCGCGCTTTTCTGCCTCTTCCAAAAGCACCAAATAATCATCAAGCTCCGCCTGTGTGCGGAAGGCAATACCGTTTATACGCGTGAGCATGGTATTGTTTTTGTCATTTTTCCAATATGCGCCCGACTGCCCCATAATCTTAAACGCCTTCAATGCCTTTGTATAGCAAAGATGCGGGCCTGTGCACATATCCACATACTCGCCCTGACTGAAAAAGCTGATTTCGGCATCGGGTGCCAAATCCCCGATATGCTCAACCTTATACTTCTCGCCGCGCTCTTCCATGTGGCGAATGGCTTCCTCACGCGGCAAAATGTACGCCTTAAGGGGCAGGTTTTCCTTTACGATTTTGCGCATTTCCTGCTCGATTTTTTGCAAATCCTCGTCGGAAAGCTTTTCATCGCCCAAATCGACATCATAATAAAATCCCTTTTCCGTTGCGGGACCGTAGGCAAAATCCGCCGCAGGATAAAGGCGTTTGATTGCCTGCGCCATCACGTGTGCCGCCGTATGGCGGATTACATGTAATTCCTCTTCGGCGGGGCATTCGCCCGTTGTGCCGTTTGCGTAAATAATTTTCATAAAATCCTCCTTTAAACTAAAAAACACCCCGACAGAAAAACTGCCAAGGGTGCATAATGATGCACGGTTCCACCTTGATTTTTCACTCAAAACCCATAACGCAGGGTGTGCGGCAACGCTTACTGCTATTTCGGCGCGCGGCTCAGGAGTGGTTTTCACAGCCGTTCCCATAAGAAGCTTCCAGCAAATGCTTCTCTCTCTCGTATGTTCTGCGGCGGCTACTCGTTCCTTCATCGCTTTTTTTCATTGTAACAGATATTCAGCGGTTTGTCAACAATTTTTTTAAGGATTTACGGGAGGTCGTCCGTGGCGGGATTATCAATGAGCGCACCCGTTTCCGAAAAGCGCGAGCCGTGGCAGGGGCAATCCCAACTGTGCTCCGCGGGATTCCATTTTAAGGCGCACCCTAAATGCGGACAGCGTTTTTTGGTTGGGGTCAAAAGATTGATGGCGGATTCTGCACCATTTACAAAAAGCTGCGGCTTTAAAATACTGCGCGACGGGGAAAAGAGCGCATCATACGGCGTTTTTTGCCCCGTAAGCTGCGCCGAAAGCATCCGCGCGGCAACCATGCTCCCTGTCATGCCCCATTTGTTAAACCCTGTTGCCACATAAAGAGAAGGCGTGGTTTTTGCGTAGTGCCCGATATACGGCCGCCCGTCAAGACTGATGCAATCCTGTGCGGCAAATGCATATTTCTCCTTCGCGGCGGGGTAAGATTCCAAAACCTGCGTGCGTAAAGACGCCCACCCATCACTTTTCTTACCTGTTCGGTGGGACCCTCCCCCCAAAAGAAGGTAGTTTTGCCAATTTCGGAACGAGAGCCCCTTATCGTCCGCATCGCGGTACATGCCGTCCACATTTTGCGCATCGGTCAGCGCAAGAATGTAGGAGCGCGACTGGTAAAGCTTTAAAAAATAACTGCCGTGCAGGTTGAGAAACGGAAAGTGCGTGGTAACAATCATTTTTTCTGCGCGGATTTTGCCGTGCGGGGAAAAAGCGGTGTTTCCGTTTATACTTTTTATGGGCGTGTTTTCGTAGATACGAAGCCCTTTGGAAAGCCCCGCCAAAAACTTGAGCGGATGAAATTGCCCCTGGGCGGGGAAACGCACGGCACCCATGGTCGGAAAGGGCAAAAGCGGCGTATCGACGACATCTGCCTGCCCGCCGATGCGGCAGACTGCCTCCGCCTCCCGCAAAAGCTCCTCGCGGTTTTTTAGAGAATAAGTGTAGGCAGATTTGTCCTCAAAGTCGCAGCGAATGCTTTGGGAAAGCTTGCGATAAAGCCCGATTGCCTCCATGTTGGCGTTATAATAAAGCTGTGCCGCCTCCTTCCCCTCACGCGCAAGGAGGTCTGCGTACATAAGACCATGCTGCGCCGTGACCTTTGCCGTCGTATTCTTCGTGGTGCCGCTGCCCAGGGTTGCCCCTTCGCAAAGTATATAGTCTACGCCGCGTTCTGCAAGAAAATGCGCGCATAAAACGCCGCAAAGACCGCCGCCGATAATGAGAACATCGGTTTTGTGACTGCCTTTAAGAGACGGAAAATGCGGCATGGACGCGGTAGCTGACCAAACAGATTCATGCATGAAAATCATTCTCCTTACAAAAAACAATATCAGTAGTATTTGCAGAAAAATCGGGATTATTTGTTTTTTTGTTGCAAATGAAAAGAAAAAATGGTATACTGAAAACACGGATAAAAAAGGAAGAGTTGACATTTTTACCAAGCAATAAAAGCCTGATTTTGCAGAAAGACAATAAAATAAGAAAGAGGAGAGAAAAATGGCAAAAACAGTAAAGGATATCCTAAAGCTTGTAGAAGAGCATAACATCAAGATGATTGACTTTAAAATGGTAGACATCAAGGGGCAGTTTCGGCATGTAACCATTCCCGCGAAAAACTTTTCTGAAGAAACAATGAAGAACGGCATCGGATTTGACGCGTCCAACTACGGCTACGCCGTGGTGGAAAAGAGCGACATGGTGTTTATACCCGACCCCGACACGGCGGTAATTGACCCGTTTTGTGAAATACCCACACTTTCGATGACGGGAAATGCCATGATTATTGACACGCCCCAAAACCGCCCCTTGCCGCAATATCCGAGAAATATTGTGCGCGCGGCGGAAAAATATATGCGTGACATGGGAATTGCAGATACGATGCTGATTTTGCCCGAGTTTGAATTTTATCTTTTCGACCGCGTCGGCTGGGAAGTACGCCCTGAGTCCATCGGTTTTTCCGTGGATGCGGCGGGCGCGCACTGGAACAGTGCGGTGGAAGGAAGCGGCAATGTAGTTGCCAAACAGAAAAATTATCACATTGCAAAGCCGTTTGACACCTCGTATGAAGCGCGCAGTGAAATGTGCATGCTGATTGACGAGATGGGCATTGCGCTCAATTATCACCATCCCGAGGTTGGTGCGGCGGGGCAGTTTGAAATTGAGCCTGCGCTCGGCGAAATGTCAAAAATGGCGGACGCGACCATGATGATTAAATACATCATTCATAACACTGCCAAAAAGTACGGTCTTTCCGCTACCTTTATGCCGAAACCCGTTATGGGCGAGGCGGGCAGCGGCATGCATGTGCATATGCTTCTTTTGAAGGATGGGGAAAACGTATTCTCCGAGGATGGCGGGTATGCGAATTTAAGCCGCACGGCGCACTATTTTATGGGCGGACTTTTAAAACATATTGCGTCCCTTTGTGCGATTACAAATCCGAGCACAAACTCCTTCAAACGCCTGGTACCGGGCTTTGAAGCCCCTGTAACGGTTGGCTATGCGACCTCAAACCGCAGTGCGGTTATCCGAATTCCCGCCTATGCAAAGGAAAAGAATTTAAGGCGTTTTGAACTGCGAAATCCGGACGCGACCGCAAACCCGTATTTCTGCTATGCGGCAATCCTCATGGCAGGGCTTGACGGCGTGAAAAATAAAATTGACCCGCATGCCGAGGGATGGGGTCCGTATGATATGAATTTATTCCATTTGAGCGACGAGGAAAAGGCAAAACTGCATCACCTGCCCACATCGCTTGCGGAAGCGGTGGACGCGCTGGAAAAAGACCATGCGTATCTGACTGAAGGCGGCGTTTTCCCCGAAGAGCTGATTCAAAACTTTATAAAAACAGAACGTGCGGAATTAAGAGAGCTTGCCGCAATCCCAACACCCGCAGAATTTGAAAAATATTATAATCTGTAAAAAAGGGCTGTTTATCAGGCGTACTGTTAAGGAAAGTAAAGGCTCTCGCAATTTTGCGAGAGCCTTTACTCATTATAAAAACAATCTAATTCCCATTTTAAAGGATTTGTGTCTATGTATTTCCATATTTTTTTATAATCTTTTTCGCCACGAATTATGTGGTCGTGGTATGACCTTTGCCATATTTTTTTGTTATCTGTTTTATGTATCTTTTTTGATACATTCATTTTTAAAAATCCCACCATTTTATCAATAATAGAACGATGGTATTGTAGGGGCGATTCACGAATCGCCCGTTTTTCATCATCATTGTAAATTTCTATAATCAAATGAATATGATTTGGCATAATAACATATTTAGGAATTGAAACATTAAACCTGTCTGGTAATATTTCAATGATTTGTTTTACAATTTCTCCGTATTGTGTTAATTTGTTCTCGGGCAATTCGTGAATTGCCCCTACAATGTTTGAAAATAAATATTTCCTGTTATGCGTACATATGGTAACAAAATACGCTCCCGGTGTTGAATAATCATATCCTTTTAATCTCGTCGGTTTTCGTTTTGGTAAATTCATTATTTCACCTTACTGTTATCAATAGCATAATCTAACAAAATATTAACCAATTCGTTTCTCGATCGATTTGTTTCTTCTGATAGTTTGTTTAATTTTATGACTGTTTCTTCTTTGATTCTCACAGAAAATGTTTTGTATCCATCTTCCCCTTTTAAATTCTTTTTATTTATAATGAGCTTATCATCCATAACATTTCACCTCACATAAATTATATCTTGACAAACGACATAAGTGTATGTTATAATATATAACATAATTAATAACATATACGGAGGTAACACAAAATGAAGAAAAGATTACAAGGGTTAATTGTAGGTGTACTGATTGGTGCAACGATTACAGGTGGTGTGGTATTTGCGGCAAATACAACCACACTTTACAATGTAATTGCTAATGGAATTAAAATTGTTGTTGATGGACAAAAGCTCAACCCGACAGATGTAAATGGAAACAAAGTTGAGCCAATTATTTACAATGGCACTACATATTTACCTGTAAGAGCAGTTGCAAATGCGCTTGGGAAAGCAGTATATTGGGATGGTCCTGAATATACAGTTTATCTTGGTAACATGGATGGGAAATTAGAATATCCAACTATAGAAATTGAGGCTATGGTGAGTATAGGACAAAAGGTTGAATCTACACAAAAATTAACTGATAATTATGGTAACAGATATAGCAGAGCAATAACTAACCGGGATTATAATAATTTTAAACATGAATTTTTGACAAATATGAAATATTCGAAATTTAAAGGTGTATTGTATATTCCCGAAGGAACATCAAACTCACAAACGGGCTATTTACAAATTATTGCCGACGGAAAAACCATATACACTTCTCCTGATATGACTAAGACTTCCGCACCTGTTAATATAAATGTAAACATACGCGGTTATAATGATATAAAAATAGAATTCAATTATTCGCAGAACAATGGAGCGTTGCCACTTTGTCTCGGTGATGCAGGATTTTATCAATAATTGTCCGGTACTGTAACAAGCAGGGAAGAAGTATAGCATCTTCCAAAACATTTAAGATATCCTAAAACCTTAAAGACGGGCAATTCGTGAATTGCCCCTACGATAAAAGGCAGAAACGAAATCAATCGTTTCTGCCTTTTAAAATTACTGTCCTTAAGCGTACACCACATAAAAACTGAAGTTTTTATGACGCATCTGTATCCGTTTTATAAGCCCAGAGCATAATAACACCCCAGCCGATGAGTGTCCACGCCGTCAAAACATTCCACAAAAGAATTTTGCGGCGGGCGGGGTGTTCTTTTTTTGCGGCAATATAGGCGGGCAAAAAGTAAATCGGAAAACCGACAAATACGGCAACGACTGCTGCCAATACGCTGTAATCAGTCATTTTGAAATTTCCCCTTTTTTAAAAATTTGTACAGTGGCAGACCGATACCGTAGCACGCCACGGTTTGCCCGAGCCCGACTGAGAGCATACAAAGCCATACCGCCATGCTTTTATCGAGGAAAAGACCAATATAACCGCCCACCACGACGGCGTTTATAAGGACAGGAAAGAGCATGGCAATCCATTTGTTCTTTCGAAATACGCGCGTGAGTATGGCGGCAGAAAGCGTTGCCAGCGTGCCGAAAAGAATGTCATAGACAGAGCCTGTAAAAAGGTTCGCAATCAGGCACCCGACCGCAAGGCCGGGTACGGCGGCGGGTGTAAGCATCGGCAGAACGCAAAGTGCTTCCGACACGCGGCACTGCACGGGGCCGAAGGATGCGGGTGCAAGTGCCAATGTTAAAACGGCGTAAACGGCGGCGATTACGGCAGCGTGTGCCAATTTCTGTAACTTCATTTGCATGCCTCCTAAATTTCCTTTGCTTTTTGGGTAAAGCGAAAGAGCAGAGTAAGCGCTTCGATCGGGGAAAGCGTATTGACGTCAATCGCCTTTAGCTCATCTATTATATCCTGCCCCGCTATCATTTCAAATGCCATCTGATTTCCCATCGCGGGTTTTTCAGACCGTGCGCCGCGGATGCGCACACCTTCCTCGCCCGATTCAATATCGGCGAGAATCTGCTTTGCACGCCGAATCACGCCGTCGGGAACGCCCGCGAGTTTTGCGACCTCGATGCCGTAGCTGTCATCGGTGCCGCCGCGTACAATTTTCCGCAGAAAAATGATATCCTCACCGCGTTTTTTCGCGGCGATGTTGTAGTTGACAACGCCTTCCATTTTTTCTTCCAATTCCGTCAGTTCGTGATAATGTGTGGCAAACATGGTCTTTGCCTTGATTTTGACGGCGCAATGTTCGAGCACTGCCCATGCGATGGAAAGCCCGTCATACGTGCTGGTGCCGCGCCCAATTTCATCCAGAATCAGCAGACTTTTTGATGTGGCGTGTTCCAAAATGGACGCGACCTCGCTCATTTCGACCATAAAGGTACTGCGCCCCGTCGATAAATCATCCGAAGCGCCGATGCGGGTGAAAATTCTGTCCACAAGACCGATATGACAGAAAGAAGCAGGCACAAAGCTGCCCATTTGAGCCATGATGACAATGAGTGCAATCTGCCGCATGTAGGTCGATTTACCCGCCATGTTCGGCCCCGTAATGATGCCGAGACGGTTTTTGTCTGTGTCAAGCATGGTGTCATTCGGAACAAACAACGTGTCACGCAAAAGACGCTCCACCACAGGATGACGCCCGTCGCGAATCTCAATTTTGTCCGACATATCCACCGTGGGGCGCACATAGCTTTGGCGGACCGCAACTTCCGCCAAGGAAGAGAGCGTATCCAAAGTTGCAATGGAGTTTGCAGTTTTTTGTATCTGTGCCGCCGCCTCCGTAATTTCTCTGCACATATCCAGGAACAGTTCGTTTTCAAGTGCCACAATTTTTTCCGAGGCACCCAAAATAACATGTTCGATTTCCTTTAATTTTTCAGTAATATAGCGCTCGCCGTTGGCAATAGTCTGCTTACGAATATAGTCCCCGGGCACCTTGTCAAGCTGCCCGCGTGATACCTCGATAAAATAGCCGAAAACCTTATTGTATCGTACTTTTAAGTTCTTAATGTCTGTCCGTTCGCGTTCCTCTGCCTCAATCGCGGCGATTACCGTGCCGCCGTCATCCCGTGCGCGGCGGAGAGCATCCAGCTCCTCGGAATAAAATTCCCGTATCATACCGCCTTCCCGTACGGAGAAGGGAGGCTCGTCCACAATACCGCGCAAAAGCATGCTGCAAAGCTGGCGCATGGTATCAATATTTTCCGTCTGTTCCTTCAAAAGCGGAGCAGAAAGAGCGGACGCCGTTTCTTTGATTTGCGGCAAGGCAGATAAGGAAGCGCCGAGCTTTTGGAGGTCGCGCGCATTTGCCGTGCCCATAACAACGCGCCCCGTCACACGTTCAATATCCGAAACGGCTTGAAGCTGTGCCGCGAGGTGTTCGCGAACATCCGCTTTTTTTGTAAGCTCCTCAACTGCCTCGTGGCGTGCCGTAATCTGCAGGGAATTTAAAAGCGGACGCACAAGCCAGGTACGAAGCATACGAGAGCCCATGCCGGTTTTGCATCTGTCCAAAACACCGAGCAAGGAGCCTTTTTTGCCCTTGTCGTGCATGGCACATAAAAGCTCCAGGTTTGCCGTTGCCGTGCGGTCAAGCTCCATAAATTGTGCCGCCGTGTAAACGGAAACATCTGTAATATGGCGCGGTTTTATTTTTTGCGTTTGCGCAAGATACGATAAAAGTGCGCCGGTTGCCCGAAGGACTAAGGGCGGCAAATTTTGCATTTTTTCGCCAAATTGTTCCTTCGCGGCCTCCTCTGCATACGATTTTTCAAAATACATATCATTATATAAAACGGTCAATGTGTCCATTTTTTGAAAAAGAGCAGTCAGGCGCGGCGTGCGATGCACGTCCAGATTATAAATAATTTCAACCGGTGCGTTGCGGGCAATTTCCTCGCCGAGGAAGCGGCCGTCCGCATCATCCGAAAAATATGTACCGAAAATATGGCCCGTGGAAGCGTCGCAGAAAATAACACCCGTTTCAGCCCCGTCCTTTAGGGCGGCGCAAAGGTAATTTACGGATTTTGTTGCCAGCAGATTTTCGTCCAAAATCGTGCCCGGCGTGACAATGCGCACCACCTCACGGCGGACAAGCCCTTTTGTGTCACGCGGGTTTTCTGTCTGCTCGCAAATGGCAACTTTATAGCCTTTTTCCACAAGCCGTGCGATATATCCGTCCGCGCTGTGGAAGGGAACGCCGCACATCGGCGCACGCTCAGGGAGACCGCAGCTTTTTTTCGTCAACGTTATTTCAAGCTCGCGCGATGCCGTCACCGCGTCATCATAAAACATTTCATAAAAATCACCGAGACGAAAAAACAAAATTGTATCGGGATACGCCTCTTTAATCGCAAAATACTGGCGCATCATCGGTGTTACCTGTTCCATACGAAACTCCATTCTTGCATCCTGTTCAAAATTTGAATGATGCAAATATTCTTTCCTTTAATCATACCATATATAAGCCCTTTTTTTCAAGTTTTTTTAGATTTTATTTGCAAAAAATTACCTGTATATAAAAATGCGGATTGCTTAAAATATCTACTGCACCGACAAATTTATTTTTTAAAATCAAAAGGAGAGAATTTAAAATGGCAAGAAATAATAATAAGAAGTTAGTTCCCGAAGCAGCTGCAGCAATGGATAAGTTTAAGATGGAAGCTGCAAATGATGTTGGCGTTAACCTTAAGGACGGCTATAACGGTGACCTCACAAGCAAACAGGCAGGTTCTGTAGGCGGTCAGATGGTTAATCTGATGATGCCAGAACAACAATGGAAGTTCCAAAGAATTAACCGCAACGCATACGGACACTGCACACATATCACTCTTTCGATGGTTGCGGGTCTGTAGTAGAAATCCAATAAATCCACAAAATATCTTGGTGGGTATCTTGGTGGGTATCTTGATGGGTCAAACAATTTAATATATTTCAAGAACATTTGGTTAAACAACTGAATGTTCTTTTTTTATATAAAAGTTTAGTAACTTTACAAGAGGTTTGCACCGACTCTTTTCGTTATGCCATTTTCAATCCGGCTTTTATTATACTATATTTTTTTCAAAAACACAAATTTTCGTATAGTAAAATTTTCAAGGAGAGTGATTTTATATATGAGTGTAGAAACTGAAAAACTCTGTCCCACTTGCAAGACCGGAAAGGACTCTTATCTTCTTGATGAAAGAAACCCCTTCTGTCCCTACTTGCATTTCCATAATGGGACGAGCTGCAAGATGTATCAAAAAATAAATAAATCCCAACCCGACACTGACAAAAAAAGTTAGTGTCTTTTTTTATATAAATTTTTAAACGGAAGGAGTTGATGCAATGGCCGTATTCAGAGTTGAGAAAAATCAAAATTATACGGTAATGTCAAATCACCATCTGAAAAATCGTGAACTTTCATTAAAGTCGAAAGGTCTTCTCTCTCAGATGCTTTCCCTACCGGATAATTGGGATTATACATTGGCGGGACTCGCCAAGATAAATCGTGAAAAAGTTGATGCAATCCGAACCGCAATTTGGGAGCTTGAAAAATTCGGATATATAACTCGAAGACAGACTCGTGACTCTAATGGTCGAATGTCAAAAACTGAGTACATTATTTACGAATATCCCCAAGAAGTTCCATCACCGATATTGGAAAATCCAACAACGGAGAAACCGATATTGGAAAATCCGATAACGGTAAAACCGACATCGGAAAATTCGGCATCGGATAATCCAACACAATTAAATACTAATTCTTTAAATAAAAAAGAATCAAGTAATAATTTATCAATTATAAATACATCAAATCCTATCCAATCAATTCCTAAATATAATAAGGAAAAGATTGGATTAGATGAGGTCGAAACATACAGAGAAATTATCAAAGAAAATATCGACTATGAGATTTTGGCTATCAACTTAAAACACGACATTTCAATGCTCGATGAAATTGTTGACCTTCTTACCGAAACCGTATGCACAGCAAAAGATTACTTAACCATAGCAGGTGACGAATATCCGGCAGCATTGGTTAAATCAAAGTTCTTAAAACTTGATGCAGGACATATCGAATATGTCATTGACTGTATGAAGAAAAATACAACTGACGTAAGGAATATCAAAAAGTATTTACTTGCGGTATTATTTAATGCTCCGTCCACGATGGATAGTTATTATACCACACAGGTAAATCACGATATGTATGGTGGCTGATATGAGAAAATCTATTTATAAAAAGTTACGACCACCCTAAGATAAGAACCTCGTTCCTATCAACAAAAGACCAAATAATTTTTAAGGAGGATAAAT
>JAZNUV010000008.1:0-5172 GCA_045592445.1 Clostridia bacterium | reverse complement strand
TCTTCCTAAGACCGCTTGGCCTCCGACTTGGAAGTTCGTTTTACCATTTAAAAGCATTTCGTATACTTGAATGCCGTCGTCTGACACCATAAGCAAGTACTGCTGTGTTTCCGTCGGCGACGGACTCGGCGGTGGCGTTTGCGGTATTGCAATAGGCGTTGGTGGAGCAGTTTCTGTAACACTCCCCTGCGCCACAATGCTCGTTTCCTCCTGTTGCGGCGTTATAAAAATGCCCAAAACCACGCCACTTCCGAATGCTACCAAACAAAGTACCGTTCCAATTATCATATCTCTAACCCGCATTTTTTTATTCTCAGCCTTCTTCCATTTTTGGTTTTTTTTACATGTTTCTCCCCACAATATGCCCACATGGACTCTTTTTTATTCAAAATTAACCTATTTTGTAATACTTTTTTAATTCTTTTTGTTTATACTTAGTTTTAGGAGGTGCCTTATGAATGTAAAAAAAGCGTTCAAAACATATCTTAAAGTTTTCGGCATTGCCTTGGGTATTCTTTTGATTATTGCCTTTGGTGTCCTTTGCGGCGCAGTATATGGCATTATTTCAAAAGGCGAGGATTTTGATTTTAATAACCTCAGTATGAATTTCACATCATTTGTTTATTATACGGACCCCGAAACCGGTGAAACGCATGAGCTGGACAGGCTCTACGATAATGAAAATCGAATTTGGGCTTCCTACGACCGTATCCCGCAGTATATGAAGGATGCTGTCGTTTCGATTGAAGACGAGCGTTTTTATTCCCACAAAGGCTTCGACGTAAAGCGAATTTTAGGTGCCGCTTTTACCACTTTGCGGCAAGGTGAATACGGCTACGGTGCCAGTACTATTACGCAGCAGCTTGTGAAAAACCTGACCGGTGACGACGAAGTCTCCATTAAGCGTAAAATCCAGGAGATTTATCGCGCTTATAAAATTGAAAAAGAACTGTCAAAAGAGCGTATTTTAGAGCTTTATCTGAATACGATTTATTTAAGTCAACAATGCAACGGCGTACAAGCTGCCGCAAATGTATATTTTGGAAAAGATGTTAGCGAGCTGTCACTTGCGGAATGTGCGTCTTTGGCAGGTATTACGCAATTTCCGTCACGCTATGACCCGATTGTAAATCCGCAAAATAATAAAGAAAAACAAGAGCTTGTGTTGGCAAAAATGCTTGAGCTCGGCAAAATATCGCAGGAAGAACATGACGCAGCCTGTGCAGAGAACCTTGTTTTTTCACAAAAAAATGATTCTGAGGACATTTATTTAAGTAATTCCTACTTTGTGGATGCCGTCATTGAAGACGTTTTAACAGATTTACAGACAGAGAAGGGCTATGCACGCCAGGTTGCTTTGAAAATGCTTTACTCGGGTGGTCTGAAAATATATGCCACCGTCGATATAAACGTACAAAAAGCGATGGAGGAAACGTATGTAAATCGCGCGAATTTCCCGAAAGTTGCCGGTGATGTACAACCGGAAAGCGCAATGGTTGTGATAGACGCTCAAAACGGGAACATTGTCGGGCTTGTCGGGGGTTGCGGTGAAAAAACTGCTAGCCGCACCTTAAATCGTGCCACGCAAACGCTTCGCCAACCGGGCTCGACCATAAAACCGATTGCCGTATATGCACCCGCTTTGGAATACGGGCACATAACGCCCTCTTCTACTGTTGTGGATGGTCCGATTACCATTGACGGATGGTCTCCGAAAAATGCAGGCGGCAAATTTTCGGGTATGGTGACAGTATCGGAAGCGGTTGCACGCTCGCTGAATACTACTGCCGTTCGAGTGCTCGACAAAATCAGTTTGGATACCTCGTTTGATTTTATGCAACATAATCTTGGTATTACAAGCCTTGTTGAAAATGAAACACGCGACGGCAAGGTGTATACCGACAAAGGCTATGCCCCGCTTTCTCTCGGCGGTCTTACCGACGGCATTTCAGTTAAGGAAATGTGCGCCGCCTATGTTCCGTTTGTAAGCAAGGGTATCTACACAAAGCCTTCCACGTATTCTAAAGTGCTTGACCACAGCGGTAATGTAATTTTAGAACGCCGCACTGAAGATACAATTCAAGTTGCCATGAGTGAACAGACTGCTTATCAGATGACACAGCTTTTGCAGGGCGTTGTGCAGTATGGCACCGGGACAGCCGCACGGCTTTCCGAAATGCCCGCCGCCGGCAAAACAGGTACTACAACGAATGACCACGACAGATGGTTTATCGGCTACACTCCTTATTATGTTGGCGCTGTTTGGTTCGGATATGACCAGCCGAAATCCATGTCCCAAATCGGGTACAATCCTGCTGTTTCGACGTGGAAAAAAATTATGACGCAAATTCATAAGGACAAGAAATATAAAACCTTTGATATGCCAACAAATCTTAGTCCTACCGCCATCTGCACAGTCAGCGGCAAGCTTGCGACCGAAAATTGCTATAAAGATATTCGCGGCAGCAAGGTCATGTATGAATACTACAAGCATGCGGATGCCCCTACAGAAAGTTGTACGATGCACCGCCGCTTTACCATATGTACGGAAACTGAGACGCTTGCTACCGCCGGTTGTCCTTTCAAAGAGGAGGTTTCCGCGCTCGGTATTACAAACGAACCGAAAGACGGCTATATTGCAGCTTCCTCCTGTACAGCACATCTTGAAATCACTTCTGAGGCAGATATTCCCACAGAAATTCCGCCCCAGAGTAACGATGAACCTTTGACGCCGACCACTGAACCTGAGCGGCCTGAACGTCCACGTCCCGAAGTAGCCGTGTCCGACGCCATCCCTCTTCCATAGAAAATTTATCCCAAAAAAGAATAAAAGGCTCGTTCCCCGCATACGCTTTAGTATTCCGATATGTGGAGGACGAGCCTTTTGAAACAACTTTTATATTTCTTACTAATACTTTTTTTCCTGCTTGTCATATTGCCGACAGGTATTGTACTTTGCCTTTCTCCTGCAAACCCTACTTCTTCTACATCGAACGCCCCCACCGTACTCGTTCAGAACGCGAAAAGCGGCCAAATAGAGGAACATGATTTGGAAAGGTATTTAGTCGGCGTTCTTGCCGCCGAGATGCCCGCTTCTTTTCATGAGGAAGCACTACGCGCACAGGCCACAGCAGCGCGTACCTACATTTATAATAAAATGCAGTCCGACACGAAAAACAGTGACCATCCGAATGCAGATGTATGTACGGACAGTACGCATTGCAAGGCATGGCTTTCTGAAACGGATATGCAAGAAAAAATGGGCAAAGACTGGTACAAAAATTATTATCAAAAGCTTTGTGACTGTGTTTCGGATACGCGCGGCGAAATTATCACCTACGAAAATCAGCCGATTGTGGCTGTTTTTCATTCTACAGGCAGCGGGCGCACGGAAAATTCCAAGGACGTATGGGGCGGCGACCTTCCGTATCTGAAAAGCGTGGCAAGCGAAGGTGACAAAAGTGCACCTAAATTCAGTTCTACTGTGGAAGTCTCCAAAGAGGATATCTGTAAAACGCTCGGCGTTACAGACCCACACGTATACGGCGATACACGCACAGAAGGCGGTGCAGTAGATACTGTCAATATCGGCGGCTTTTTATTTCGCGGTACGGACATACGCACCTACTTTGATTTAAATTCCGCAAATTTTACCGTAGAGGAAACAGAAAACAGTTTCATTTTTCATGTTATCGGCAACGGCCATGGCGTCGGGCTCAGCCAATATGGTGCCAATGCGATGGCTGAATCAGGCAGCACCTATCGCGAAATTCTGTCGACATATTATACAGATGTTTCATTTGAAACGGCTTGGTAATTATTTGATTTTAAAAAGCACAACGCCCGCAATCATCAGTGCAATGCCGATATATTTTGTCAGCCCGAATCCAACTTTTGCGCTTTCCAAAATACCGAATGCATCAATGCCTGCCGCTACCAGAAGCTGCGCAATCAGAATAACGGAAATGGCTACGGTCGGTCCCAAATTTTGAATACCGAGCATGACCGTAACGGTAATTAAAATACCAAGAACGCCACCTGTTAAATAGATTTTATCTGCCGAAAATAGACTTCTTACCTCTCCCTGCCCAAATATAAACATCACAATGAGCGACAGGATAAAGGCCGTACCCTGCACAAAGGCGTTTGCTTCAAAAACGCCTGCTTTCTCGCCGAGCCTTGTATTGATAACCCCCTGAAAGCTCATAGCTGCACCCGCAATTACTGAAAAAATAACACCGAGCATGTAAAAATCACCTCGGTGTTATTTTTTTCTTATTTTTAATAATTATACCTTAAAAATAAAGTCTTTTAATATATTTTTTTCGATAAAGAAATTTTCGAAAACCCATCATAGACGTATAATTCATAAAGAGGTATACCTTACCCGTTATCCCTTTTAAATTTTGCAAAAGCGTCTCATAATCGGGGCAAACTGTCGGTTTTTCAAAGTCTGCAAGTTTTAAACGGATTGCCATATCATAGCATCGCGTGCCCGCTGCCAAAACGCCTTTTATATCCATACTGCAAAGACGTTCAAACTGCACATCATAAATCCAGGAAACATCTGTTCCGTCCCCTGCATTGTCGTTTAAAGCGACACCGATATATACAGGATTTTGATCCGGCAAGACTGAAGCAATCGCCTCTTCTGCGCCCGCGGGATTTTTAATCAGAATGATACGCGTTTCTGCACCTTCAATCTGTACAGTTTCCTGCCTGCCGAATTTGCTTTCCTGCCCGAAAATGCCCTCATAAATCGCTTTATCCTCTATGCCGAGCACACGTGCGCATGATGCAGCACAGAGCGCGTTATAAATATTATACGCCCCCGCCTGCGGAATTTGCAGACGAAGTCCGTCCGCAAAAACGACAGAGCCGTCCGCCGCAATCGCCTCAATTTTATCTATACCAAGGTCAAGATTGGGTCTTTCAAAGCCACAGGACGGGCATTTATATGCGCCAAGTTGGCCAAACGTTGTAAATAAATACGTGTACGGTGTTTGACATTTTTTACAATGTTTATTTTCTGCACCAACATTTTCCTCCGCACGAATTGGCAGACGAAATCCGAAAAAGAAGCGACGGTTTTCCGGCATAAAATCACCAAACAAGGCTTCGTCTGCATTCAAAACAAGCGTTGCATCGGGTGTCTTTTTGCACGCTTCCTCA
>JAZNUV010000007.1:0-37993 GCA_045592445.1 Clostridia bacterium | reverse complement strand
AAAAGAAGTCGTACCGACAGATGATTTCGAGCTACTCCTTACATTTAATACAGGAGAAAAGAAAAAGTTTGATGCAAAAACTTTATTCCAATATCCTATGTATGCACCATTGAAAAACATCGGCTTTTTCAAATTGGTTAAAGCCGATAATATGTGCGTGTATTGGAACGATGAAATTGACATCTGCCCTGATGCACTGTATGCGCAGAGCATTCCGGTGTAATGGAATTAGCGTGGCATTAAAATATTTTATAATAAATATATCGGGTGCTAAAATAAAAAAACAATCCACTTTTTGCACGTCAAAAACGAGTTGATATTACTCCAAGTTAACGTGCCGTAGTGGAGTGGGAGTAATCCCGCACCCTCAAAAAACCCTTATTTTAAGCGGTTTTGCGAGATGTGCAAGGTGTTTTGACAACACTTTGACAACACTTTTTTTAAATAGCATATAAAAAGAAAATGCTTCACCAATCACGGTGAAGCATTTTCTTTTAGGCGGTTCTTATTAAACCACCTATATTTTTTTGGAAACAGATATAACCGAACTCGCTACACCATTCATCACTTAAATTTTTTACATAACAAAGTTGTCTGTTATCGGGAATATTGCTAATGTCATATTCCCATTCTTCAAGATATTCTAGGTGGTTATACCGATAGCAAACTCCTTAACATTCGAGTTTTTGACGAGCCTACCAAAAAGACTGTCTATACACGCCAGACTGAAGAAGCAAAGAACAATAATGTTTCCAACTGTCCTCTTTGCGCTATGGGTGCTGATAACAATAAAAACCGCATCTGGAAGATTACAGAAATGGATGCAGACCACGTTACCGCTTGGAGCCGTGGCGGTGCAACCGATATAGATAACTGTCAAATGCTTTGTAAAACACATAATCGGGCAAAAGGTAATAAATAAATTTTCTGACAACACTTTTGACAACACTATCATTGTTGAATGTAAAAATAGGTATATTTGAGTACATACAACAACATCAAATCCACTGAAAATGTATGGAATAAAAACCTAAAACAAAAGGGATGTTAGAATAAGAATGATTTCAGTATGCAAGCAGACAGTTTCTCGCTGTCTGCTTTTTTCTTAGAAATAAAATATTGACATTGTTCTATTTTTGGTATATAATATAGATAAATGAGGTGCTGAAATGGATATACTGACAATAAAAGAAGCAAGTTTAATGTGGGGAATATCTATAAGAAGAATTACTGTTTTGTGCAATGAGGGCAGAATTGTTGGGGCAAAGAAAATTGCAGGCGCTTGGCTTTTGCCGAAAAACGCAGAGAAACCCGCTGATGCGAGAATTAAATCAGGCAAATACACAGATTGGAGAAACAAAACAGACATGGCATCTAAAGATTTTGAAAGAAATTTAAAAAATCTAAAAGGAACTTTTGCAATTGAAAGTATGACAGTCAGCGAAGAAAGTATGAAAAACCTTAAAAGAATTGAAAATGGTAAAGTAAGCTATACTGATGTAATCGAAGAATTGACGCTTAAATATATGCAGAGGGTGTAATTATGTTTTCAAAATATGATGTTTATACAACTACCCAATCAATATATTGCTATCCTGATAGTAATGTTTTGAAGAACAAATTAAATATAAGAGAAAATAAACTTCTTAAAACTGCTGAAGAAGAAATTACGTTGATTAAGCAAATGGAACTTTTGAAAAATCCGATTAGGGGTAATTTTTCAAAAGCACATCTTATGAATATACACAAGTTTATTTTTGAAGATATTTATTCATTTGCCGGAAAAATCAGACAAGAGCAAATCAGCAAAGCAGATACGATGTTTTATCCACCAAATTTAATTGACGGAGAGCTCGATAAAGTGTTTACTAAAATTAAAGAGAAAAATATGCTCAGAGAAACAGACGAAGAAAAGGTTTTTGATCATTTGGCATATGTAATGGCAGAGCTTAACATCATACATCCCTTCAGAGAAGGAAATGGCCGTACTATCCGTGAATTTATCCGCCTTATGGCAAAGCGTATGGGATATGACCTAAATTGGGGGAATGTGGATAAAGATGGAATTTTGGAAGCGTCAATCATGTCAGCTGATAACTATAAGGTGCTGATAGGAATACTTGAGGCGTGCGCGGAATGACCTATATTTAAAGCATGAAAAAAACAAAACAGAGTGAGTCGAAATTTTAGGCTCGCTCTGTTTTATGATGGGGAGCGAAAGAGCGCGACATGTATACTGCCAGGATGACAATGTTTGTGAAATTATTCTTCTTGAAAAGAAGAAAAGTCCTTGACAAGAAAGTATAAAATAGTGTATAATATTAAAAATACAGGTTTGATAAGGAGCACTTATGCAGTACAAAGTTCGCCGTGAAATGTATACAAAAATAGAAGCCGCAATCAGCACAAACGTGCATTTGGAAAATTGCGAGCGTGAGGCATTTCTGAATTCATTGGATAACTGTTTTCTTTTTCCCGGTTTTGTTGATGTTCACGTACATCTTCGAGAGCCGGGATTTTTTTATAAGGAAACAATAGAAACCGGCGCGCGTGCCGCGGCGCGCGGCGGCTATACAGCGGTATGCAGTATGCCGAATTTAAAGCCGGTGCCGGATTCTGCTGAGACATTAAAAATGCAGCTGGATAAAATCGCTGAAACAGCTTTCATTTCCGTTTATCCCTATGGCGCGATTACGCGGGGGCAGGAGGGGAAAGCACTTTCGGATATGGAGGCGATGGCGCCGAACGTCATTGCATTTTCGGATGATGGCAGAGGTGTGCAGTCCGATGAAATGATGGAAAGAGCCATGCGGGAAGCAAAAAGGCTCGATAAAATGATTGTGGCACATTGTGAGGATAATGCGTATCTTGGTGGCGGCTATATTCACGACGGGGCGTATGCGGCGGCACATGGTCACCGCGGTATTTCGTCTGAAAGTGAATGGAGGCAGCTTGCGCGTGACATTGAGCTTGTTCGGAAAATTGGTTGCAAATATCATGCCTGCCATATTTCGACAAAGGAGAGTGTAGCACTTTTAAGAGAGGCAAAGCGCGAAGGCCTTGACGTTTCGTGCGAAACCGCACCGCACTATCTTGTTCTTACAGATGATATGCTGGAGGAGGACGGTCGTTTTAAAATGAATCCGCCGATTCGTGAAAAAGCGGACCAAAATGCGCTGTTAGAAGGCATACAAGACGGTACTGTGGACATGATTGCAACAGACCATGCGCCGCATTCTGCGGAGGAAAAATCTCGCGGTCTTGCCGGTAGTGCCATGGGTGTTGTAGGTCTTGAAACTGCGTTTTCGGTGCTTTACACAAAGCTTGTAAGAACCGGTACAATCAGTCTTGAAAAGCTTGTGGAACTTATGAGTGAGAACCCGCGAAAACGATTTGGGATTCAAAAAGGCGATGACTATTCAATATGGAATATGGAAACAGAATATAAAATTCAACCTGCAGATTTTGCATCCATGGGTAAAAGCACGCCCTTTGCGGGGTGGGATGTTTTTGGGAAATGTATACTTACGATAAAAGACGGCAATGTCGTTTTTATAGATAGAAAGGGAGGAATAGAATAATGGCAAAAAGAAAGGACATTCATAAAATTTTAATTATTGGCTCCGGCCCGATTGTAATCGGACAGGCGGCTGAATTTGACTATGCGGGCACACAAGCTTGCTTGGCGCTCAAAGAGGAAGGGTACGAGGTAATTTTGGTAAACTCAAACCCTGCAACGATTATGACGGATACCACGATTGCGGATAAGGTGTATATGGAGCCGCTGACGCTCGAATATGTAGCAAAAATTCTGCGGCATGAACGCCCTGATGCGATTGTGCCGGGTATCGGAGGGCAAACGGGTCTTAATCTTGCTATGCAGCTTGAGAAAAAAGGGATTTTGAAGGAATGCGGTGTCCGCCTTTTGGGGACAAGCAGTGAGAGTATTGAACGCGCGGAGGACAGAGAGCTTTTTAAAGAACTTTGTCAGTCCATTGGAGAGCCTGTTATTCCGTCCGAAATTACATATTCCTTAGAGGAAGCGCGCGCAGCGGCGATGCGCATTGGCTATCCCGTGGTACTGCGTCCTGCGTTTACACTTGGCGGTACAGGCGGTGGCTTTGCTAATGACGAAGCGGAGCTTTTGGAAATTGGCATAAATGCCTTTAAACTCTCACCTGTGCATCAGGTTTTGATTGAGAAGAGTGTAAAAGGATATAAAGAAATTGAATTTGAGGTCATGCGGGACTCAAAGGACCATGCAATCACCATTTGCGGCATGGAAAATATTGATCCTGTTGGTGTACATACGGGGGATTCCGCTGTTGTTGCGCCGATTTTAACGCTATCCGACAGCGACCGTATGATGCTGAATGAGAGCGCAATTAAAATTATCCGTGAACTCAAGATAGAAGGCGGTTGTAACGTGCAGTTTGCGCTTCATCCGACTACCTCAGAATACTATCTTATTGAAGTTAATCCGCGTGTGTCACGTTCCTCGGCACTTGCCTCGAAGGCAAGCGGTTATCCGATAGCGCGTGTTACGGCGAAAATTGCGGTAGGCATGGAACTTTCGGAAATAGAGATTGCCAATACAACGGCGGCATTTGAGCCGCGTCTTGATTATGTTGTGGCAAAATTCCCGCGTTTCCCGTTTGACAAATTTACATCAGCAACCAACAAATTGGGAACGCAGATGAAGGCAACAGGAGAGGTGATGGGCATTGGTTCTACTTTGGAGGAATGTATTTTAAAATCTGTCCGTTCCCTCGAAATCGGCGTAAATCACCTTTACATGCCGAAATTTGACAGTATGGATACGGATGCAATCAAGGAATATCTGGCAGATTTCTATGATGACGGACTGTACGCCGTTGCAGAACTGATGCGCCGCGGGGTATCGGTGGAGGAATTGCATGAAATTACAAAAATTACGTCCTACTTCCTGGAAGGCATAGAACGGATTGTTCAAATGGAAAAAACCGTATTAAACGGCAAAAACGATATGGCAGTATTAAAAGATGCGAAAAAAATGGGCTTTAGTGACGCGTTTATTGCAAAGCTTTGGGGCATTACTGAGACAGAAATATATAGCATGCGCAAAAAAGAAAAGCTGTTTCCTGTCTATAAAATGGTGGATACCTGCCATACAAACGCGTATATTCCGTATTTTTACTCTACTTATGGCGAGAAACATGATGTGCGCCTTTCGGACAAAAAGAAAATTGTTGTTTTAGGGGCAGGACCGATCCGCATCGGTCAAGGCGTTGAATTTGACTACTCGACCGTACACGCCGCCACAACAATCAAAAATGCAGGATATGAAGCAATTATTATAAACAATAATCCCGAAACTGTTTCAACAGATTATGAAACGGCGGACAAGCTGTATTTTGAACCGCTTACCACAGAGGATGTTATGAACATTCTCGAACTTGAAAAGCCCGAGGGCGTTATCGCTTCGCTGGGCGGGCAAACGGCAATCAATTTGGCAGAGCCGCTGCGTGCACACGGCATCAAAATTATTGGTACTGACTGTGATGCGATTGAACGCGCAGAAAATCGTGATGCGTTTGAAAAAATATTAAAATCTCTCAATATTCCCCAACCACAGGGGCGCGCTGTGACAAAAATAGAGGACGGCGTGATTGCGGCGGCTGAAATCGGCTACCCTGTTTTGGTTCGCCCGAGTTTTGTTCTGGGTGGCCGTGCTATGCAGATTGTGGCAAACGAGGAAGCGTTGCGCCACTATTTAAAAACGGCTGTTTCGATCGATGCAGAAAGACCTGTTTTGGTTGACAAATATATTGTCGGCAAAGAGGTTGAGGTGGATGCAATTTGCGACGGCAGAGACGTTTTCGTGCCAGGGATTATGGAACTGATTGAACGAACTGGCATCCATAGCGGCGACTCTATAAGCGTATATCCCCCCTTTGGTATCTCGGACAAGGTAAAGGGCATTATCCTGCAGTATGCCAAAAAGCTGGGACTCGGGATTGGAATAGTCGGGTTGTTCAACATCCAGTTTATTGTGGATAAGGATGAAAACGTGTATATCATCGAGGTGAATCCGCGTTCGTCAAGAACGGTACCGTTCCTTTCAAAAGCGACGGGGTATAGCCTGGCGGATATTGCTACCGAGGTTATTTTGGGTAAGAGCTTAAAAGAACAGGGCATCTTTGATATTTATCCCGCGGAAAAGAAACGCTGGTATGTAAAAGTGCCTGTATTCTCCTTTAACAAAATTCGCGGACTTGACGCGTATTTGTCGCCTGAAATGAAGTCCACGGGTGAGGTTATCGGGTATGATGACAAGTTAAACCGAGCCATGTATAAAGCATTGCAGGCATCGGGCATGAAACTGCAAAACTACGGCACTGTATTTTTGACCATTGCGGACGCGGATAAAGAAGAGGCGTTACCGCTGGTGCGACGTTTTTACAATTTAGGCTTTAACATCCAGGCAACAAGCGGCACGGCGGCATTCTTAAAGGAAAATGGAATTCGTACGCATGTACTCGGCAAAATCAGCGATGGCAGCGAGGAAATCCCCGAGGCGATTCGGCAGGGGCATCTTGCCTATATTATCAACACGAGCAATGTAAGCGGTTCAGAAGGCTCGCAAAATGATGGATATGCCATCCGCAGTTTAGCCACCGAAAATAACGTGAATATTTTCACGTCACTGGATACGGTTTCGGTACTTTTGGATGTTTTAGAGGAAACAACGCTTTGCATTTCCACGATTGATGCATAAAGGAGTTTGGAAATGAAACAATCATTTTTTACGATAGAGTCAAACCGCGAAATAGCCGCCGATGTTATGGAAATGGTACTTTCGGGCGATACAAGCGCAATTTCGGCTGCGGGGCAGTTTGTGAACATTCAGATTGATGGCTTGTTTTTAAGACGGCCCATATCTGTCTGTGATGTTGATGAAAACAGCTTGACAATTATTTATAAAGTCGTTGGCGAAGGCACACGCGCAATGCGCAGCTACAAGAAGGGACATACGCTTGATATCCTGACGGGACTTGGCAACGGCTACGAAATCCCAAAAGACGTTAAAAAGCCGCTTCTTTTGGGTGGCGGTGCAGGTGTGCCGCCCATGTATAAGCTTTGTAAGGTTCTGTTAGAAGCGGGGAAAACACCGTCTGTCATTTTAGGTTTTAATTCAAAAGACGATGTATTTTACGAAGAAGAATTTAAAAAGCTTGGCGTGGAAACATTTGTTACAACGGCAGACGGAAGCTACGGCATCCGCGGGTTTGTAACAGATGCGATGGATAAAGCCACGTACGATTACTTTTTTACATGCGGACCTGAGCCAATGCTCCGCGCCGTGTACGATAAAAGCACAACAGAAGGGCAGTTCAGTTTCGAAGAACGCATGGGGTGCGGCTTTGGCGCCTGCATGGGATGCAGCTGCAAGACCAAGTACGGAAACAAGCGTATTTGTAAGGACGGTCCCGTACTCCGAAAGGAGGAAATCATATGGTAAACACAAAAGTGACTTTAAGCGGCATTACCTTGGATAACCCTGTTATCCCTGCCAGCGGTACTTTTGGATACGGCTATGAATTTGCAGAACTTTACGACATTAACAAATTAGGCAGTTTTTCCTTTAAAGGGACAACGAGGGAGGAACGCTTTGGAAATCCTACACCGCGTATTGCAGAATGCGCAGCGGGCATGCTAAATAGTGTCGGGCTGCAAAATCCGGGTGTGGATGCGGTTATCAATGAGGAACTGCCGCGACTTCGGCAATGCTTTCACAAACCCGTTATCGCAAATGTATGTGGTTTTTCTACGGCGGAATATGCCGAAGTGTCGGAAAAATTGGATAAAGAGGACATAGTTGGGATTTTGGAGGTCAATATCAGTTGCCCGAATGTGCGGCACGGCGGTATGAGCTTTGGAACGGATCCTAAAATGGCGGCAGAGGTTACGCGTGCCGTTAAAGCGGTTACGAAAAAACCTGTATATATGAAGCTGAGCCCCAATGCGGCAGACATTGCGGAAATTGCAAAAGCTTGCGAGGCGGCAGGTGCGGACGGCATCAGTCTTATCAATACACTTTTGGGGATGCGGATTGACAAAAAGACAAGGAAGCCTGTTCTTGCAAACACAATGGGCGGTTTTTCGGGCAGTGCGATTTTCCCTGTGGCACTTCGCATGGTATATCAGGTGTACGAGGCCGTAAAAATCCCTATTATCGGCATGGGCGGCGTATCTTCGGCAGCGGAGGTTATTGAGATGATGCTCGCTGGGGCGACGGCGGTCGAGGTGGGGGCTGCAAACTTAGTAAACCCCTACGCCGCATTGGAAATTATAGAGGATTTACCGAAAGAAATGGAAAGATATCATATAGATACTTTAGAGAGCATTATAGGAGGTGCACATCATGGGTAAGGATGTAATCATTGCCTGCGATTTTGCGGGTAAGGAGGAAGCGTTGAATTTCTTGAGTCAGTTTCAAGAGGAAAAGCCGTATGTAAAAATTGGCATGGAACTTTTTTATGCGGCGGGGCCTGAGATTGTACGCGAGATTAAAAAGAGAGGACATAAAATCTTTTTAGATTTAAAGCTCCATGATATTCCAAACACGGTGAAAAAGGCAATGCATGTATTATCAATGCTGGATGTGGATATGTGCAATCTTCATGCGGGCGGCACGGCGGCAATGATGGAGGCGGCACTTGAAGGGCTTACACGCCCCGATGGCACAAGACCGCTTTTGGTGGCAGTGACACAGCTTACTTCAACCAGTCAGGAACGCATGGAACAGGATTTACTTATTCAAAAACCGATTGACGAAGTTGTGATGCATTACGCCCATACTGCTGCAATGGCGGGGCTGGATGGTGTGGTATGTTCGCCGCTTGAGGCCGGCAAGGTGCATGACAGATGCGGCAAGGACTTTTTGACTATAACGCCCGGAGTTCGCTTTGCAGATGGTGAGGTGGGCGACCAGGTACGTGTTACTACGCCTGCGAAGGCAAAGGAAATCGGCTCGGACTACATCGTAGTCGGCCGCCCCATTACCGGAGCGGCAGACCCTGTCGCGGCGTACAGAAGATGTGTAGCGGAATTTGTTGAGTAGAAAGGAGACCAACATGGAAAGAATAGAAGAAAAAATTGCGAAGGATTTGCTTGGAATTCGTGCCGTCTTTTTTAGACCAAACGAGCCTTTTACATGGGCAAGCGGCATCAAAAGCCCCGTATACTGCGATAATCGCTTAACGCTGACAGCACCCGCTGTTCGAGACGATGTCGAGAATGCACTGGCAGAGACCATCAAAAGAGAGTATCCCGAGGCTGAAGTTTTAATGGGAACATCCACGGCGGGCATCGCGCATGCTGCCATTGTAGGCCATATTTTGGGAATGCCGATGGGCTATGTGCGCTCGGGGGCAAAGGACCACGGCAGAGGCAATCAAATTGAGGGAAAACTTGAAAAAGGGCAGAAGGTTGTCGTTGTGGAGGACTTGATTTCAACGGGCGGCAGCGTAATAGAAGTTGTCGAGGTACTGCGTGCGGCAGGCGCAGAGGTTTTAGGCGTTGTCAGCATCTTTACTTATGGCATGAAAAAGGGGCTTGACCGTTTGGCGGCTGCCAATGTTAAAAATATAAGCCTTACAAACTTCGACGTAATTGCCCGCGTTGCGGCGGCAGAAAACTATATTGCGGAGGCAGATATTGCACGCCTTTTGGCTTTCCGTGATAATCCTTCGGATGAAAGCTGGATTGGAGGCACACGGTGATGCGTCATTTAATAGATATATTGGATTTGTCTGTTTCGGAAATACAAACGCTTATCGAGAAGGCAAATGATATTATCGCGCATCCCGAATTATATCGAGAAAAGTGCCGCTATAAAAAGCTTGCCACCTTGTTTTTCGAGCCGTCTACAAGGACACGACTTTCTTTTGAAGCTGCCATGATGGAACTCGGCGGCAATGTGCTGGGGTTTTCTGCGGCGGCATCAAGCTCGGCATCTAAGGGCGAAAGCGTTTCCGACACCGTTACGGTTGTCAGTGGATATGCGGATATTATTGCAATGCGCCATCCGAAAGAGGGGGCACCCCTTGTTGCAACAATGCGAAGCGAGGTTCCCATCATCAATGCGGGAGATGGCGGTCACAATCATCCAACGCAGACGCTGACAGATTTACTGACGATAAAGCGTGAAAAGGGTAGTTTCGAAAATTTAACAATCGGACTTTGCGGGGATTTGAAGTTCGGAAGAACAGTACATTCTTTGATTGCCGCAATGTCACGCTATGCCGGTGTAAAGTTTGTTTTAATAGCGCCCGAGGAGCTGAAATTGCCCGACTATGTGAAAGAGGCACACATAAAGGCAAAGAATATTCCGTATGAAGAGACGAAGTCGCTTGAGGAGGTTATAGATAAACTGGACGTGCTTTATATGACGCGTGTGCAGGAAGAACGGTTCTTTAACGAAGAGGATTATCTGCGCCTTCGTGATAGTTATATTTTAACGCCCGAAAAATTAAAGACGGCGAAGAAAGACCTTTGTATTTTGCATCCGTTGCCGCGTGTAAATGAAATTTCCACGGCGGTGGATCTGGACCCGCGCGCTTGCTATTTTAAACAGGCAAAGAACGGAAAGTTTGTGCGTATGGCTCTGATTTTAAAGCTTTTGGAGGTAGAATAGGATGCGCATAGATACAATTACAAACGGCGTGGTTATCGACCATATTGAAAGCGGAAAGGCAATGCAAATATATAATATGCTTGCCCTTGGAGAGCTGGATTGTCCTGTGGCGATTTTGAAAAATGTGCCGAGCAATAAAATGGGCAGGAAGGACATTATCAAAATTGACTGTGCCATGGAAATCAATTTTGACGTGTTGGGATATATAAGTCCCAACATTACAGTAGATATTATCCGAAACGGAACGCTCGCTGAGAAAAAGCACATTGACCTGCCTGAGAAGCTAACAAATATTCTGGAGTGCAAAAACCCACGCTGCATAACGAGCGTGGAACAGGAGATTCAACATATCTTTCGTTTGACGGACGCCGAAGGACGCGTATATCGTTGCGTGTATTGCGACACGGCACATCAGGAATAATTTCAATGTCAAAAAGCTTTTGGTAAATCGCTGTGAGAAGGGGGCATCTCGTGTGGCAAATTTAAAGAAATGCATTCTGTATGGGATTGTTTTCATATTTGTAATATGTGGATGTCACGCTACGAAGGATAGCGAAATAAAACAGAGTATTTTAGACCAAAAGATTGCGCTGGATGAAAAAGGTGTGCTTTGGCAAGTGCCGAACGAACGAGTAGAATCAGGCATTAGCCAAAAAATTTTCCCCTATCAGGATGATTTTTTGCTTTTTGGCTCAGTTGCGGATAAAGAGGGACAATATTCTACGAAGGCTACAATCATCAGCGGAGAAACAGGAGAGGTTTTGGCTGAAAGAGATTGCTCTGAATTCGAAACACCGTCCATAGGGGTATGCCATGATTCGATTTTTCTGTCGGATTGGGATTGTGGACTTGTACAGTTTCTGGATGAAAAATTAAAGGTAACGTGGGAATATCGTTTCCAAAATGCGACCGGTTCCATCTATGCCGGTGAAAACGGAGAAAAACTGTATTGCTTTACGGCAAATGACGGTATTCATATCGTGGATCGTGCAAAAAAGACAAAAACAATTCTTTTGCAAGATAAGGCGATGAATTTATATCCTTCTGTAAAGTGTGGAAACAATCTTTCATTTGGATA
The DNA here is from genome assembly GCA_045592445.1 of Clostridia bacterium. GTDB lineage: Bacteria > Bacillota > Clostridia > UMGS1883 > UMGS1540 > JAQXGO01. The sequence continues at coordinate 26,237 of JAZNUV010000007.1, read as the reverse complement.
TTTAGATACCAAAACACAACTTTCTGTTACTCAAACCATAGACCTTAACACATCTGAAATAGAAACCATTCCGTTTGACGGGGCATTTTATGCAGTAGAAAAGAATGAGGGGATTTGGCTTGCAGAGCGTCATGGAGAAGATGATGTGTATTATATTGGGCGCAACCGATTTCCTAAAACATTTTCATTACAATCAAAATACGGTGTAGCCTCAATAACAATAAGTCCGTCGAGAATGATAGTTTCGGATTATGGCAAAAATGGATTGTCTGCCATGACACTTTATGCCATGGACGGAAGTTTTTTGTCCACTTGCGCCTTAGATTTTGAAGATGGAATTTTAACTTCCGAGATGATATGGTCAGAAAAGGATGGCGGCTATTTTTTTGTCATAACCGCCAAACCGGGTAAAGATATTTTGCTGTTTTGGGATGTTTCGATCCCGATGACCGGAACGTCTCTGACATTTACGCCCGTAAAACAAGAGGAAAAACGAGGCGCTGTTTCGCATAATCTGTATGAAAAAGCGAAGGCACTTTCAGAAAAATATGGGATAGAGGTTTTGATTGCAGAACAGGGGAATTTTGACGCCATGAACTGGAAAATAGGACGGGTTTATGATGAGGCGTTGATCGAGGAGGCTTTAGGGCACCTTGAGAATGCATTGGCAGCTTATCCCGATGGTTTTATGGAGCAACTGCGCTATGGGACGAAAATAAAAACGCAAATTTTGTTGGGCGGCGGGATAGAGGATACAAATATACCCCAAAATTCCGCAGGCTTTACAACATACGTCGGATTTGCCATAGAGGGTGCGGGAGGAAATGTTGCGGCGGTGGATATTACGACACCCGGGCAATTGGAACAGGTGATTCACCATGAAATTATGCACCTTGTAGACTATAGGCTGACATTTGATGCACAGATTCGAGAGGATGCTCTGTATTCGGAAAAATCGTGGGCGGAGCTGAATCCTCCTGACTTTACGTATCCGAATAAAAAATATGACCTTCCTTTGGAAATTTACAAAGAAGGCTATGAAGAATATTTTATGGATCTATATGCCAGAACTACCTCCAGCGAGGACAGGGCAAGAATTATGGAATATGCAATGGTGGGGGCGGATTGGAGGTTTTCGTCTTCCCCTGCTCGTTTGGAAAAGCTAAAATATCTGTCAGACTGCATAAGAGATGCCTTTGATACCACGGGTTGGCCGGAGGAAACGCAGTGGGAGCATACATTCAATGAGGCCAAAAGATAATACCGCAAAAATATTGGAGATGGTTCAGTGAATAATCGTATTGAAAAACAATTATCTTTCGCTTTGGAAATCGATAAGTTAAAGAATATCGTTAGACAAACTCATTTGTCCGCAAATGGCAGAAGAGAAAATGACGCCGAACATTCTTGGCATATGGCGATTATGGCCTATTTGCTCAAAGAGTATTCTAATGAAAAAATTGATATAGCTAAAGTTTTGGTCATGTGTTTGATTCATGATATTGTTGAGATTGATGCAGGGGATACCTATGCATACGATGTGGCGGGGTTGTCTTCTCAAAAATCACGGGAAGATGCAGCAAAAGAAAGGTTATTTTCAATACTGCCCCAAGAACAGAAAGAAGATTTAATTTCATTGTTTGATGAGTTTGAAGAAAATGAAAGTGCAGAGGCGAGATTTGCCCATGCAATGGATAATCTGCAACCTCTCATCTTGAATAATAGCAATAACGGTGGCGATTGGCGAGAGCATAACGTTACTTCCGAACAAATATATAAAAGGCAAAGCAAAACAAAATTAGGGTCTGAAAAATTGTTTGAAGTAACGGATAAAATTATTCAAGAAAATATAGCAAAAGGAAATATAAAATGATTTTATTCGGAAAACAGGATAACCAGGAATGTCTGTTTCGCGGCGTGTATATAGAGGTTTTATAAAATCTTTCAAACGTTTTATAAAACCTCTTTTGTTTTTTACAAGATAAAGCAATCGCGAAGAAAAGTTATGCTTGACAAAATTTGAAAATCCGTGTAAAATAATATAATAGTATACAAAAGGAAAGGGAGAATAAAAATGGATAAAATTAAGGCGGCGAGTGAACATTTTGCCGAACTCATTGCTTCGCAGCTTGCGCGTGTGGAGAAGATGAAGGCAGAAAAGGATTTTATTGATTATGCGGCTTTAGATAAAATTATCATCGGTGTTGTTGGCGGTGACGGCATCGGCCCCGCGATTACGCGTGAGGCGCACCGTCTTATGGAATACCTTTTGATGGACGAGATAAAAAGCGGTAAGGTAGAGTTTCGCATGATTGACGGCTTGACCATTGAAAACCGCGTGAAGGCAAATAAGGCAATCCCGGACGATGTATTGGCAGAACTGAAGGCATGCCACGTCATTTTGAAGGGGCCAACAACGACACCTCGTGCCGGAGACCCGTGGCCGAACATTGAAAGCGCCAATGTTGCCATGCGAAAGGAACTCGATTTATTTGCAAATGTTCGCCCGGTAAAGGTGCCCGAGAAGGGGATTGACTGGACGTTTTTCCGCGAGAACACGGAAGGCTCTTATACATTAGGCAGTCGTGGCGTGCATGTAGATGAAGATTTGGCGTTTGACTTTTGCGTCACAACAACGGAAGGAACGGAACGCATTGCCCGTGCTGCATTTGAATATGCACGCAAAACAGGCAAAAAACGTGTGACAATTGTTACAAAAGCTAATGTTATCAAAACCACAGATGGAAAGTTTCTGAATATCTGCCAGCAAATTGCCAAGGAATATCCTGAGATTGAAGTGGATGATTGGTATATTGATATTATGACAGCAAAACTCGTCGACGAAAAACGGCGGCAGCAGTTTAGAGTTGTGATTTTGCCGAACCTTTATGGAGACATTATTACGGACGAGGCGGCGGAGTTTCAGGGCGGAGTCGGTACAGCGGGTAGCTCTAACCTTGGTAAACGCTATGCGATGTTTGAGGCAATTCATGGCTCGGCACCCCGTATGGTACAGGAAGGGCGCGACAAGTACGCAGACCCATGCAGTATCATTCGTGCCGCGGCGATGTTGCTCGAACATATCGGATATCAAGACCGCGCCGATAAGCTGACGAAGGCTCTTGATAAATGTATGTTCGAGGAAAAGAAGCTTGTGATTACAGGCCGCGCAGACGGCGCTACGGGCGCAGAGTTTGCGGATTATGTTATGGAAACAATTAAAACCATGTAAAAACATGGCGAAAGGGAAGCTATGAAGAAAATTTCTAAAATGGTGATACGACGGTTGCCACGCTATTATCGGTATTTGAGTGATTTAAAAGCGGAAGGCGTAGAACGCATTTCATCTACAGAACTAAGCCAGCGCCTCAAAATTACAGCCTCACAGATTCGACAGGATTTAAATTGCTTTGGCGGCTTTGGGCAGCAGGGTTACGGCTATAATGTGGTGCAGCTTCATGAGGCAATCGGAGAGATTTTGGGGCTTTCCGCACAGTATAAAATGATTATTATTGGTGCAGGTAATTTAGGTCATGCACTTGCAAATTATGCGGGATTTGCACGCCGAGGGTTTCGCCTTGTGGCTATGTTTGATGTAAACCCCGATATTATAGGCACACGCATACATGACGTTACGGTTTTGCATGTTGACGAGTTGGAAGCATTTTGCAAGGCGGAAAAACCTGAAATTGCGGTTTTGACGTTGACAAAGCCTGCAGCACCTGCAATTGCAGAGAAGTTGGCAACTCTTGGCATTCGTGGCATTTGGAATTTCTCATACATGGAGCTTGTGGCACCGCCCGGTGTTGTGGTTGAAAATGTGCATTTAAGCGATAGCCTTATGACGCTTTCGCACCATATCACGGATGCGACATATGAAAAAAAGGAATCATAAGGTGCAAATTTTCAACAGAAAAGAAAAATAAATAAAAAAACGTTGACATATGCGCAAAAATATGGTATCATTAAATGTAACCGCGTAGAATGGGTTTTCAAAAGTGTGTGTGCTTACCCATAATAGCGAGTCCGTATTATAGGAGGTGTATGTAAGATGTACGCAATTATCGAAACAGGCGGCAAGCAGTACAACGTAAAAGAAGGCGATGTAGTGTTTGTTGAAAAACTGGCAGCTGAGGATGGCGCAACCGTAAAATTTGACAAGGTTTTGGCCGTCGGCGGCGAAGGCGAGTTAAAATGCGGTGCTCCGTTTGTGGACGGTGCAGTCGTAGAAGCAAAGGTTCTGAAGACCGGTAAGGCAAAGAAGGTTATTATCTTCAAGTATAAGCCGAAAAAGGGCTACAGAAGAAAACAAGGTCATCGTCAACCTTACACAAAAGTGCAGATTGAAAAAATCAACGCATAAAAATGACAACGATTCAAGTATTTCGTGACGGCAAAAGCATTTCCCGTTTTACTGTCGAAGGGCACAGTGGATATGGCGTAGAAGGTAGCGACATTGTTTGCGCTTCTGTTTCCGCTGTGGTATGGTCTACGATAAACGGTCTTACCTCTGTCGCAGGAATTGAGGCGGAGTACGAAATGCAAGATGGGTATGTGGCCTGCAATATACCCCCACTGTCAGAAGACGAAAGACGGCAGGCAGATGTATTGCTTGAAAGCATGGTTGCTTTTTTCCATAGCTTAGAGGCGCAATACGCGGAATTTGTATGTATTACGGAGGTGTAAAATATGTTCGCACTGAATATTCAGTTATTCGCGCATAAAAAAGGTGTGGGTAGCACGAAGAACGGCCGTGATAGTGAAAGTAAACGTCTCGGTGTAAAACGTGCAGACGGTCAGGTCGTTCCGGCCGGCAACATTCTTGTCAGACAGCGCGGCACAAAAATTCACCCCGGCACAAACGTCGGGAAGGGCGGCGACGATACTTTGTTTGCTCTTGTAAGTGGCAAGGTAAAGTTCGAACGCATGGGTAAGGATAGAAAAAAGGTCAGCGTTTATCCGGTACAGTAACAAAAAAAATCTCAGATATTTTATGTCTGGGATTTTTTTATCCGAGATGGCTCGGTAAATATTTGGAAAGGTGCCGCACAAAGAAAGGCGGCAAAGTGATACGATGTTTGTAGATACAGCGGAAATTACAATTAAAGCAGGGAAGGGTGGCAACGGACTTGTTTCCTTCCATCGCGAAAAATATGTTCCCGCAGGCGGACCTGACGGCGGGGATGGCGGCAAGGGTGGAAATATTGTGTTTATTGCGGACAAACACCTTGCAACGCTAATGGATTTTCGTTATAAAAAAGTATACAGCGCACAAAATGGACAGGATGGTCGCGCAGGCAGATGTAGCGGTCGCGCGGGCGATGATACGATCATTCGCGTGCCCGAAGGCACGCTTTTGAAGGACGCGGCAAGCGGAAAAATTATAGCGGATATGACGGGTGATAATAAAACCTTTATTGCGGCAAAAGGTGGTAATGGTGGATTTGGAAACATGCATTTTGCAACACCCGTACGTCAGGCGCCAAAGTTTGCAAAGCCCGGTCAGCCGGGGCAGGAACGCACAATTATATTGGAGCTCAAACTTTTGGCGGATGTTGCGCTTGTAGGCTTTCCGAACGTCGGCAAATCTACACTGATATCGCGCGTGAGTCAGGCGCGCCCTAAGATTGCAAATTACCATTTTACAACGCTTGTACCAAACCTTGGTGTAGTATCGGTACATGATAAGTCCTTTGTGATTGCTGATGTACCCGGTCTTATTGAAGGGGCGCACGAAGGTGTCGGACTTGGGCATGACTTTTTGCGTCATATTGAACGAACAAGACTTCTGGTTCATTTGGTGGATGTTTCAGGGATAGAAGGGCGTGACCCGATTGATGATTTTCAGACAATTATGAAGGAGCTTTCGCTCTATAATCCCGAGCTCGCCGTGCGGCCGCAGATTGTAGTCGGCAACAAGAGTGATTTGATACAAGAATCAGATAGTTTTGCTGATTATATCAAGGCACAGGGATATGACTATTTCCCAATCAGTGCGGCAACGGGGGCAGGGGTGGATGCGCTCATCAATCACATTGCATCCATGCTCGACACGATTCCTGCAATTCCCGTTTATGAAGCAGAGGAACTGGAAGAAGAGGAAATAGACGAAACTGTCTTTGAAATTCTAAAGCACGACGGGCTTTATGAAGTCGCAGGCCCGTATGTAGACAAGCTTTTGCGTGGTATAAACTTTGGAGATGACGATTCAATTCGTTATTTTCAGCGTGCTATAAAAGCGCGTGGCATTATCGAAGCACTGCGTGAGGCGGGTGTCGGTGAAGGCGACACAGTTTTATTTGGTGAAATGGAATTTGACTTTGTAGAGTAGGAGAAAGGTCTATGCGTACAGCACTTTTCGGTGGTATGTTTGATCCCGTGCATCTCGGGCACATAAAAGCCGCCCGTACAGTAGCAGATGCACTTTCTTTGGACCGCGTATTTTTTATCCCTGCCAACATTCCACCGCATAAGAATGGTGTATATATAAGCGGTACGCATCGGCATCGGATGCTCGAGCTTGCCATAGAAGCAGACACGCGATTTTTTGTGTCGCCGTTTGAACTGGAGCGAAAGGAAACAAGCTACTCGTATATAACAGCGGAACATTTTGCCTCCCTTTATCCTGACGATACGCTTTACTTTATTACGGGTGACGAGGCGTATAATTTGCTGCACACATGGAAAACGCCCGAGCGGATACGCGCAGTCGCAGAATTTGTTGTGGTCACGCGGGAAAATACACCCCCACCCAAAGATGCTTTGTATGTACGAATGGAAGCGGTGGATATCTCGTCTACAAAGGTGCGAAGCAGATTGCAAAATGGGGAAGATGTTTCGGCGCTTTTGCCTGCGAAAGTACATGCGTATATAAAAGAAAACGGATTATATCAAACAAAAGAAGTATTTTGACGGAGGTTTGCAAATGACAGAAGCGGCAATGATAGAAAAACTTCGCACTATGGTAGATGAAAAACGCCTTACACATTCTTTGGGTGTGCGGGATACCGCCGAAATGCTTGCGAAACGCTATGGCGCAGATGTCGAGAAGGCGCGCGTGGCAGGTCTTTTGCATGATTGCGCAAAAAATATCCCCAAGGATACGGCAGTCAATATGTGCCGTACAGCGGGGATTGTACTGAAACCTGTTTGTTTTATAGAGCGTGGTTTGATTCATTCCTATCTGGGTGCACATGTTGCAAAAACGGAGTTTGGGATAGAAGATAAAGAAATTTTGGATGCGATTTATTATCATACAACGGGACATGAGGATATGCCGCTGCTTACGAAAATTGTGTATCTTTCGGATTTAATTGAACCGAGCCGTCAAATTCCCGATGTGGACGCACTTCGTGCGCTGGCAATGGAGGACATTGATGAAGCGTTGATTCGCTGCATCAATGCCACCATAGTCCATGTTTTAGGGAAAGGCTCTATTTTAGATTTGGATACCGTAGTAGCACGGAATTTCTTAGTTGAGAAGAAACGGTCAGCGATTTAAAAACCAAACACCGGCATTTAAATACGTGGCGAACAAAAGCCATGCAAGGTAAGGCAGCTGCAAATAGGCGGCTGTCTTTTCGATTTTGTAAAACCGTACAATCATCCAAATCACAAGTGCGATGAGCAAGATAATCCAGAAAAGCGCCAAAAGACGTTCGCCGAGATTAAAGAATAAAATTGTCCAAAAGAAGTTGACGACAAGCTGAAGCCCGTACACGGTCAACGCTCCGGTGCGGTCGCGGTCGCGGGATAAAAAGACCATTGCGCTCCCAATGCCCATCAGTATAAACAAAATCGTCCATACTATGGGGAAGAGTGCGTCCGGCGGGGATAACGGCGGCTGACGAAGCGCAGAGAAATCTTCCATTTTGTCCATGGTAAGAAAGGAGGATAGCGCGCCCACCCCTAAGGGAATAGCAATTGCTACTAAGTAAACACCTATTTTTTTCCACATATAATTCACCTCGGAATGAGTATATGCAGTTTTTGGATAAAATATTCAAAGGGGAATAAAAAGGTGCAGACAGAAAACACACCCGATGAAATGTAAAGCATCGGGTGTGTTTTAGTTATGCAAAAAACAGATAAAAGTTTGCATTTTGTAGCGAAAAATATTTTTGCAATCTTTGCTTTGTATCTTATGCGTTTTGCTTTGTGTAGTTTAGGAGACCACCTGCAAGAAGAATCTGCCGCTGTCTGTCTGAAAGTGTAAGATTCGTCGCAAAGCTCGTGTTGCGAGTGATGTTTTTGACTGTGATTGTATCGCCTGCTAAAACCTGCATGGGTGCGTTTTCAATCAAAAGTTCATCGCCTTCCGCAATTTGGTCATAAACAGCTTCATCTGCAAATGTAAGCGGCATAATACCTGAGTTTATCAGGTTTGCCATGTGGATACGTGCAAAGCTCTTTGCAATGACGGCGCGAATTCCGAGATACAGCGGCACGAGCGCGGCATGTTCACGGCTGGAGCCTTGTCCGTAGTTTGCACCACCGACGATAATACCACCGCCGTTTTCCTTTGCACGTGCGGGGAAATCGGGGTCACAAGGCGTCAGACAGAAGGAAGAAAGGTACGGAATGTTGGAACGGAAGGGCAAGAGTTTTGCATTTGAGGGCATGATATGGTCTGTTGTGATATTATCCTCAACGCGAATTAAAACTTTGCCTTTTGTATCTCCTTCCAGCTTCTTATTGATCGGGAATTCTTTGATGTTCGGACCACGTACAACCTCGGGTTCTGCGCCTTCAGGTGCAGGGGCAACAACCATATTATCGTTATGATAAAATGCTTTGGGCATCTCAATTTCAAGACGCTCGCCTAAAGTGGAAGGGTCTGTCAAAACACCTGTAATAGCAGAAATGGCTGCCGTTTCAGGGCTTACAATATAGACCTGAGCGGATTTCGTTCCGCTTCGTCCTTCAAAGTTACGGTTATTGGTGCGGAGAGAAACAGCGTTTGACTTCGGCGCCTGTCCCATTCCGATGCACGGACCGCACGCACATTCCAAAATACGTGCACCTGCATCAATCATATCTGCTAATGCGCCATTTTCTGCGAGCATATGCAGTACCTGTTTTGAACCGGGACCGATTACAAGGCTGACATCAGGGTGTACAGTTTTGCCTTTCAAAATGGCTGCTGTTTTCATCATATCTGTGTACGAGGAATTGGTGCAGCTACCGATAAAGACCTGATCAACCTTCAAATCACCGATTTCCTTTATGCTCTTTACACGGTCGGGACTGTGCGGCATTGCAGCAAGTGAGCCGAGTGTAGAAAGATCTATGGTGATTTCTTCATCATAGATGGCGTCTGCATCGGGGGCAAGAGGTGTAAAGTCTGATTCTCTGCCTTGTGCCTTTAGGAAAGCGTGTGTTACTTCATCACTGGGGAAGATAGAAGTGGTTGCGCCAAGCTCTGCGCCCATGTTGGTAATGGTGGCGCGCTCCGGAACGGATAAGGTGGCAACACCCTCGCCTGCATATTCAATAACCTTGCCGACGCCGCCCTTTACGGTTAAAACGCGCAGAACCTCTAAAATAACGTCTTTTGCAGATACATAACCCGAAAGTTTACCTACAAGATTTACACGCACTATGCGGGGCATAGAAAGGTAATATGCACCGCCGCCCATCGCTACAGCAACATCAAGACCGCCCGCGCCGATAGCAAGCATACCGATGCCACCACCTGTCGGCGTATGACTGTCAGAACCCAGAAGTGTCATACCCGGTACGCCAAAGCGTTCCAAGTGCACTTGATGACAGATACCATTGCCGGGGCGGGAAAAATATATACCGTGTTTTGCAGTAACAGTCTGTATGTATTTATGGTCATCCGCGTTTTCAAAACCTGCTTGAATGGTGTTGTGGTCGATATACGCCACGGATTTTTTCGTCTTAACCTTCGGGATGCCCATCGCTTCAAATTGCAGATAAGCCATTGTACCCGTGGAATCCTGCGTGAGCGTTTGGTCGATGCGGATGGAAATTTCCGAGCCCGCGACCATTTCACCCGATACTAAATGTTCTTTAATAATCTTTTGCGCCAAACTAAGTCCCATATGTATACCTCCGTAAAATAAGCTTATTATAGTATATCACACCTTCCGTCAAAATACAAGAAAAAATACCCGAAACAGAGTAAATTATCTGTTTCGGGAAATCAAGGGCTATAGCTTTAATTCAATTGACCAATCACGAGCCCTTGTTACGTTTTCCTCTGAGGGACGGGCGACATTTGTTTTTTTATCACGCCACGCATCCTCTGCAAGTGCCAAGGTGTCATAAGGCTGCGGATTTTTATTTTTTTTCGGCATTTTATAGCTCCTTTCAGATGTAGTATCTGCAATGCGGAGATTCTTATGCCAAATAAAAATGCGTGTCTCATGAAATGAAACACGCATTTTTCTGGTGACCCCTACGAGAATCGAACTCGTGTTACCGCCGTGAAAGGGCGATGTCTTAACCGCTTGACCAAGGGGCCATTTTCTGGTAGCGGCGAGTGGGCTCGAACCACCGACCTAACGGGTATGAACCGTTTGCTCTAGCCAACTGAGCTACGCCGCCGCCTCTAAAACGCAAAAATAATTATACTACATATTCCAACACTTGTCAAGTGTTTTTTTATTTTTTTCGAAAAAAGTTTTTATTTGTCGGACACGAGTGAAAATCGTGTCCGACAAATACAGGATAAATCTTAGTAATTCTGTGCCTTCATGCGGAAGTATGCCTTGGGATGTTCGCAAACGGGACAAATCTCGGGCGCTTCTGTTCCGACGTGCAGATGACCGCAGTTGGCGCAAACCCATACGACCGTATTCTCTTTTTTGAAAACGGTACCATTTTCAATGTTTGCAACCAGAGCACGAAAGCGTTCCTCATGCTCCTTTTCAATTTTTGCAACGCCTTCAAACAATGCGGCAATTTTTTCAAAACCTTCTTCATGTGCAACACGGGCAAATTCCGCATACATGTCAGTCCACTCATAATTTTCGCCTGCAGCAGCATCCTTTAAATTTGTAAGCGTGTCAGGCATCCCATCATGCAGGAGCTTAAACCAGATTTTTGCATGCTCCTTTTCGTTGTTTGCGGTCTCTGTGAAGATTTCTGCAATTTGTTCAAAACCTTCTTTTTTTGCTTTTGAAGCATAGTAGGTATACTTGTTTCTCGCCTGAGATTCGCCCGCAAAGGCGGCCATAAGATTTGCTTCTGTGCGTGATCCTTTGAGTTCTGCCATTTTAAAATCCTCCTAAAAAATAAAATTTAATCTATGAATACATGCTTGGGGTTATGTTGTTTAAGATGGGAAAGAATTGCTTCGGAAGGCTGAAATACGACCTTGTTACGTATGCCTGCACGTTGAAAAACTGCAAAGTAGTTATTAGGATGTGCCAAATTTGCAGTGCAATCAATGGGGGGAAGATGATCATAAGACGCCTTGTAGTTGCCACGGCCATAGGGTGCGATGATTTCGCAGTCGGCGGCACGAAAGGAGATGATTCGTTTGCGGTTGCGTTGTGCTGAGATTTTATCAATATCCAAATCGCCCGCTGTGGCAATATATTCATACTCCCATTTATAAAGTGCTGCTGCGCGAATACCGAATACAATTGCAGCCCCTGCGGAGAAAATTCCCATTATATTGAATTTGAGCAGCCTCCCAATAAAAATGAGGAGAATCGCCCCCAGGAAACTGCCGAGAACCATGCCAAGCCGCAAAAGAAAATCGCGCGGCGTGGATTGGTGCGTTACGAGTTGTTCGTGAAATCCGTCTAACATAAAAGTACTCCTTTCTTTGCGCTATCGTTCCTCACGGAAATAGTTATTGCCGCAACCCTTCGGTTGTGAACGTTCTTTGCTTTTCCGCATGGAGGTGACAATTAGAATGATGGTTGTAATGACATACGGCAACATATCACAGAATGCAGCTGGAATATGAAGCCACTCCACGCGAAAGCGAATGATTTCAAAAATACCGAATAAAAGCGTGCCCCAAATAGCTTTTATGGGATTCCAGTTTGCGAAAATAACTAAAGCCACTGCAATCCAACCCTGCCCGCTGACGCATCCGATTTGCCATTGCCCGTCAAAATGCGCCATGGAAAGATATACGCCACCAAGACCACATATACCACCGCCAAGCATGATATTGATATATTTCGTAAGCGCAACATTGATGCCCGCGGCATCTGCCGTTGCAGGGTTTTCTCCAACAGCGCGCATATGGAGACCAACGCGTGTGCGATTCATATAAATAAATGCGACAATTGCAACTAAAATACCTAAATACACCAGTATATTATGTGAAAAAAGTAACTTTCCTATGTATGGAATATCATGTAAAAGCGGAATTTCTGCCTCCGAAAGGGTGTTGCGCAGAGAATCGGGCAACTTTGGCAGGGAACCACCGTTTGCTTCCACCATACGTAAACCAAAAAAGTTTGCAAAAGCTGTACCGAAAATCGTCAGTGCAAGACCGCTTACGGTTTGATTTGCGCGCAAAGACACCGTCAAAACAGCATAGATAAGTGCACCGAGCATACCCGCGACAAAGGCGGCGAGCAGTGCTAAAACAAGATTCGCTGTAGTCAGTCCCGTGTAAAAGCCAAAGAATGCGCCAAGCCACATCATGCCCTCTACACCGAGATTCATATTTCCGACTTTTTCGGTGATGATGGCACCCGTTGTGCCGAACAGATAGGGAATACCACTCGGGATAGCGGCGGCCAATAGATTTATAAAAGCGTTCATGCCTGCTCCCTCCTTCTGTATACAAGCTTATACTGCATAAAGAAATCAAATGCTAAGATGACAAACAGAATCAGACCCTGCAAAATCTCTGCCACTTCCGGGGAAAGACCAAGCTTTAGCATAGCACTGCCGGAGCAGCCTTGCGTAAGCGTAGCAAAAAGCATGGAAAAGACAACGCAAATAAAGGGATTAAGGCGTGAAAGCCATGCAATAATAATTGCGGTAAACCCGCGCCCGCCCGCAATATCCTCGCCGAGGGTGTGCTCAATGCCGCTTACCTGAAGCATACCGGCAATGCCACAGAGTGCACCGCTTATAAACATAGTGCGAATAATGATGCGGTTTACATTCATACCCGCGTAGCGCGCAGTATTGAGGCTATCGCCAATTACGCTGATTTCGTATCCTTGTTTTGTGTAGCGCATGTATAAAAAGACCGAGATGACCAAAATAATTGTCAAAATCCAGCCAATATGTACGCCACCCAACACGTCCAGGCGTGCGTTTTCCGCAAATTTTGCAATCCCCGGGAAACCGCGTGTTTCAGACCAAGGGCCATCCTTAAAATAAGTAATGAAACTAAGCGCGATATAGTTTAGCATCAGCGTAAAAAGTGTTTCATTTGTGCCGAACTTACATTTAAAGTAGGCGGGCACAATGCCGAGAACACCACCGCCCACGATGCCTGCCAAAAGCATAACAATCATTAAAATCCAATGGGGCATATCGGCATGAAAAAGTGCAAAGTAGCTTGCCAAAATAGCACCGCCAATCATTTGCCCTTCCGCACCGATATTCCAAAACTTCATTTTAAAGGCAAGCGAAACGCCAAGTGAAGTAATGACAAGCGGAATGGCGTAGCCAATCGTTTTAAAAACGTAGGAGCCGGTGCGTGCGGATTTGTAGGCACCTTCTATAATAGCCGCGTAAACGGTAAAAGGATTCTTGCCAAGACAAAGAATAAACAAACCACCAATAAAAAGCGCACATAAAAGTGAAATGAAGGACAGGGCCAAGGAGTTTACATAAGAAACCTCTGTCTTTTTTACAATATAAAAACGCGACGTGCCTAGCTTATTCCTGAACATCCTCTTTGCCTCCTTTACTGTGTGCATCCGTCATTAAAAGACCAAGTTGTTCTTTAGTTGCTGTTTTCGCGTCCAAAATACCTGTAACGCGGCCATGGCAGAGAATTAAAATTCTATCGCAAAGCTCCAGCATTACGTCCAAATCCTCACAGATAAACAAAACGCCCGTGCCGGATTCCTTTTGCGCATTTAGCGCATCATAAATCGTATAAGAGGTATTGATATCAAGCCCGCGAACGGGATAGGCGGTGATTAAAACGCTTGGGTTGGCTTCCATCTCGCGGCCTAAAAGCACCTTTTGTACATTACCGCCTGACATGCGGCTCACAGGCGCTTCCATACTCGACGTAGAAATTTGCAATTTCTCCACAATTTTTTCAGCAAGCATTTTTGCTTCTTGCTTTCTAAGGAAGGGACCGGGTGCGTCCTGATATGTTTTTAAGAGCATGTTATCAACAATACCCATTGAAGCGGCAAGCCCCATACCCAGGCGATCTTCGGGAATAAAGCTCATGGAGACACCCGCTTTAAAGATTTCGCGTGGGGACATGCGCTCGATATTTTTTTTCTTATATAAAATAGCACCTTCCTGAATGGGCGTAAGACCTGCGATGGCTTCGCACAGTTCGCGTTGCCCGCTACCTGCAACACCCGCAACACCCAGGATTTCACCATATCCGAGGTCAAAGGAAACATCATCCAGTGCGCGACCGCTTTCCGGGTCCTCCACCGTCAAATGATGCACCTCAAGGAGCGTTCCGCTGTGTGTTTTGGGTGTGCGTGTTATGGAAAGCTCTATGGGACGGCCGACCATAAGTTCGGTAAGCTTTTGAATATCGGAATTTGCGGTTTCTACTGTGGCAACACTTTCACCGCGGCGGAGCACCGTTACCCGGTTGCTGATTTCCATAACTTCTGCAAGCTTATGTGTAATGATAATGACGGCGCATCCCTCATCACGCATGCGGCGGAGAATGGCAAACAGACGACGGATTTCCTGCACGGTTAAAACGGCAGTCGGCTCATCTAAAATTAGAATATCCGCACCACGATATAAGACCTTTAATATTTCAACTGTCTGCTTTTCACCAACAGACATGTCATAGACTTTTTTATGAGGGTCAATCGAAAGACCAAAACGCTCGCAAAGTGCATTTACCTTTTCTATGCGGGATTTTCGCAAAAACAGACCGGGGGGTTCTGCGCCGAGCATAATATTGTCAGCGGCCGTATGTACGTCCACTAACTTGAAATGCTGATGAATCATACCGATACCGAGGCGATTTGCATCCTCGGGGGCATGAATCTGCACTTCCTCTCCATTTATAAAAACGGAACCTTTGTCTGGCTTGTATATACCGGCCAGAATGTTCATCAACGTTGTTTTACCGGAGCCATTTTCACCTAAAAGCGCCAGTATTTCACCGCGACGGACAGAAAGATTGATATGGTTGTTGGCTACTACGGAGCCAAATACTTTTGTAATATCCCGAAGTTCGATTGCGGGTTTATGATTCACGTTCTGATGCCTTCCTTTCTGCATGAGAATGGGAGAATTGAAACTCGGGCACCCCGACGATAGACTCGTCGGGATTACCGAGAAAAAGAAAGCGGCCACATTTGACCGCTTTCGAAATCAGAGCTTACTGTGAAACTACAGTCTTGTAGTACCAATTAATGCCGCCTGTGATTGTTGCGTCATCAAGTACTGCGCCGTCAGCGGGAACGATTACATTGCCTGCGTTGTCGACAAGCGCCTCGGAAACCAAAGCACCATCTTTAATTGCTTTACCTTCGAATACTTTGTATTCGCCGGAAAGAATCATAGCCTTTGCTTTCTCAATTGCTTCTTTGGTGCCCTCTGCACAGTTTTCGGACAGCGGGGAGAGTGCGATAAGACCATCGTTCATATCGCCGAAGTAGTTTTCGTTAGACCAGTTACCCTGCATAGCTTCTTTTGTAGCCTTGGTGTAGTAAACACCCCAGTTCCAAACCGGTGCTACGAGGTGCGCCTTGGGTGCATCCTTCGTCATATCAGAGTTATAACCAACACCCCAAACGCCTTTTGCTTCGGCAGCAACCTGTGGTGCGGTTGTATCACAATGCTGACTCAAAACGTCACAACCCATGTCAAGAAGTGCTTCCGCAGCTTTCTTTTCAAGGTCAGGGCTAAACCAGCTGTTTGTAACCTTTACATAAACCTTTGCATCCGGATTTACAGAAGCAACACCCATTGCGAAAGCATTGATACCGCCTGTAACCTCTGCATTGTCCTTACCCATTGCTGCTACATAACCGATTTTGCCGGACTGTGTTTTCAGACCTGCGGCAATACCTGTAAGATAGCGTGCCTGATAGATACGACCGAAGTAGTTATTCATATTCGTGTCATTGGATTTGTAACCTGTGCCGTGGGAGAAGATAACGTCCGGATATTCCTTCGCCATTTCTTCCATTGTGTTCATGTAATTAAAGCTTGTACCGAAAATAATTTTGCAACCTTCATCAATACATTCTTCAATTGCGATTTTCGTTGCTTGTGCATCCGAGTCATCAATGTTGACCTTGCGGATAATCTGATCGTCTGAAAGACCGAGATTGTCGCGCATTGCAATGATGCCCTGCTCGTGTGCGAAGGTATAGCCTGCACCCTCAGCGGGGTC
Source organism: Clostridia bacterium (assembly GCA_045592445.1). Taxonomy (GTDB): domain Bacteria; phylum Bacillota; class Clostridia; order UMGS1883; family UMGS1540; genus JAQXGO01. Next base: position 9,730 of record JAZNUV010000007.1, on the reverse strand, counting down.
ACTTATGTGGATAACGCCAACCTTAAAGTTTGCATCCACCTCAACGGGTGTGTCTGTCGGTGCGGGTGTTTCCGTATTTTTGCACCCTGCAAAAGAAAGCACCATCACCATTGCCAGCATTAAAGCCAACAACTTCATGTTTTTTTTCATGGTCTTGTCCTCCTGTTTTCTACGCTGAGCGTATTTTATTAACATGGCAGTGCCATGTTTTACAAAGGTAAGCGTTACAGAAAACGAATGTTCCCTGTATCATCCATCGAGCCGATAGTGGCAAGTGATTCTACGCGAATGCCTGCATCCCGCACCATTTTACCACCCGGCTGAAAGCCTTTTTCAATTACAATGCCGGCACCGACTAAAGTGGCACCCGCATCCCGCACCAAAGCAGAAAGACCCAAAAGTGCACTGCCGTTGGCCAAAAAATCGTCGATAATCAAAACACGGTCATTTTCATTCAGAAATTCCTTTGCAACCATAATATCATATACGCGGCCATGCGTAAAGGATTCTACTTGACTGACATACACATCGCCCGCAATGTTTTTCGTTTTATTTTTCTTTGCAAACACCACCGGCACAGAAAAGGACAAAGCAGCAATACAAGCAATGCCAATACCTGATGCTTCTATCGTTAAAATCTTGGTTATTTCCGTATCCGCAAAGCGGCGTTTGAATTCGTTGCCGAGTTCGTGGAAGAGGGAAACATCCATCTGGTGATTTAAAAAGCTGTCCACCTTTAAAACATTACCGGGGAAGACCTTACCGTCTGTCAAAATTCGTTTTTTCAAAAGCTCCATACACTTTGATGCCTCCACGAATATAGAATCAATTTGCTTCATTATTTAGCAAAATAATATATATCCATATTCTACATGAAACGACAAAAAAAAGCAAGTGTTTTTTAAAAATTTCTTATTTTCGGAAACGGAAGGCGTGTTATTGTAAAAATGCACGAATCAGATTCCCTGCAAGCCCTGCACACGTAGCACCTGTCGTGCCTTCGTTTTCCAACACAACCGAAACGGCAATTTGCGGATTTTGGGCAGGTGCGAAGGCAATAAACCATGCATGGTCCGCCTTGTTGCCGCCAACCTCTGCTGTGCCTGTTTTTCCTGCTACTGTGATGCCGGATATGCGTGCTCCCGTACCCGTTCCCTCCGAGACGCATGCACACATCATTTCAGTGACGCGCGCCGCGGCGGCAGGGGAGATACTGCGTGTTAAAATTTTGGGGGTAGCGGAATAGACAGTTTCATTTGATTCCGTCTTCGCTTCACGTACAACATACGGCTGCATCATAACGCCGTCATTTGCAACCGTGGCGGCAATGAGTGCCATGTGCAGCGGCGTTGTGAGAGTATCGCCTTGTCCGTAGCCGACCGCTGCAACATTATTGCGGTCCTTTCTTTTTAGGAGCGTACTTTCGGAAAGCGGTATATCAAACGGGATTTCCTTGTTAAAATAAAAGCTTTCTGCCGTTTCCTTGAGCTTTTCAGCACCAAGCATATCGGCAATATGTGCAAAATAGGTGTTACTGGATTTGGCAAAAGCGGTATCCATATCAAGCTCGCCATATACCTTTTTATTGTAATTTACAATTTCCTGTCCATCAATCATAAGTGAGCCGGTATCCTCATACACCTCACCGTCCAACATATTTTCTGCTGCGGCGGCAGCCGTGATTACTTTAAAGGCAGAGCCCGGCGGATAAAGTCCCGCGGTGGCGCGGGGGACAAACATGCCCTCCGTCTGATTTAGAGCCTCCCAATTTTCGGTGAGAGTGTTTGGATTAAACCATGGCTTTGAGACCATCGCAAGCACTTCGCCTGTGTTGGGGTTTACTGCCGTGATTGCGCCGTTTCGATTCCCTAAAAGGTCTGCCGCCAAAAGCTGCAGCTTGTTATCCACAGTCAGCGTTATATCGGCACCCGCAGTTTGTGACGCGCCAAATACGGCGTCCAAAACGCCTGCTTTTACCCCGCCGCCTAAAAGAAAACCGTTTTGACTGTCCTCTAAAAGCGTGCGGCCAAAGCGCGGATGACTATATCCGATAAGCTGAGAATATAAACGATTAAAGGGATATACGCGTGTTTGTGTGCCGTCGGAAAAATTGCTATAGGCAAGAGCCTCTCCGTTCCGGTCATAGATACTGCCGCGTTTTATAGATTGCTCTTTGATATAGGTCCGCGGATTGGTTCCTGCGTTGACAAGATCGGCACTCTTAAAAATTTGAAAATAGGAAAAGTATAAAACCAAGCCGCAAAAGAGTACCAGCATAGCAATCAATACATAAATTACTTTTTTATTAAATGTCATCCGATACGTCCTCCGTTCTTCCTGAAATTGCCTGCAAAATGGCAAGTGAGGCAAACGAGGTTGCCAAGGAACTGCCGCCCGCACTCATAAAGGGGAGGGTGATGCCCGTTAGGGGAATAAGCTTTGTGACACCGCCAATGATAATCAGTGTCTGAAAGCCGAACATAATAGCAATTCCGAGTGCCACAGCTTTGTTAAACGGATTTTTCACCATCAGAGAAATCTTGATGCCACGATAGACAAGAAGAAAGAATAGGAGCACTACGCCGACGGCGCCGAGCATGCCGAGTTCTTCGTAGATGGCGGAAAAAATGAAATCGCTTGTGACAACAGGCACATATTCGGGATGCCCCTGCCCGATGCCCGCACCCGTAAAGCCGCCCGCGCTCATGGCGTAGAGTGACTGTACAATTTGGTAGCCCAGGGCGGAGGGGTCAGAAAAAGGGTCGCGCCAGATGGCAACGCGCTGCCTGATATGCGTCATAAACTTATAGCCTAAAAGCCCGCCGCATGAGCAGAGAAAAACATTCAGGAGCACAAAGTAGTATTTACCCTCAAACACAAACTGCATAACAAAGTAAATTAAAAAGTATAAAAGCGCAGACCCCCACTCCCGCTGCAAAACCAAAAAGCCGATATGCATGTATGCATACGCCATAATCAGGATTTGGCGGCCGACGGGGTTGTCAAAAAGCCTGAAAACCCAACGCACGGCGCGGGATAGAAAGGGAATATGGTTATCAAAAAAAGAAAATATTTTTTCATGGTCGCTTTCGTAGGGGGCAGTAAAGAGAGCAGAAAGACCTAAGATAAACAAAATCTTAATCGGCTCGGAAGGCTGAAAGCCAAAGAGCCAGTTTTTGGCACCGCCGCTTTCACGCCCGAACAACAGTGTAGCAACAAAGAGGCAAAAGGCAGAAAACGCGTAGGCGGGAAACAATTCTCCCCAAAACGAGGCGCGCCGATAGATTACATAAAGCACAAAAAAGATTGTCATGCCTACATAGAACCATATAATCTGGCGGATTGCCTGCGCATGATCAAGACGAAAAAGCGTGATAATGCCAATCGTGAGCAGCATGGACACAATTAAAAATAAATATTCGTCTCCCATTGAAAAAAAGATAATGCACATGTATGCAATCAACACAATGGCCAAAAGGGCAAGCGGATAGTATAAGTTTTCCAAAACTGCTGTATTGCTTTTGAGAAAAAGAATGCCGAAGCCCAAGAGATTTGCAAAAATAACCATTAAAAGCGGAGAGAGTTTTCGTAGCCTTGTCATGATTTCCTTTCCTCCGTTACAAAAATAAAGGTAAGCTGCCCGACCTCAATTTTATCGCCATTTAAAAGCTCAATCGGGTCACCCTCCACCTTTTTTTCATTTAAAAATGTACCGTTTGTACTGCCTGCATCTTGCAGATAGCAGGTACCGTCCCTCCATAAAAAGGCAGAATGTTTTTGCGAAAGGAAGGGGTCATCAATACAAATTTCACAACGGCCACTTCTGCCGAGCGTCATATCATGCTCCAAGGGATAGTTTTCATCCACGGCAAAATCAAGCGTATGGCGCAAATTTAAAAGTTTAATGTAGGTGTGTGCCGCAATCTCACTGCTTTTCCTGCGGCGCATAACCTCAATATCCTGTCCGACCATTTGGATAATTTTAATAATAAACATGTATATGACAAGTACAAATACATAGGACAAAAGACGCGCAATGATATTAAGAGACATAAAAAAACTCCTTTACGCAACAATGATTTTCAAGCTTAGTATATCATAGAAGGAAAAAAAATGCAATTTTTGTGTAAAAATTTTCAAAAAATACTGGATTTTTTTGCCTGATGCATGTATAATAAAAAAAGATATACGAATATACGCGAAAGGAATGGAAAATATGGAAATCAAAGTAACGAGAACGACAACGCCGAAAGAAAAGCCGGATATGCATAATCTGGGTTTCGGCAGAATTTTTACTGATCACATGTTCATCATGCGCTATACAGAAGGGAAAGGCTGGCATGATGCTTCGATTGAACCGTATCGCAAATTGGAGCTTGAGCCGTCCGCAATGGTATTCCATTACGGGCAGGAAATGTTTGAAGGGCTTAAAGCATATAAGGGTGCTGACGGCAAAACATACTTGTTCCGCCCGGACATGAATGCAAAACGTACCAATAAAACAAATGAACGTCTCTGCATTCCTGAATTACCCGAGGAATATTTTGTGGAAGCAGTAAAGGCGGTTGTGGATATTGATAGTGATTGGGTACCCACAGAACCGGGTACAGCACTCTACATTCGTCCGTTTATTATTGCAACTGATGAGTTTTTGGGTGTAGCACCGTCAAAGACCTATCTCTTTATTATCATCCTGTCGCCCAGCGGTGCGTACTATAAAAATGGCCTTGAGCCTGTCGGCATCTGGATTGAGGATGAATATGTACGCGCGGTACGCGGCGGAATGGGCTTTGCTAAAACGGGCGGCAACTACGCCGTTAGCCTGGCAGGTCAGGTAAAGGCACATAACGACGGGTATTCACAGGTTCTGTGGCTTGACGGAGTAGAGAGAAAATACATTGAAGAAGTCGGCGCAATGAACATTTTCTTTAAAATAAACGGCAAAATTGTAACGCCGATGTTAAACGGAAGCATTCTGCCCGGTATCACACGCGATTCCGTGCTGCAACTTTGCAGAAGCTGGGGACTTGAAACGGAAGAAAGAAAAATTGATATTGCGGAAATCCTCAAGGCACAGGCGGACGGTACCTTGGAAGAGGTATTTGGCACAGGAACGGCAGCAGTTATTTCACCTGTCGGCAAGCTTCGCTTTAAAGACGATGTATTTACAATTGGTGACGGTAAAATCGGCACAATCAGCCAGAAATTGTATGATACAGTAACGGGGATTCAAACGGGTGCGCTCCCTGATACATTCGGTTGGCGCGTAGCAGTTAAATAATCCTTTGCTTTTTGAATTGTGACGGGGCATACCCCGTCACTTTCTTAAATTCACGGCTAAAATGGCTGGTGTCATTAAAACCGGATGCAAAAGCGACCTCCGTAACCGGATAGAGATTCGAGGAAAGAAGCTCCTTGGCATACGTGATTTTCAGATTGTTAATATACAAAATGGGAGATGTACCGTAAATGCTTTTGAAAACAGCGCGGAAATATTCGGGGGTAATGTTGCACATTTCAGCAAGCGATGCGACCTGCAAAGCCTCCTTTGTATAGTTTTTATGGATGTATTCTACGGCGGGCTCAATCAACTTGATTTTTTCAGTCGGTATATACGACAAAAAGAAGTCCTTTTGCAGTGCATATAAAATGTTATAAAGCTCCGCCTTGCACTTGAGTTCAAAACTAATGTTTTTTTTCTTCCAGGTTTTTTCTGCAGTTTTGAAGTGTTCTAATATTGTATTTACATTTTTGGGGCTAAATACAAAGGGTGCGAAGGAAACAGGCCCCGTAATATCAAAGTTTATGGCATAGCATGCACCGGGTTCCGACGAAGAAACATCATAATTGGAATCTTTTGGCATAAAAATAATATCGTTTGTTCGAACAGGCAGTGATGGTCCGCCTTCAAACCGATAGATTTTATCCCCACCGATATGAAGCGCCAGGCCGTGGTTTGCGCGGTTTCGATGCACGATGGACCCTTTCCCGGGTGGAACAAAGCAGATGTAACAAATTCTTTCAATGGTAAAATTGTACTGCATAAAATTTTTCATATGCTCACCTCGTTTTCATTATAAACTTTTGTTTTGATTTAGTCAAGTATTTTTGAATTGTTATTGCTTTTCAATTATAAAAGAATATAATGAAAGCAAAGGGGTGTGGAAAAATGTTTAAAACACTGACCAAAGACAGAGAGAATATTGAGAGAAAATATCATGACCCGAGTAAACCCTTTAATCCGTTTTTAAGATGGACATATCACGGCTATGAGTATGATGAAACCACCGGTCTTTCCGACGCGGAAATTGAAGCGGGCGCTCAGGCTCTGGCAAAAACCATGGTAAATGAGCCGCATCCGATTCAAAAGGCAAAAACCTTTGCTTTTGTTTTGGATAATACAAGAATTGATGTGAATGAAAGGGACTATTTTATCGGGATATATACATGGAATCCGTGGCTGGTTTCCAAAAGAACGCTTGGCGATTGGTCTGAGGAAGTATACGCGGCGTTTCCCGAAGAAATGGAAATTAAAAAATTATATACAAAATCGGGATCGGGAAGCACAGGTTTGGATTTTTCACACACTGTTCCGGATTGGGATTCCATTATGCAGCTTGGCTTTCCCGGCCTTTTGGAACGGGCAAAAGCTTGTTATGCAAAAATAGAAAATCCAACACCGAAGCAGACCGCTTTTTTTGAAGCTGTCAAAATTGAATACGAATCCATTCTTCGACTTTTAGACCGCTTGTATCAATATGCAAAAGGCAAGGATTTTGAAAAAGCACCGCGCATCGCTGCCTGTCTCCAAAATCTAAGGGACGGCGCACCCCAAAATACATTTGATGCATTGCAGCTTATCTATATTTACTTTATGCTTTCCGAAGGACCCGGTCAATATCAGGTGCGTTCCCTCGGGCATGGACTCGATTCAACACTCTATCCGTTTTTCAAAAAGGATATTGAAAACGGTACGTTTACAGAAGAAGAAATTGCTGAGTTTATCGGATATTTTCTGATGCAATGGACCGCGATTGGCAATTATTGGGGGCAACCTATGTATCTTGGCGGCAGAAATGTGGATGGAACAACAAAGGTAAATAAACTTTCCTATATCATTTTAGATGTTTATGATAAGCTCGGCATTTATAACCCGAAAATTCAGATTAAATATAGCCCTTCCACGCCGCGTGACTTTATCTTAAAAGCACTTGAGATGATTCGTCACGGTATCAGCAGCATTGTTTTTTGCAATGATGAAGTGATTACAAAGGCATTGATGGCAAGAGTCGCAACGTATGAAGAGGCGGTAGAGAACGTCATAAGCGGTTGCTATGAGTATAAAACAAAAGGGACCGTGGGTATATCGGGAACTACGATAAACCTATTAAATGCAGTTCCCTATGTATTTGACAATGGTTTTGATACTGTTGCCAATGAACAAATCGGTTTACAAACAGGAACACTAAAAACTCTGGATACGTTTGAAAAGTTTTATCAGGCATATCTTTGTCAGCTTGAAAACATAACCTGTACCCTTCTGAACGTCATTCATAAATTGGAAACAAGAATTGCTGAAATTAACCCTGCAATTTTGTATTCGACCACTTGCGAGTCCTGTATGGAAAAGATGCAGGATGCATTGGATTGCGGTGTAAAATTCAATACAACAAATGTAACTGTAAACGGACTCGGTACGGCGGTGGATGCGCTCATGGCGGTAAAGACACTTTGTTATGATGAAAAAACAGTCACACTTTCCGAAATGAAAGATGCACTTGATAAAAATTGGGAAGGCTATGAAACGCTCCGGGCGAAAGCGCTTGCATGCCCGCATAAATACGGGAACGGGGATGCGGAGGCAGATGCATATGCCGCGGCAATTGTGCAGTTTGTCTACGGTCTTTTAGCGGGCAGAAAAAATTCGCATGGCGGCCCTCATACTTTAGAAGTACATTCTGCGCGTTACTTTATTGATTTGGGTGAATTTACAAAAGCTACGCCCGATGGCAGAATGGCAGGACAGGAAACCTCGAAAAATTCTTCTCCGACACCCGGGGCAGACAGGAAGGGCATTACGGCGCTTATACAATCTGCAACACAGATTGATACGGCTATCTGTACTGACGGTTTTTGCCTGGATGTTATGCTTCATCCGACATCCGTGCAGGGAAAGGATGGGCTTGGGGCTTTCTACGCAGTTTTGGAAACGTATATGCAAAAGGGCGGTGCATCAATTCAGTTTAATATTTTTGATGCGGAACTTTTGCGGGATGCACAGGAGCATCCTGAGAAATATCAGACACTGCAGGTGCGCGTGTGTGGTTGGAACGTCCTTTGGAACAATATGAGCCGGACGGAGCAGGATGCATATATTTTGCGGATGGAAAATGTAAAATAGGAGAAAAAATATGGATTAGAGATTCCTGAGGGATTAAAGCATGTTTTTTTCAAATGCAGATAGAAGGAGATTTACGATGAAAGCAACAGTTTTTGAAATCAAGCGTTTCGCGGTGCATGACGGCGACGGAATCAGAACCACGGTTTTTTTAAAGGGTTGTCCTTTAAAATGCGTGTGGTGTCCCGGGCAGGAACGTACAAGCGAAATATGCTGAAATTATGGTATTTTTAGTAATGCGGTGTTGCCTAAATGTTGCCTATGGGTTTTATGCATTATTTTGGAGACGTTTTTCTTCATTGTACGAGATACTTTCTATAGTCAAGCCTTCTGCCTCAAGAAGTGCATCCACGCGCTGTATATTCTCTGCCATATAGTCCTTGGTAGCATAGAAATAAGTGTTCATTGTGACGCTTATATCAGTGTGTCCCATGATTTCTTGTAACACTTTTGGCGGCATATTCGCTTCCGCGCATCGGGTGCCAAAGGTATGGCGGAGGGAATGAAGATTTATTTTCCCGTCGGTTATCGTTTCATCTACGATACTATACTTTTTTAATGTTCGTTTAAACTGATCGTTAACCTGCGATGTCGTAACAAGTCTTTCTTTATGCGTAAATATTAACCCGCTTTTTTTATCTCCGATACACGAAAGAAGGAGCTTGCGGACGGCGGGTGTTATTGAAATGGTCCGGGTACCGGCCGTGGTTTTGGTATTATCATTTAAGATAGCTTCGCCTTTAGGGCCTTTCGATATAGTTCTCTTTACAGACAAACGGTTAAAATTAAGATTGACATCTTCTACATGTAGGGCGTTTACCTCGCCCATACGGAGCCCGGTCGAAATAGAGAGAAGCATTTGATTTTTGTAATTTATATCATTTTCCACTAAAACCAAAATAAATTTTTTTTTGTTCGCCTTTGGTGAATGCACGGATTTTAGGCGTTACCTTTTTGGAGCGCGGCTTCTTTATATATTCCATAGGATTCTGCGATATGATTTTGCGGCGGACGGCTTCCCGGAAAGTTCGATTTAAAAGGTCATAGTTTTTTCCGACGGTAGATTGCGAATAATGCAGGGTACTGTTTAAAAAGTCGCGGATCTGTGTTTCTGTAACGGATTGCAAGGGTGTGTTGTAAACCGGGGCAAGTCTTTTCAGTGTCTCCGAGTGGCGATAGAAAGTGGGCGCTTTGATTTCGCCTTGGTTCAGTTTATCATCAAGGAGCTGTTTTGCCAGATGATAAATCGTAATGTCGCTATCATCGGAGAAAGTACCGGAATAAATCTGAAATTCAATCCCTTTCAGCTTTTCTTTTACTTCGGCTTTAGTG
>JAZNUV010000006.1:0-29281 GCA_045592445.1 Clostridia bacterium | reverse complement strand
GGCTTGCCTATGCCAACGGATGTGTATGATACTGCAATTTTAATGTGTATTACGGCACTGAGTGAGGAATCCATTGCAAAAGGCGGTGCACCGGTTGCAGTTCCTGATTTCACAAAGGGCGCGTATTTGACAAGAAAGCCGATCACAGAAGATGAAAATAAGTGGAGTATCTGAGTGACGGAAAAAACAAATTAAAAGAGGGAATGTTTAAAAATGCGTAGACCGCACAAACGCTATTTTTAACATATTTTAGAACCTCTTAAGAAAATCACAAATATGAAATAAGCTGTAAAATTTGAAAAATCAAGATTTTACCTTATATTTTAGCGTTTATGCTACGAACAAACTTCGCCTCTCGACGTACCTATGTACGCCTTCGGGTTCCCACGGCAAGGCCCAACGCCTTGCCGTGACTCAGTTTGTTCGTTCTACAACATTTTTATCCCATTCCCCAAAAGGGTCTGTTTAAGAACTGAAGTTTTTAAACAGACCCTTTTTTAATACACCTTGGTGATTTGTAAAGGTTTGCCATACTGGTTTGAGAACAGGAACTGACATATGAACACGTTTTATATCAATCAAAAAACGGATACAAGGCGTAAATTACGTCTTCTATCCGTTTTTTGAAGCTCCTCAAAAGCCTATGATTTTGTTGTTAGTTCAAAGCGTCACGCAGAACCTTACCGGGCTTAAATGCAGGGGATTTTGAAGCTGCAATTTTAATTTTTGCCTTTGTCTGCGGATTAATACCTTCACGCGCCGCGCGTGTTCTTGTTTCAAAGGTGCCGAAACCGACAAGTTGCACTTTGTCACCTTTTGCCAATGCGTCGGAAACGCATGCAGCAAAAGCATTCACAAAGCTTTCTGCATCCTTCTTAGAAAGATTTGCCTCGGCTGCGATTGCTGCAACCAATTCACTTTTGTTCATTTCATTACCTCCATGCGAAAATTTGGTATTCATATTGTAAAAACAATACTATTGTTTATATTCTGCATTTCGTGCAAAATTCCTTCTTTTTTTGTTTTTACAACTCATTTTTCGCTGTTTTCCACAAAGCATCCAGCTCATTTATGTGCATATCATCTAAATTTTTGCCACATTTTGTTGCAATTTTTTCCATTATGGCAAAACGACGAATAAATTTCGCAGTCGCATTTTGCAAGGCTTCTTCTGCTGATATTGAGGAAAGACGCGCTACATTGACGACAGAGAATAAAAGATCCCCAATTTCTTCTTCCAAATTGCCTTGTCCCGATAAGGCAGTTGATACCTCAGCGGTTTCCTCACGGACCTTTTCAAGTGCGGCGGCATGATCGGGCCAGTCAAAACCGACTTTTGCTGCCTTCGTTTGCACCTTTTCAGCTTGCATGAGTGCAGGCAGATAGGAAGAGACAGATTGCATGGTTTCCGAAAGGGTGGACTGCTTTTTTTCTTCTTTTTTAATTTCGTCCCATTTTTCCAATACCTCAGCACTGGTTTTGGCAGTGCCGTCCGCAAACACATGCGGATGGCGGCGAATCATCTTTTTTGTAATAGCATCCGTTACATCATCAATGGAAAATGTACCGTTTTCTTTGCCGATTTGAGCGTGAAAAACGATTTGTAAGAGAAGGTCGCCAAGCTCGTCCGCCATGGTAGCACCATCGCCGCTATCAATTGCTTCTAAAGCTTCATACGCTTCCTCAATCAAATTTTTACGAAGACTTTGGTGTGTTTGCTCCGCATCCCACGGGCAACCGCCCTCGCCACGAAGCCTTGCCATAACATCCACTAAATCGGAAAATGTATATTGCATGGTTTTTCTCCTTTATTTTAATAATTTTGAGCGTTTTAAAAGGCGCACAAGCGTATCGCCCTTCGGCAACAGACGTATATCCGCTTCTTTGACAGCCCGTAAAGAAAAAAGTAAAATAAAATAGGTGAATATAGCGGCTAAAATCGGGGGGACAAGGTTTATAACGCGCCCCAAGGGTATACAAAAACGATAGACAAGCAGAGTAACGCCACCCATAATCAAAGTCGCAAAAAGTGGTTTTAAAAGCATATCTGACAGGTTATACCGAACGCCGACTGCGCGGCGAATGGCGAATAAGTTCAAAATTAAAATCAGGGCATAGCATACGATCGTACCAATGGGGGCGCCACAGATATTGATAGCGGGCGAGGATACGAGCGCATGGTTAATGATAATTTTCACAATTCCGCCGAGCACCATGTGAAGGACAGGCAAGTAGACCTTACCGACAGCCTGCAAAATCGCATTTGTGACCTGTACGAGGGAGACAAACACAATGGCCCAGCCTAAGATAGACAGCATGGGAGCGGCGTTAATATTATCATAGATACCATATAAAATGGGTTCTGCCAAAAGTGCCACACCCGCCGAACAAGGCAGGGCGAAAAGTGTTGTAATGCGTATGGCGGACTTGACACTTTCCTTGGCATGTTCTTTTCTTCCGCTTATATATGAGGATGCGACGGCGGGCACAAGGCTTATACTGATTGCAGTAAGAAGCGTAGGCGGCATATTGAAAATCGGAACTGCATAGCCGGAGTATGAGCCCCAAAGACGAACGGCAGCCTCGGGCGAAAAGCCGGCAGACAAAAGACTGCGTTTAATCATAGCCATATCAATTACCGTTGTAAGACTAAATACGGATGCCCCGATTGTAATCGGTACGGCAATGCCGATAAGTCTCCGAAACAGTGCGCCTGATGTGCGTGCATCCGCAGCGCTTGTTGTTTTCGGGAAAAAGCTGCGGCGTTTGATTGAGAATAGAAGGAAGAGGACAACGGCGCCCAAAAAGGCACCGCCCGTAACGCCTGCAACCGCACCTGCAGCCGCAATTTCGAGTCCGCGCGGCAGAAGAAGGTACGCCAGAAGATAGCCGATAACGAGTTTGCCGAGTGCTTCCGAGACCTCAGATACAGCCGTCGGCGTCATATTCTGCCGCCCCTGAAAAAAGCCGCGGAAGGCAGACATGATTGCAACAAAGAACATTGCAGGTGCAATCGCGCGAATGCCTGCGGCAGCCTTCGGATTGCCGATGAGCGATGCAAAACTGTCGGCACCCCAGTATAAAACGGCGGTGCCGATAATGCCGAGGAGAGAAAGCGTCAAAACACTGACGCGGAAAATACGACGTAATTCCGTTGTATTACCAAGTGCAGAACTTTCCGATACCATTTTGGAAATGGCAACGGGCAGACCTGCAGTTGCAAGCACAAACATCCAAGTGTACATGGTATAGGCATCTGAAAAATGCCCCATGCCGTCCTCACCGATTAAATAGGTAAGCGGCACCTTGAAAGCGAGACCGATGACCTTTACCAAAAGATTTGCCGCCATGAGAATTGCGGCACCGCTGATAAAGGAGGTTGTTTTCTTTTCTTGCATATGTAAAAGCTCCTTACTCTGCATTTTTATTAAATATATTCTGCATACGATTTAAGTATGCAAGGGATTTAGGTTGTGCATCAAGATGGTAGCGCATAAAAGCTTCAACGGGTGCCGCAAGCTCCGACACGAAGGATTGCCCGTTAAAATCAAGAGCAGCTTTTAGAGGACCGCAAGTATAGGCATGCAGAACATGTGCGGCAGGAGGAGAAAGCGGACGACCTTCTCCGCAAGCGGAACAGACAAGACCACCGCTTTTCGGGGACAGAATATACGCCTTGGGATTGCCACAATGGATGCAACCGATGGTACAAGGCATAAAACCTACGGCAGACAAAAGACGAAGTTCATAGAGAATTTTAAGGTCTGCCGCTGTTTTTTTGTTATGCTCAAGATAATGGAGGGTATTGAGGAGAAGACGAAGCGGTGCTTCTGCTTCGATGCCCTCTTTTGTGACAAGTGCACTAAGCTCCGCAAAATAAGCTGCGTAGGAGAGTTTTTCTATGTCCTCGCGCAGATGATAAAAGCTTTGGAGAAGGGTACACCCCGTTAAGGAATACATACCAGGGCGGGGCAGGAGAATAAATTCGCTGTAACACAAAACGGCGCAACCTGCCCGCATCGGGTTTTTGGTGCTTTTTATACCGCGTGCCCATATGCTGATCTTACCGCGGTCGGGCGTTAAAACTGTCAGTACCTGACTGCTCTCTGAAGGCGCTGACGTGCGAAGAACAAGCCCCGTTGTCTTGAAAGGCTCCATCTTTAGCCTCCATTCTCTTAAATTTCATATATAAATCCGGACTGCCTGTTTGGCAAAACTGCGTCCAATATTTATTTTCTGACATAGCCATCCTCCCTTTCCGTAGTATTGTGTGCAAAAGGAAAGTATTTTATGGCAGGTAAAACTTTACTCTGCGTCAGAAAAGCCGAATGATTTCAGCATGAAATTACTGTTTCTCCAGTCATCTTTAACCTTTACCCAAAGCTGGAGAAAAATTTTTTTGCCGAAAAATTTTTCTGCCTCAATGCGTGCCGCTTGCCCTACGCGTTTGAGCATAGAACCACCGCGACCGATGATAATAGATTTATGAGAGTTTTTTTCGCAAACGATATTGGCAGAAATTCGAATCGTTTTATTTGTATCCTTCATTTCTAAAACCTCAACCGCGATACCGTGCGGAATTTCCTGTTCTAAATAGCAAAGCAGTTTTTCGCGAATAAATTCTGCCATAATTTCGCGCTCGGTTTTATCGGTAATCATATCCTCGGGATAATAGAAAGGGCCTTCCTCTAAAAAACCGTAAAGCTCTTTTAAAAGTAAATCCGCACCATCTCCGGTTTTGGCAGAGATGGGAATAATGGCGGAAAAGTCATATTCGCGCGAAAAGGTGTCGATAAGAGGTAAAAGTGCCTCACGCGGGACAAGGTCAATTTTATTGATTGCCAAAACGGCGGGAATATGCTTTGTGCGAAGCTCCTCGATAATACGTGCCTCGGGTGCGGCAAAGCCGCGCGTTGCATCAACCATTAAGAGTGCGGCATCCACTGATTCAATTGCACCGATGGCAGCATGATTCATGTACTCTCCAAGCCGTGTTTTGGCAACGTGCACACCGGGTGTATCCACGAAAACCATTTGATAATTTTCGCCGTTTACAATACCGAGAATTTGAGAGCGTGTTGTCTGCGGTTTCGGCGTTGTAATTGCAATTTTCGCACCGCAAAAGTAATTTAAAATAGTAGATTTGCCGGCGTTCGGACGCCCGACAATGGCAATAAACCCCGATTTTGTCTTTTCCAAAATAAAATCCTCACTTTATTTAATATTGCATTCGTTTTCGTCGCATACCGACGCTTGTAACAAGCGCGACGGCAAGCATACTTGCCAAAAGGTTCGAGCCACCATAGCTGAAGAAGGGAAGCGGAATTCCTGTAACGGGCAAAAGACCGATACACATGCCGATGCTTTCCATAACGTGTGCCATAAACATAAAGCCAACACCTGCACAGAGCATTTCGCCAAAGCCGTCACGTGCTGAGGTGCCCACGGAAAAGCAACGAATAATGATTACAGTTAAAAGAACCAATACCAAAACACAACCCCACATGCCCATTTCCTCACCAATGACGGCATAGATAAAGTCTGTTTGTTTTTCGGGGAGATATCCGTACTGCGTTTGAATACCCTGCCCAATACCACGCCCTAAAACGCCGCCCGAGCCGACGGCAATTTTCGATTGTATGACATGATAGCCTGCACCTTGCGGGTCAAGCGCGGGATTTAAAAATGTCAGGATACGCTGTTTTTGGAAGTCCTTTAAAAGAAAAAACCAAGCAAGCGGTGCTAGAGCAGCAAAAAGTCCGCCTGCCGCAAAAACATATTTTAAGCTGATGCCTGCCGTAAAAAGCATGCCAAGCATAATAATGCCAAATACAAATGCGGTGCCGAAATCGGGTTGCAAAAGCACAAGACCGATAAGCAGTGCACCATGTAAAAGCAAGAATAATACGTTTTTGGGGCGACTGATGTCCTCGCGTACCGCATCAATGTGCTTGGCAAAGGAAATAATAAAGCCGATTTTTACGATTTCGGAGGGTTGTATGCCAACACTGCCAAGACGAATCCAACCCTTCGTACCGACCTCATCGCCACCTGTACCGATAACCAAAACAATGATTAAAAGCAAGAGATTCCCTATATAAATATAGGGCGCAAGCTGCCCGATTAAGTCGTAATCCACGCGCGTAATCAGGAAAAGGAGAATGATACCGATAAAAAAGGCAGCGCCCTGCACAATGCAAAAACGTGCGGCACCCATATTCACAGTTGAACTATAAATGGCAATAAAACCAATGACAAATGCAGGGAGAACGCAAGCAGTAAGCCAGGGGTCAAGCCACGAAAACAATCCTTTTTTGCGTGGTTTCAAAAGACCACCTCATTTCTTTAAGCTTTTTCGGCAAAACGCGGGCAAATGTCCGCATCCGTAATTTCAAGTAAATCGGCAAGAACGGTAAGCCGATGGTAGAGTTCCGCATATTTCGAGGGATTATGGCAGTCTGTTCCGAATACAAATTTACAACCGCAATCCTTTGCGATCTCATAGACACGATAAAGTTCACTGCGATGCATAGAGTCAATGCTGTACGAGGTAAAGGCGGATGCGTTGATTTCGAGTGCAATATTTTTGTACGCGGCATCCGCGAACAAATCTTCTAACGTTTCGTCCGAAATCTGAAATAACACCTCGTCCATATTATCGCGATTCCCGTACGGGAAGAAGGGATGTGCAATGGCGGTAATATAGTTTGACAACGGATGCTCCACCAAAAGCGAAAAACGGTCGCAAAGCGCATTGGCAAGACTTTTTACGTTGGAACGCACAGAATCATCAATCATTTCGGGCCACTGACTGTGCGAGTGTACCGCGAGAACAAAGTCAAGCTTTTTGGCTTCCTTTTCCGTAAGGCCGAGCGTGCCGTTTTGCGTAAGATCCGCCTCACACCCACGCAAAAGCTTCATACCATTTTCTTTGGGCAGTACAAGCTTTTGAATATGTGCCATGTCCTGCTTTTCATAAAAAGCATTCGGAGCAGGTGCAGCAGCCGTATCCCACACATGGTCCACAAAACCGAGCGTTTTCATGCCCAAATCCCGCGCAACGGAAACGTACGCCTCGGGCGTTGCAGATGCATCACCGCACAGGGATAAATATGTGTGAATGTGTAAATCATGTAAAATTTTCAAGATAAGATCTCCTTTATAATTTATGCACAAACAAAAACAGCATAGCCATTTTCGCCTGAAACAGTCAATAGGTTATTTTCTAACGTGTACGATACAGCGTCACTCTTTTCAAGAAGCGTTACTGAGCCATTTACAGGAACAGTGGCGGATTCTCCTTTGAAAATATCGACGAAGATATATAGTTTGTCCATATAGGGGACCGTATATAAAACGGTGTGGTCCCTCATGGGTGAAAAATATTTTTTGTAAGCTACGCCACGCATCTCTGTAAGAGAACCGTCCATAAAGGTCGGGTATGCTTTGCGCGATACATACAGATACGCGCAGTTTGAAAGGGAACGGCGGCGGACAAGCGGTTCGCCGTCATAAACTGGCAAAAAGCCTCCAACATAGCCGAGACGATTTTTGCCCTCCGCATCGCGAAATACGTCTACAATTCTGTCGGGCGGGGAATCGGGCGTTTCCCAATATTCCGCTGTAATATACTTGCTTTTCGGGTAGGGCACATCCGCTGCAAGCGGATATGGCTTTCGAAAATCGAAAGCGCCCTCCGGTGTTTTAAAAGGAAGTGTTTTCGGAATATAACGATGAACACCACCACCAAAAGCATCAACCTTTTCCTGGAACATGATGCCAAGCTGGCGCTGAAAATTTATATCAGTCAGTTTTCTGTCATGAAAGGTGTATAAAACTGTGCCGTCGTTTTCAATGCGATATACCGCATCGTGACGAAACATGGGTTTTCCGACTGCGAGCGATTGTGGTGCAACAAATCCATCCTCGGGGCGCATTTTGCGCAGAGCATCTGCAACCGTTGCAGGGTTTATAATCGTATAGCCTTCGTGGATTTCGGCGTAGTCACACGTCATGGACAGGGATATACGCTTTTTCTTTCCACCCAGATAACCGAAAACAGACAGTGATCTGTCCGAAAGCGCAGAGCATAGAAAAACCTTGCTTTGTTCTTCGGCAGCAGGAATGGTTTTTGTGTTTTTTCCGTGGCTTACATATTGTAAAGCACCCTGTATGTGCCCGCAGAAAGCATACGCTGTTTCGCTTTCGCCAATATTTTCGGAGATAAAATCCAAATGGTCGGGTGTTACAATGCGAAGGAGAGTCCACAGCATGCCACTTTCATCCTCCCACAAGGAACCAATATCTGCGACTGTTTTCCCGTGGCGCGGTACATACTGCTCTACTACATCGGGTTGGCCGTGGTTGCCGCCCATTGGCACATCATTTATATAAAGCGCAGGGGACTCATCCGTTGTAACGGAAAATGGTACATCCATATGCCAATCGTCCCACTTGTTCTTTTGCATAAGACCTGCACACATAAAATCTACGGGTGCGTTTTTGTAGAGTGGAAATTCGCCAACACCACGAAACATCTGCAAAAGGTCATGTGTTTCAGAAAAAGGTGTACGAAACATCGCTTTTCCATTCGAAAGACAAACATACATAGAAAAACCCTCTCCTTTAAATAACAATAGCTAAAAATTTGGCGGGTTTATCACCAATGGCTTGCATGCCGTGGGGATAAGAGGAGTCGTAATAGATAGAGTCCCCTTCCTCCAAAATATACTCTTTTCCATTGATAGAAATTAGGATTTGCCCGCTGAGGCAATAGTCAAATTCCTGCCCCGGGTGGGTGTTTGTGTGCAAAATGCCGTGATTTTCGGCAGGGTCTACCGTCACCAACAGCGGCAGAACTGTATTGCCTGCAAAGTTATAGGCGAGATGCTGATAGTCATATTGCTTACTGCGTTCAATCTTAAGACCCTTTCCGCTTTTAATATGCTGGCATACGCGTAGCTTTGCATTGTTGCCGGATAAAAGTTCATAAACCTGAATGCGGAAGTGCGCGGCAGCTTCCGAGAGAAAGCTTATGGGCATATCGGAAGAACCGCTTTCATATTCCAGATACGTTTCATGCGGCACGCGAAAAATATCTGCCGCTTCACGCGTTGAAAGACCTTCAATTTCTCTGAGTTCCCGCAGACGAAGTGCTACTTTTTTAATATCATCATTCATGTTATACCCTCCCAGCGTTCTATAATATGTAAGTATATCATATTTATTTAAAAAAAGCAATTCATTTCCAAAAAAGGGCATAACATTTTTTTACAAATTATGAAATTTTAAGAAAATAAGAGAAATAAAGAGAAAATAGAAGAAAAACATGTATTTTAATATAAAAATAAGAAAATACACACGTTGAATAACTGTGAAATTGTGGTAAACTAAACGATGTTAGCACTCGGAGTGGGAGAGTGCTAAAAACAGAAAACAAACAGGAGGTTATGAAAATGAACATCAAACCCTTGGCAGACAGAGTGGTTATTAAGATGCTGGAAAGTGAAGAAACAACAAAAAGCGGTATCGTGCTTCCCGGCACTGCAAAGGAAAAGCCGCAGCTTGCAGAAATTGTTGCAGTAGGTCCCGGCGGCGTAGTGGACGGTAAGGAAATTGTCATGGAAGTAAAGGTCGGCGATCATGTTATCATGAGTAAGTATGCCGGTACAGAAGTTAAAATCGACGGTACAGAATACATTATTTTGCGCCAGAGTGACATTCTCGCAAAGGTTGACTAATTATTAAGATTTGAAAGGAAGGAAGAAAATGGCAAAGGATATTTTATTCGGCGAAGAAGCCAGACGTTCTTTGGAACGCGGCATCAATCAGCTTGCTGACGTTGTAAAGGTAACGCTTGGCCCGAAGGGCAGAAACGTTGTTTTAGACAAGAAGTTCGGCGCACCCTTAATCACAAATGATGGTGTTACGATTGCAAAAGAAATTGAGCTTGAGGACGCATTTGAAAATATGGGCGCTCAGCTTGTAAAAGAAGTTGCCACAAAGACAAATGATATCGCAGGTGACGGTACAACAACCGCTACACTCCTTGCACAGGCACTGATTCAGGAAGGTATGAAGAACGTTGCAGCAGGTGCAAACCCGATGATTGTCAGAAAAGGCATCCAGAAGGCAGTCGATGCAGCTGTTGCCTATATTGATAAGGTAAGCGAATCCGTAAAAGGTAAGGAAGATATCGCACGTGTTGCGGCAATTTCCGCAGCAGACGAAACAGTCGGCGAACTCATTGCAGAAGCAATGGAAAAGGTTACGGGTGACGGTGTTATTACAGTGGAAGAATCCAAAACAGCAGAAACCTACAGTGAAGTTGTAGAAGGTATGCAGTTTGACCGCGGTTATATCACACCTTACATGGTTACAGATACAGAGAAAATGGAAGCAGTACTGGACGATGCTCTTGTACTCATTACAGATAAGAAAATCACAAGCGTACAGGAAATTCTGCCCATTTTGGAACAGATTGTGCAATCCGGCAAGAAACTTTTGATTATCGCTGAGGACCTCGAAGGCGAAGCACTTTCTACATTGATTGTAAATAAACTGCGCGGCACCTTTACTTGCGTTGCTGTTAAGGCACCGGGCTTTGGTGACAGAAGAAAGGCAATGCTGGAGGATATTGCAATCTTAACAGGTGGCCAGGTTATTTCCGAAGAGCTTGGTCTTGACCTTAAGGAAGCAACCGTGGATATGCTCGGTACGGCAAGACAGATTCAGGTACAGAAGGAAAACACCATTATCATTGACGGTGCGGGTGACAGCGCGGCAATTCGTGACCGTGTTGCACAGATCAGAAAGCAGATTGAAGAAACGACTTCTGATTTTGACCGTGAAAAGCTGCAGGAAAGACTGGCAAAAATTGCAGGCGGTGTTGCCGTAATTAAGGTCGGTGCAGCTACCGAAACAGAAATGAAAGAAAAGAAACTGCGCGTTGAAGATGCACTCGCTGCAACACGTGCTGCAGTTGAAAAGGGTATTGTTGCAGGTGGCGGTACTGTATTTGTAAACGCAATGGAAGATGTCAAGAAGCTCATCGATACCTTGGAAGGTGACGAAAAGACAGGCGCAGCAATCGTATTGAAGGCTTTGGAAGCACCGGTAAGACAGATTGCAGCAAATGCTGGCCTTGAAGGCTCTGTCATTATCGACAAAGTGCTGTCGAGCAAAAAGGGCGTTGGCTTTAACGCTTTGAAGGGTGAATACGTAGAGATGATACCCGCTGGTATTGTTGACCCTGCAAAGGTTTCAATCAGCGCACTTGCAAACGCGGCAAGCGTTGCAGCAATGGTGCTGACAACAGAAAGCCTCGTAGCAGACCAGCCTGAGAAAGAAGCACCGGCTGCAGCTCCGATGGGCGGCGGCATGGGCGGCATGTACTAAAAATCAGTTTTAAACAGTCTGAGACGTCTTCCTTAAAATAGGGGAGACGTCTTTTGTATTCACAAAAAAATCCCTTGCGAAGATGCAAAAAATGTGTAATATTTTGTATTGACAAAAATATGGACGTCATGATATAATAATGAAGTCAGATTAAAATACATCCTTTGCGACTGACGGAATGAGTGGAGTACCACGGAGAAACAAAGGAGAAGAGGGCCGACCGTCTGGGCACACTTACCGTTTCTATAAGATAAGTGCGCTCTTTTTTATATTATTAAGGAGGTTTTGGCGTGAAAAAGGTTGGAATTGTTATGGGTAGCGACAGCGATTTGCCGGTTGTGCAAAAGGCTGTGGATATGTTAAAGTCGTTCGGCGTGCCATACGCCGTGCATGTTTTTTCGGCGCATCGAACGCCCGAGGAAGCGGCGACTTTTAGCAAAAATGCAAGAAAAAACGGCTATGGCGCAATTATTGCGGCGGCTGGTATGGCGGCGCACCTTGCTGGTGCGATCGCTGCAAATACAACATTGCCCGTTGTGGGGATTCCTGTATCCTCAGGCGGACTCGGCGGTATTGACGCGCTTTTGTCTACGGTGATGATGCCGACTGGTATTCCGGTCGCAACAGTTGCCATAAACGGGGCTGCCAATGCCGCTTTGCTTTGCATAGAAATGCTGGCAATTTCCGATGCGGAACTTGCGGACAAGCTGCAGGCAAAGCGAGAGGCAGATAGCGCAAAAGTACTGGAGAAGGATGCGGCAATTGCTGCACAGCTGAATATATAATTTGAAGGGAGACACACAAAATGAATAAGTGCGAACAACTGTATGAAGGAAAAGCAAAAAAGGTATTTGCTACTGAAAATGAAAACCTTGTTATTGTATCGTATAAGGATGATGCTACGGCGTTTGACGGCACGAAAAAAGGAACCATTATGGGCAAGGGTGTCGTTAACAATCGCATGTCGAATTACTTAATGCAGCTTTTAGAGAAAAATGGTGTGCCGACACACTTTGTGGAGGAGCTTTCTGAACGCGAAACCGTCGTTAAAAAAGTAGAAATTGTACCGCTTGAGGTTATTATTCGCAATATTTCTGCGGGTTCGTTTGCAAAGCGCTACGGTGTCGAGGAGGGCATTGTTTTTGCAGAGCCGACGATTGAGTTTTCCTATAAAAATGATGATTTGCATGACCCGCTTATCAATTCCTATCATGCACTTGCTTTAGAACTTGCAACGGCAGAGGAAATTGAGACCATAAAAAATATGGCGTTTACCATAAATCGTATTTTGAAAGAGTATTTTGCATCACTCGGCGTAAAGCTTGTAGACTTTAAACTTGAGTTTGGCCGCACCAAAGACGGGATTGTTTTGGCGGACGAAATATCGCCCGATACATGCCGTTTTTGGGATGCAAAAACAAACGAGAAGCTTGATAAAGACCGCTTCCGCAGAGATTTGGGTGGCGTAGAGGATGCGTACCGCGAAATGATGAACAGAGTTTTTGGAGAATAAGTAGGAGGCTATCAGCATGGGAGGCTTTTTCGGCGCGGTATGCAATCACGATGTCATATCCGATGTTTTTTTTGGAACAGACTACCACTCACACCTCGGAACAAGGCGTGGCGGTATGGCGGCATATGACAAGGAAAGAGGCTTGCAACGCGACATACATAATATAGAAAATTCGCCGTTTCGGACGAAGTTTGAGCATATTTTTGAGGAAATGCAGGGAACCTCTGCCATTGGTTGTATTAGTGATCAAGACCCTCAACCGCTTTTAATTCGTTCCAATCTCGGTACATACGCTATCTGTACGATTGGGATTGTCAATAATGCAGAGACGTTAATAAACGAATATTTATCCTCGTCAAGTGGTGGACATTTCAGTACTATGACGGGTGGTGTTATCAATACAACCGAGCTGATTGCGGCGTTAATTAACCAAAAAAATACGTTTGCTGAAGGGATTCGCTTTGCACAAGACTCCATCGAGGGAACAGCTTCAATTCTGATTTTAAAGGAGAACGGAAATCTCATTGCTGCACGCGACAGGGTTGGACGTATTCCGGTGCTTGTCGGCAAAAAAGAGGATGGATTTAGCGTTTCCTTTGAGTCGTTTGCATTTGAAAAGCTTGGCTATGTCCTGGAAAAAGAACTTGGGCCCGCTGAGATTGTCGAGATAGATGAAAACAAGATTTCGGTTCTTTCTCCCGCCGGGGAAGAAATGCGGATGTGTGCATTTTTGTGGACCTATTACGGCTATCCCACGTCGACTTATGAAGGTGTAAATGTTGAAGTTATGCGCTACAGAAATGGAAAGACAATGGCGCAACATGATAAGGAAACAGGCAAGGCAAATGATATTGACTATGTCGGCGGTGTACCGGATTCAGGCACACCCCATGCTATCGGATACGCCAATGAAAGCGGTGTACAGTTTGCGAGGCCGTTCATTAAATACACGCCGACGTGGCCGCGTAGCTTTACGCCGCCGAATCAGGCAGAAAGAAACCGCGTGGCTAAGATGAAACAAGTGCCCGTGTGTGATCTGATTAAGGATAAAAAACTGCTTTTTGTGGATGATTCGATTGTCCGCGGCACACAACTTCGTGAAACGGTTGAGTTTTTATATGAAAACGGGGCAAAAGAGGTACACATGCGCTCGGCTTGCCCACCGATTATGTATGGTTGTAAATTCTTGAATTTCTCGCGTTCTACAGGTGATATGGAGCTCATTACCCGTTCGACCATTATGGAACTTGAAGGGGAAGAAGGATTTAATCATCTTGAGGAATACAGTGACGCGAGTACAGAGCGCGGCAAAAAGATGCGTCGTGCTATCAGTGAAAAATTTAATTTTGCTTCTTTGGAATATCAGTCCCTCGAGGGTGCTGTAAAATCCATTGGGCTGCCGCCGTGCAAGCTTTGCACGTATTGCTGGAATGGGAGGGAATAGAAAATGAAAAATTCAAAATCGGAAAGTTACGCCGCCGCAGGCGTAGATATTACTGCGGGCTACAAGGCGGTAGAACTTATGAAAGCGCATATTGCACGCACGATGACGAGTGGTGTATGCTCGGATGTAGGTGGCTTTGGCGGGCTTTTTGAACTGGATATCACAGGGATGGAAAAGCCTGTCTTAGTCAGCGGAACGGACGGTGTCGGCACAAAGCTAAAGCTTGCCTTTTTGATGGACAAGCACGACACGGTAGGTATAGACTGTGTTGCTATGTGTGTCAATGATATTATTTGCTGCGGTGCAAAGCCACTTTTCTTCCTTGATTACATTGCATGCGGGAAAAATGTGCCTGAGAAAATTGCGTCCATCGTATCAGGTGTTGCGGAGGGCTGCGTACAGAGCGGTGCCGCACTCATCGGTGGTGAAACGGCGGAAATGCCAGGCTTTTACCCGATTGACGAGTATGACCTTGCAGGGTTTGCGGTCGGTGCTGTCGATAAGGCGAAGATTTTGCGCCCCGAAACGATGCAAAAAGGCGATGTTATCATTGCACTCCCGTCAAGCGGCGTACATTCAAACGGGTTTTCTTTGGTAAGAAAAGTATTTGATGTGGAAAGAAATGATATTAAAACGCCCGTAGAGGCACTTGGCGGTAAATCCGTCGGCGAAACACTTCTGGCACCGACAAGGATTTATGTAAAACCGATTCTTTCACTTATCGAGGCGGTCACGGTCCGTGCCATTTCTCATATCACGGGCGGCGGATTTTACGAAAACATTCCGCGCAGTCTGCCTGCGGGCTTTGGTGCAAAAATTGAAAAAGCATCCCTTCGCATTCTGCCCATTTTCGATTTGATTGCAAAGACAGGGAATATTCCGGAACGTGACATGTTCAACACCTTTAATATGGGCGTTGGCATGAGCGTTGTTGTGAAGAAAGAGGATGCCTCCCGCGCGCTGGAAGTTTTGCGCGCGGCGGGTGAGGACGCATATATTATGGGCGAAATCATAGAGAGTGATGAGGGCGTTACACTTGCCTAAAATGCGTTTTTAAAGCCTTACAGAATGAGGGATTTTATGCAAAAAACAAAAATTGCCGTGCTCGTTTCGGGCGGCGGCACGAATTTACAGGCACTTTTAGATACCCAGGCGCGCGGCGAAATGCCAAACGGGCAAATCGCACTGGTGCTTTCCAATAAAAAAGATGCATACGCGTTGACGCGTGCGAAAAAAGCAGGCGTGCCGACAGAGATTGTGCAGAAGAAGGATTGCCGTGATGCGGCAGATTTTGAAGCGCAGATTCTGGCGCATCTTCAGGCGCACGGCATTGAACTGATTGTGCTTGCGGGGTTTATGTGCATTTTAAGCGAATCGTTTACGATGCAGTACAAAAAACGGATTATCAATGTGCATCCGTCGCTGATACCTTCTTTTTGCGGCACGGGTTTTTACGGACTTTACGTACACGAGGCGGCACTTGCCTACGGCGTGAAGGTGACGGGGGCGACCGTGCATTACGTCAATGAAATTCCGGACGGCGGCGAAATCATTTTGCAAAAAGCGGTAGAGATTCTGCCGGATGACACGCCGGAAACCTTGCAAAAACGCGTAATGGAAGAGGCTGAATGGATACTGTTGCCGAAGGCCGTGGAGATGGCGGCAAAGGAAATAGCAGAAATGAAGAGGTGAAAATCATGAGCATTTACGATATGAAAACAATGGGAGAACGTATTTTAGGGAACCCGTATGTCGGTCGTGGTATCGCGATCGGAAAAAGCGAAGATGGAAAAAAAGCGGCCGTTGCATACTTTATCATGGGACGCAGCGAAAACAGCAGAAACCGTGTATTTACAATGGAGGACGGCACTTTATTCACAAAGCCGTTTGATGCGACCAAGGTTTCAGACCCGTCCCTTATTATCTACGCGGCATTACGCGAATATGAAAATAAGTTAATTGTTACAAACGGAAATCAGACAGATACAATCTATGAATTTTTGGCAAACGGAAAATGCTTCGGAAGTGCCCTGCGCACGCGTGAATTCGAGCCGGATGCGCCAAATTTAACACCCCGTATAAGCGGGATGCTTACGTTCTCGGAAAGCGACTTTTCCTATAAAATGAGTATTTTAAAAAGCATAGATGCAGAAGGAACGGATTGCGCACGTTATTTCTTTGAGTATCCTGCAAAGGCGGGTATGGGGCATTTTATCCATACCTACGTAACGGACGGCAATCCCATTCCCACCTTCCAGGGTGAGCCGGAGCGTATTATCGTACCAAATGATATAGACGCTTTCACAAACGATATATGGGAGAATTTAGACGAGCAAAATAAAATTTCGCTCTATGTACGATATATCAACCTCGAAAGCGGAGCGACAGAGGAACGTCTTATCAACAAAAACAACGGGGAGGCATAAGAATGAAAGAATTAGAACTGAAATATGGCTGTAATCCAAATCAGAAGCCGTCGCGCATTTTTATGGAAGAAGGCGAGCTCCCCATTCGTGTTTTAAATGGGAGACCGGGCTATATTAACTTTATGGATGCTTTTAATGCATGGCAACTTGTGCGTGAGTTGAAAATTGCACTCGGGTTGCCTGCTGCAACTTCTTTTAAGCATGTAAGTCCCACTTCGGCGGCGGTTGGTCTGCCACTTTGTGATAAGCTGAAAAAAGCTTGCTTTGTAGATGATATTGAGGATTTAGATGCATCCCCCTTAGCCTGTGCATACGCAAGAGCGCGCGGTACGGACCGTATGTGCTCCTTCGGCGATTTTGTAGCACTTTCGGACGTATGTGATGAGGCAACTGCAAGGCTTATAAAGCGCGAGGTGTCAGACGGCGTGATTGCGCCCGGCTACACCCCTAAGGCACTTGAAATTTTAAAAGCGAAAAGAAAAGGCACCTACAATGTGATTGAAATTGACGCAAACTATGTCCCCTGTGAGATTGAGCGCAAGCAGGTGTTCGGCATTACCTTCGAGCAGGGGCGGAATCATATCAAAATTGATGAAAGCCTTTTACAGGAAATCGTAACAGAAAATAAGGAGTTGCCCGAGGAGGCAAAGCGCGACTTAATTGTGGCGCTGATCACGCTTAAATATACGCAGTCCAATTCCGTATGCTATGCCGTGGATGGGCAGGCAATCGGCGTAGGGGCGGGGCAACAGTCACGCATACACTGTACACGGCTTGCGGGCGGCAAGGCGGACACTTGGTTTTTAAGACAACATGAAAAGGTCTTGAATTTGCCGTTTTTAGATACACTCGGTCGCCCCGAGCGTGATAATGTCATAGATGGCTATATCAATAAAAATGAAGAAGATGTCTGTGCGGACGGAAACTGGCAGAAATACTTTAAAGAACAACCTGCACCGCTTACCGAAGCAGAGGCGGCAGCATATCTTGCAGGTATATCGGGCGTATCCTTAGCATCTGACGCCTTTTTCCCGTTTGGTGACAATATTGAACGCGCACATAAAAGTGGTGTTTCTTATATTGCACAGCCGGGCGGCTCGGTGCGTGATGACGCGGTCATTGAAACCTGTAACAAATACGGAATGGTCATGGCGTTTGATGGTATACGTCTATTCCATCACTAAACCGCAAAAAGGAGATAAACATGAAAATTATGGTAGTGGGCGGCGGTGGCCGTGAGCATGCAATTATCAAAAAAATCAAAGAGAACAAAAACGTTGAAAAGATATATGCCCTGCCCGGCAACGGCGGAATTGCAAACGACGCAGAATGTGTTTCAATTGGCGCGAAGGAGATTGAGAAAATTGTGGCGTTTGCCAAGGAAACGAAAATTGACTACGCTGTGGTAGCACCTGATGACCCCTTAGTGCTCGGCGCGGTGGACGCGCTTATGGAAGCAGGCATTCCTGCCTTCGGGCCGAGAGAAAATGCCGCGATTATAGAGGGCAGTAAGGTCTTTTCTAAAAATCTGATGCAGAAATACGGAATTCCCACGGCCGGCTACGCAGTGTTTACATCGGCAAAAGAAGCAGCGGCTTATGTAGAAACAGCCCCCTTGCCGACCGTAATCAAGGCAGATGGTCTAGCACTCGGCAAAGGCGTTATTATTGCCGAAACGCGGGAAGAAGCACGAAAAGCCGTACAGGACATCATGGAGGACAAGGTGTTCGGCAAAAGCGGCAACAGCATTGTTGTAGAAGAGTTTTTGACAGGCCCTGAGGTGTCCGTTCTCTCGTTTACGGACGGTAAAACCATCGTTCCCATGATTTCTTCGATGGATCATAAGCGTGCAGGTGACGGAGATACAGGTTTGAATACGGGAGGCATGGGCACGATAGCACCAAACCCCTACTACACTGCAGAAGTTGCGGCGGAATGTATGGGAAAAATATTTTTGCCCACAGTTGAGGCTATGAAGAAAGAGGGAAGAGAGTTCCGCGGCTGCTTGTATTTCGGCTTGATGTTGACAGAAAATGGCCCGAAGGTCATTGAATATAACTGCCGTTTTGGTGATCCTGAAACGCAGGTCGTATTACCTCTTCTTGAAAGTGACCTTTTAGAAATTATGATGGCGGTCACTTCCGGCACTTTAAAAAGTGAGATGGTAAAGTTTTCCGATGAATCGGCGTGTTGCGTAGTCATGGCATCAGAAGGCTACCCCGCCGCTTATAAAACGGGATATAAAATTGATATGCCTCAAAACCCTGACGGCGAAATTTACGTTGCGGGGGCAAAAAAGGAAGGCGACGATTTGTTAACGGCGGGCGGACGCGTACTTGGCGCCGTTGCAAAAGATAAAACGCTTTCGGGCGCAATCCAAAAAGCGTATGAATTAACAGAAAAAATTCATTTTGAAAACGCATATTACCGAAAAGACATCGGTCAGCGCGCACAAATGGCAAAGGAGGAAAAATAAATGGTTTACCGCGTATATGTTGAAAAGAAAAAAGAGCTTGCACATGAAGCGGCATCGCTTTTAGCTGATATCAAAGAGCTTCTGCAGATAAAAGGCATTACGGATTTGCGGCTTTTTAATCGGTATGATGTAGAAAATATTACACCCGAATTATTTGCATACGCAAAAAAGACGGTTTTTTCCGAACCCCAGCTTGACATTCTTTATGATACGCTGGAGGAGGATTGTAACGCTTCCTTTACGGTAGAATATCTACCCGGGCAGTTTGACCAGCGCGCAGATTCTGCAGCACAGTGTATACAGATTATTTCGCAGGGAGACCGCCCCACAGTGCGCACGGCAAAGGTATATTATCTCTACGGGCAGCTTTCCGCGGCGGATATTGCGGAAATTAAAAAATATGTCATAAACCCCGTGGAATCCCGCGAGGCTTCTAAAGAAATGCCCGAGACGTTGGCGGTAAACTATGAAGTGCCCGAGCGCGTGGAAACTTTAGAAGGCTTTTGTGCGCTTTCTGAAGCGGAAATTGACGCGTTTATTAAAAAGTATGGTCTTGCCATGGACAAGGATGACCTTCTCTTTTGTCAGGCCTATTTTATAGGAGAAAAGAGAGAACCAACCATTACGGAAATCCGTATGATTGATACATATTGGTCTGACCATTGCCGCCATACAACTTTTTTAACTACGATTGATAGCGTGAAATTCGAGGATCCGCTTTTGGAGGAAACTTATCAGGCTTACCTCAAAACAAGAGAGGAACTTGGTCGCACAAAACCTGTCAATCTCATGGATATTGGCACATTGGCAGCGAAATATCTGCGGAAAACGGGGCAGCTTGAAAAACTGGATGCATCCGAGGAAATCAATGCCTGTACTGTAAAAATTGAAGTAGAGGCTGACGGTGTGAAAGAGCCGTGGCTCCTTCTCTTTAAGAACGAAACCCATAACCACCCGACGGAAATTGAGCCCTTTGGCGGCGCAGCAACCTGTATTGGCGGTGCCATTCGCGATCCGTTGTCGGGGCGGTCTTATGTATATGCCGCCATGCGTGTAACGGGTGCGGCAAATCCGCTTTTGCCCGTTTCTGAAACTATGGAAGGCAAGTTGCCGCAAAGGAAAATTGTAACAACGGCGGCAGCGGGGTATTCCTCCTACGGGAACCAAATCGGTCTTGCAACCGGCATTGTAGATGAAATTTATCATGACGGATATGCCGCAAAACGCATGGAAATCGGCGCAGTTATCGGTGCGGCACCCGCAAAAAATGTACGCAGGGAGTGTCCGGCACCCGGCGATATTGTTATTTTGCTTGGCGGAAGAACAGGAAGAGACGGTTGCGGCGGTGCAACAGGTTCTTCTAAATCCCACACGCTTGAATCTTTGGAAAGCTGCGGTGCAGAGGTACAAAAGGGAAATGCTCCTGAGGAAAGAAAACTGCAGCGTTTATTCAGAAATGAAAAAGCAAGCCGTATGATAAAACGTTGTAACGACTTTGGCGCAGGTGGCGTATCCGTTGCAATCGGCGAGCTTGCGGACGGACTTTCCATTAACCTTGATGCTGTGCCGAAAAAATATGAAGGGCTTGACGGTACTGAGCTTGCCATCAGTGAATCGCAGGAAAGAATGGCGGTTGTCGTAGCTGCAGAGGATGTAGAAGCCTTTAAAGAACTTGCAGACCGCGAAAACCTCGAGGCAACTGCTGTTGCTACGGTGAAGGCGGAAAAGCGTCTGACAATGACATGGAAGGGCAACACAATTGTTGATATAAGCCGTGACTTTTTAAATTCAAATGGTGCGGAAAAACATATCGATATTGCAGTTGCAAAGCCTTCCTGCTATAAAAAAGAAGTCGGCACTGACTTTGGTGCGTCCTTAAAGGCACTATGCGATGATTTGAACGTATGTTCAAAACGCGGCCTGTCCGAGAGGTTTGACTCAACTATCGGCGCAGGTACGGTGCTTATGCCGTTTGGCGGAAAAAATCAGGAGACGCCGATTCAGGCAATGGTAAATAAAATTTCGATGGAATCCGCCCATACGGAGGATTGCTCTTTAATGGCATGGGGCTATAATCCTTTTATTACGGAAAAAAGCCCGTACCACGGTGCATATCTGGCGGTGATTGAGTCTGTTTCCAAATTGATTGCCACAGGCGCGGATTTTGAAGATGTTTATTTAACCTTCCAGGAATATTTTGAACGCCCGGGCAAAGACGCAAACCGTTGGGGTAAGCCGATGGCGGCACTTTTGGGTGCATTCCGTGCGCAGCTCGACCTCGGTGTTGCCGCAATCGGGGGTAAGGATTCGATGAGCGGTACGTTTGAAAAATTAGATGTGCCACCCACTTTAGTATCCTTCGCTGTTACAACGGATAAGATTCAGAATATTATTTCTCCTGAATTTAAGAGTGCAGAGAGAAACGTTTTCCTGGTGGCGCCTGAATACGATGAAAACCACTTACCGAAGGCAGAATCTATAAAAGCATTATTTAAAAAGGTTGCAGCGTGGGTACGCGAAGGCAAGGTGGTATCTGCCTATACACCGACATATGGCGGCGTGGCAGAAGCTATCTTTAAAATGAGTATCGGGAATTCCATCGGATTTCAGTATGCAGACAGCCTTACAATGGAGGATATATTCGGCTATCGGTACGGCAGTTTTATTTTAGAATGTACTGAGGATATCGGAGAGGGCATTGTTTTGGGTAAGACGGTGCAGAATGCGGCAATTTCCTATCAAGGCACCGAACTTGCACTTTCTGATTTACAAAAAATATATGATGATAAATTGGAAAGCGTATATCCCTCGAACATACCGACAGAAGGCAAAAAAATAGAAAATTATGCATATTGCGAGAATTTCACAGCCGCACCAATGGTCAAAACTGCGAAACCGACTGTGCTGATTCCCGTATTCCCCGGCACAAACTGCGAATACGATTCAGCAAAGGCGGTAGAGGACGCAGGCGCGGCAGCAGAAATCTTTGTTATCAATAACTTGACGGCAGATGGCATCGCACGCAGTGTGGAGATGTTTGCTGAAAAGACAGATAAAGCACAGATTATCTTTATCCCCGGCGGTTTCTCGGGCGGGGACGAGCCCGACGGCTCAGGTAAATTTATTACTGCATTTTTCCGCAGTGCTGCAGTCAAGGAAAAGGTGACCACGCTTTTGGAAAAGCGTGACGGTCTTATGTGCGGTATCTGTAACGGGTTCCAGGCACTAATTAAGCTCGGCCTTGTCCCGTACGGAAAAATTATAGATACGGACGAACATTGCCCGACCATTACTTTCAACACCATCGGGCGCCATCAGTCCCGCATTGTAAGAACGCGCGTTGCATCAAACCGTTCGCCGTGGCTTCAAAACACAAAGGTCGGAGAAATTTATTCTGTACCGATTTCCCATGGTGAAGGTAGATTTTTAGCAGAAGATGCTGTGATGGCAGAACTTGTGAAAAACGGACAAATTGCCACGCAGTATGTAGATATGGACGGGGTTGCTACGGACGACATTCGTTTTAATCCCAATAACTCCCAGAATGCGGTAGAGGGTATTCTTTCTCCCGACGGCAAAGTAATCGGCAAAATGGGACACAGTGAGCGTATAGGAAAAGGCCTTTACAAGAATGTAGTGGGCAAATATGATATGGGGCTTTTTGCATCCGCTGTGCGTTACTTTAAATAAAAAGGAGCGAGAATGATGCAGTATCTTTCTGACATTGAAATTGCAAGACAATGCAGTCCGCTGCCGATTTCTGAAATTGCCGAAGCGGCGAATGTGGATGAAAAATATTTGGAAATGTACGGCAGAAACAAGGCAAAGGTAGACCTTTCCTTTTTGAAAGAAAGTACAAGGAAGGACGGGAAACTTGTTTTAGTGACTGCGATTACACCGACGCCTGCAGGTGAAGGCAAAACCACAACCACCATAGGCCTTGCCGACGGACTTCGTAAAATCGGAAAGAAATCGGTAGTGGCACTTCGCGAGCCTTCACTCGGCCCTGTATTTGGCATAAAAGGCGGCGCAGCAGGCGGTGGCTACGCGCAGGTTATCCCGATGGAGGATATCAATCTCCATTTTACAGGTGATTTTCATGCCATCGGTGCGGCAAATAACCTTTTGGCGGCGATGGTTGATAATCATATTCAGCAAGGCAATTCGCTCGGTATTGACCCGCGCCGCATCACATGGAAACGTTGCGTTGATATGAACGACCGTCAATTACGGCACGTTGTGGACGGCCTCGGTGGTCGCATGGACGGCACCCCCCGTGAGGATGGCTTTGATATTACGGTCGCAAGCGAGGTGATGGCGGTTTTGTGTCTTGCTGATTCGCTGACAGATTTGAAGGTGCGTCTTAGCAATATTATCGTGGGATATACCTATGAGAATGAACCCGTAACCTGCGGTCAATTAAAGGCGCAAGGCGCGATGGCGGCACTTTTAAAAGATGCCATAAAGCCAAATTTAGTTCAGACTTTAGAAGGAACACCCGCTTTTGTGCATGGCGGTCCATTTGCCAATATTGCACATGGTTGTAACAGCGTACTTGCAACGAAGATGGCGCGTAAGGCAGGGGAATATGCTATTACTGAGGCAGGCTTTGGGGCAGACCTTGGTGCGGAAAAGTTTTTGGATATTAAATGCCGCAAGGCAGGGCTTGTACCCGACGCGGTTGTTCTGGTCGCTACGGTACGTGCTTTAAAAATGCATGGCGGTCTTACAAAAGATATGCTTAAAAACGAGGATTTGGATGCTCTCCAAAAGGGGATTCCAAACCTTCTCCGCCATCTTGACAACATACAAAATGTCTATAATTTGCCGTGCGTTATCGCAATTAACCGTTTCCCGACCGATACGGACGCGGAAATCAAGGCAGTTTTGGATGCATGTCAGTCACGCGGTGCCCGCGCGGTTTTGTCGACCGTTTGGGCAGACGGCGGAAACGGCGGCACAGAGCTTGCCGAGGCGGTAGTTTCGCTTTGCGATGAAGAACACGGGGCGTTTCGGTTTGCATACGAGTCCGAAATGGACCTACAGGATAAAATCAATCAGGTTGTACAGAAAATTTATGGCGGAACACGTGCGATTTTTACACCGCAAGCAGAAAAACAACTTGCTCGAATCAAAGATATGGGCTTCTCACATTTGCCCGTATGTATTGCGAAAACGCAGTACAGCTTTTCGGATGACCCGACAAAGCGCGGTGCACCTTCTGATTTTGAAATTACAGTGCGCGAAGTGAAGGTTGCGGCAGGTGCAGGCTTTGTTGTTGTAAAAACAGGTGATATTATGACGATGCCGGGTCTCCCGCGTGTGCCAGCGGCAGAATCAATTGATATTGACGAAAACGGTAGCATTACCGGATTATTCTAAGGAGGATTTGAAAATGGCAATTTTTATGCAGGATACGTCGCACACATTTAATGAGTATCTTTTAATTCCGGGGTATTCATCGGCTGAATGTGTACCGGCAAATGTAAGTCTTAAAACACCACTTGTCAAATTTAAAAAGGGCGAGGAATCCGCAATTACGATGAACATTCCGCTGGTTTCTGCTATCATGCAGTCGGTTTCCGGCGAAAAAATGGCGATTGCATTGGCAACGGAGGGGGGTGTTTCCTTCATTTATGGCTCACAGTCCATTGAAGACGAGGCAAATATGGTTGCAAGAGCAAAAAATCATAAAGCGGGCTTTGTAAAAAGCGATTCTAACGTAACGCCCGATGCAACACTTTCCGACATTATTGCCCTGAAAGAAAAAACAGGACATTCCACAGTCGCTGTGACGGAAGACGGAACAGCAGAGGGTAAGCTTTTAGGTATTGTAACAAGCCGTGATTACCGCGTGAGTCGTATGGATGCGAATACACCTGTCAGCGATTTTATGACGCCGTTTTCTGAGCTTATATTTGCAAAGGAAGGAACAAGTCTAAAAGAAGCCAACGATATTATTTGGGACAATAAGCTGAATTCTCTGCCGATTATCGACAATGAAAACAGATTGTGCTATTTCGTGTTTCGTAAAGACTACGATATGCATAAGCAAAACCCGAACGAGCTTTTAGATAGCTCCAAACGCTACGTGGTGGGTGCGGGTATCAATACGCGCGATTACGCCGAACGCGTACCTGCGCTTGTCGAGGCAGGTGCGGACGTGCTTTGTATTGATTCCTCCGAGGGATATTCGGAGTGGCAAAAGCTAACCATTGCCTGGATTCGTGAAAAATACGGCGATAGCGTACGCGTCGGAGCAGGCAATGTTGTAGATGCTGAAGGCTTCCGCTTTCTGGCAGAGGCGGGTGCGGATTTCGTTAAGGTCGGTATCGGCGGCGGTTCTATCTGCATTACGCGTGAAACAAAGGGAATCGGACGTGGGCAGGCAACGGCACTCATTGACGTTTGCCGTGCCAGAAACGAATATTACGAAGAAACAGGCATTTATGTGCCCGTATGTTCTGACGGCGGTATTGTATACGACCACCATATCACACTTGCGCTTGCTATGGGTGCGGACTTTATCATGCTTGGACGTTATTTTGCAAGATTTGACGAGAGTCCGACAAATAAAATCAGCATCGGCGGCAATTACATGAAGGAATACTGGGGCGAAGGCTCAAACCGCGCAAGAAACTGGCAACGCTACGATTTGGGCGGTGATAAAAAGCTTTCCTTTGAAGAGGGCGTAGATTCGTACGTACCATATGCAGGTGCTTTAAAGGATAATGTTGCATTGACTTTAAGTAAAGTAAAATCCACCATGTGTAACTGTGGCGCTCTTTCCATTGCTGAACTGCAAGAGAAGGCGAAACTGACGCTCGTTTCCGCTACAAGTATTGTAGAGGGTGGCGCCCACGATGTTATACAAAAGGAAAATACCAATCCTATCAAATAGTAGAAAGAAAGGTCTGATGAACGTGGAAAAGAGAACAGGAACCATTGCAAGAGGCATCCGTTGCCCGATTATTCGTGAGGGCGATAACTTGACGGATATTGTGACGGAAAGTGTACTCGCGGCGGCGGAAAGTGACGGCTTCTTATTACGTGATAAAGACGTGATTGCAATGACAGAATCCATTGTTGCAAGAGCACAGGGAAACTATGTGCAAATTACGGATATTGCAGCGGATGTACGCGCCAAACTTGGCGGAGAAACTGTGGGTGTAATTTTCCCGATTTTATCGAGAAACCGCTTTGCTGTTTGCCTGCGCGGTATTGCAATGGGCGCAAAAAAGGTTGTGCTGATGCTGAGCTACCCCTCCGATGAGGTCGGTAACGAGCTTGTAAGCCTTGATAAATTGGATGAAGCTGGGATAAATCCGTACAGTGATGTACTCACACTCAAACAATATCGCGAACTTTTCGGGGAAAATAAGCATCCTTTCACAGGGATGGACTATGTGGCATACTACGAGGAAGTGATTCGCGAGGCGGGTGCCGAGGCAGAAATTATCTTTGCAAACGATGCTCGCGCAATTCTAAACTATACAAAAAATGTACTTCATTGTGACATTCATACAAGAGCCAGAACAGCACGCCTTTTGAAAGCGGCGGGTGCAGAAAAGGTTGTGGGCATGGATGGAATTATGAATGCACCGATAAACGGCAGTGGATATAATGAACAGTACGGGCTTTTGGGATCCAATAAATCCACCGAGGAAACCTTGAAGCTTTTCCCGCGTGCATGCAACGATTTGGTAACAGATATTCAAGCGCGCATTTTAAAAGAAACAGGAAAGCATGTTGAGGTTATGGTGTATGGAGACGGTGCCTTCAAAGACCCCGTCGGCAAAATTTGGGAGCTTGCAGACCCGTGCGTGTCCCCCGCATATACACCCGGTCTTGAGGGTACGCCGAACGAAGTGAAGCTTAAATACCTTGCAGATAATGATTTTAAGGATTTATCGGGTGAAGCCCTTCGCAAAGCAATTGAAACAAAAATTCGCGAAAAGAAGGATAATCTTGTGGGAGACATGGCATCACAAGGGACCACACCGAGAAGGCTTACAGATTTAATCGGTTCACTTTGCGATTTGACAAGTGGTTCAGGCGATAAGGGGACACCGGTTATTTTGGTGCAGGGTTATTTTGATAACTATACAAATTAAGGAGGAGTAGTATGGATAACAACAAACGCCCCGAAACGATGGAACGTATTATAACAGAAGCGGCGGCAAATGCATTTATAGAGGAACAGGTAGTAGAAATACAAAAAACGGTTGGCGATAAAAAGGTGCTTTTGGCACTTTCGGGCGGCGTGGATTCCTCTGTTGTGGCGGCCCTTCTTATAAAGGCAATCGGGAAACAACTTGTATGCGTGCATGTCAATCACGGCCTTATGCGAAAAGGTGAAAGCGAGCAGGTTATAGAAGTGTTTCAGAACCAACTGGATGCAAATCTGATTTATGTAGATGCAACGGATCGCTTTTTAAGTCTTTTGGCTGGTGTTGCCGAGCCGGAAAAAAAGAGAAAAATTATTGGCAACGAATTTATTCGCCTGTTTGATGAGGAAGCGAGTAAGCTCGACGATATAAAATTTTTGGCGCAGGGCACAATTTACCCCGATATTTTGGAAAGCGACGGCGTAAAAGCGCATCATAACGTAGGCGGACTGCCTGAGGATATGCAGTTTGAACTCGTTGAACCCATTAAACTTCTTTATAAGGATGAGGTTCGTGTTGTGGGTAAAGCCTTAGGATTGCCCGCTGAAATGGTTGACCGTCAGCCGTTCCCCGGCCCTGGTCTCGGCGTGCGTTGCCTCGGTGCCATCACACGCGATAGACTGGAGGCACTTCGCGAGGCAGATGCGATTCTGCGCGAGGAATTTGATATTTCGGGACTTTCTAAGAAGGTTTGGCAGTATTTTGTCGCCGTTCCTGATTTTCAGTCCGTCGGCGTGAAAAACGATAAACGGTATGAGGGATGGCCGGCAATTATTCGTGCTGTTAATACCGTGGACGCCATGACCGCTACAATTGAAGAAATCCCCTATGATGTTCTTCATAAAATTACAAATCGTATCACCAGTGAGGTGGAAGGCATTAACCGCGTTGTTTTGGACCTTACGCCGAAACCTGTGGGGACGATCGAGTGGGAATAACAGACAAAACCCCGAAAACCTTGATTTTATAAGGTTTCGGGGTTTATCTTTTTGGTCTGTGGCATTAAATTGGCATTATGAGATAAAATTTTCTCAATTCTCTGTGTTATTTTGTGATATATTATTTATTTCGGTGTAGTTGATTTTATCAAGTTCAGAAGCGAGCGCCTGCTGCTTGTTCGGATATAGATGTCCATATATATTCATTGTGGTGTCAACTTTTTCGTGTCCGAGCCTTTCAGATATAAGGAATATGTTATATCCCATTTCAATTAAAAGTGAAGCATGCGAGTGCCGCAGGTCGTGCGTTCTTATTCTTTTTACACCGGCAAGCTCCGAGCAACGTTCTATTTCCTTCTTTATATATCCTTTGGTAAAATAAAACAGTCTGTCGGTTGGCTGAATACCATAAATGCGTGAAATATAATCCTTTATTTCGTTATATAAGAAATCCGGCATAGAAACATCACGAATGCTTTTCGGTGTTTTCGGTGTCGAGATTATTTCCTCTCCCTTGACACGAGCAAGGGATTTTGTTATTTTCAGCTTTTTTTCGTCTGTAACATCTGCTGGAGTAAGTGCCAGAAGCTCACCCTCACGCAGACCACACCAAAATAAAATCTCTAATGCGATAAATGCGGCCGGCTTATCTTCGCAGGCTATAACCTTTTTGTATTCCTCCAGCGTCCATATTTGCATACTGTCAGCATTCTTCTTTCCGATGCTGCCGGTTATACGGCAAGGATTATTCGGGAGGTTATAAAATTTGACCGCATAATTCAGTATTGCTGAGAGTTGATTATGTATCGTTTTAATATATGTAGGAGCATAATCTGTTTTTAACATTTCATTCTGCCACATACGGACAGATGTTGCGTTGATCTGATTTATTTTCAGTTTCTTAAAATACGGTGTGATT
>JAZNUV010000005.1:0-18863 GCA_045592445.1 Clostridia bacterium | reverse complement strand
CGGCTTTCTTGTCAAATACGCGCCCTTTGTGAAATCAGGAACTGCAACCGGTGCACCGCCTTTTGCAATGGATTCCTCACTCAGTGCCGTAATACACATTAAAATTGCAGTATCATACACATCCGTTGGCATAGGCAAGCCTTCTCTTACGCTTTCCACAAAAGCTCTCATCACCTTGTAGTCTGCTCCGCCATGGCCTGTATCGAATTGGTCATTCTTTTCCGAAAAGCCTTCCCATAAGCGATGCGTGTACTTTTCGAGATATGCATCGGCATTATTATATAATTTCTGCGGTTCTTCACACATATCAGCATGTTCATCCTGCAAATAAATCATATTGCCGTCTTCCATAAACATACCTTTTGTGCCGTGGATTTCAAAGCGCTGCGAATAGGGCCTCGGAAGGGTTGTGTCCAGTCGCAGAGAAATCGTTTCACCGCGTTGGCACGTAATGGTTGTGGTCACGATATCACCCTGTGCAAAATTGTAATTTGCCAGGGGATGTCCCTCCCCGTATGCTTCCTGAATATGTGCATTCAGGCCTGCCGAGCAAGATGCAACAGAGGATAAGGACACCATTTTGTTTCCCCGGTTAATATCCAAAATGCTTAGGATGACGCCTAAGGCATGGCATGGATAGTTGTCCGCATTTCTGAGCATATAATAAGATAATCTGTAATGATGCTCGTTATCGTGCCCAAACACCATGTTTTTTCTCAGATCATGGCAGTAGCCACCGTCGCAATGCATAACCCGACCGAAAACACCCTGCCGCGCCATGTTGACGAGCGCCATTTTCTGCCTGTTGTATCTTGTATTCGTCAGCATCATGCATGGCACTTTTGTGCGTTCATAAGTCTTTACAAGTTCCCAGCACTCGTCAATCGTATAGGAGCCGCCTACCTCAAACGCAATCGGAATGCCCGCCTCCATAGAGGCGATTGCCATATAGATATGCTCTGCCCATGCGCCCGAGTTTATGATAGCGTCAAGCTTCATGTCAAGGAGATCTTTATAATTATCTGTACAAATTGGGGTATACCCCTTGCCCTCCTTGACTGCCTCTGCCGCCTTTTGCTGTCGTTCTGCAAATTTGTCGCATACTGCCACAATTTCGACATCATCCATAGCAATAAAGCACTTTAATACGCCGGGACCACGCGCGCCGTAGCCGATAAAACCAATTCTGAATTTTTTCGCCATGCCGCTTACCCTTTCTCATTTGCGCACATTGCACTGCACTTTATTCAAATAATTTGCCAAACTTTGTCCAATGCTCGTATTTTGCCTTCGCTTGTTCTTCCGCTTGTGTAAAGAGTTCTTCTGCTCTCTCGGGGAATTTTCGTGCCAAGGAGCTGTAACGAACTTCGTTCATGATAAACTCTCTGTAAGACGCATCAGGTGCTTTCGAATCCATTACAAACGGATTTTTGCCTTCTGCCGCCACACGCGGGTCAAAACGGAAAGTATGCCAGTAACCTGCCAAAACAGCGTTTTTAATAACCTTCTGCGTATCCGTCATACCGCCTTTGATACCATGATTGATACACGGTGCATATGCGATAATCAGGGACGGGCCATTGTAGCTTACTGCTTCGCGGATCGCCTTTACTGTCTGATTCATGTCATAGCCGAGTGCAACCTGTGCTACATATACATAGCCGTAGGACATCGCCATCTCTGCCAGATTTTTCTTTTTAATCGGCTTACCGCCTGCCGCAAACTGAGCCACAGCCCCTGTCGGTGTAGATTTGGATGCCTGACCGCCTGTATTCGAGTATACTTCTGTGTCAAAGACCAAAACATTGACATCCTCACCCGAAGCTAAAACATGGTCCAGACCGCCGTAACCAATATCGTATGCCCATCCGTCACCACCAAAAATCCAAACTGCCTTCTTGGACAGGAATTCTTTATAGGTGAGAATTTCTTTTGCAGCCTCGCTGCCGCAGCTTTCGAGCGCTGAAACCAAATCCTCTGTTGCCTTTTGGTTGGCATCGCCGTCATCATAGCTTGCAAGCCATGCTTCACGTGCAGTTTTTACACTGTCACAATCTAAAGCTTCTACCTGTGCACGCAGTCTGTCACGCAGCTGCTTTGCACCGACTGCCATACCAAGACCATGCTCTGCATTATCCTCAAAGAGGGAGTTTACCCATGCAGGACCATGTCCCTTTTCATTTGTAGTATACGGTGTTGAAGGTGCACTGCCGCCCCAGATAGAGGAACAACCCGTTGCGTTTGAAATATATGCTCTATCACCGCAAATCTGTGTAACAAGTTTTGCATATGGTGTTTCGCCACAACCTGCACATGCGCCCGAGAACTCAAGCAGCGGCTTACGGAACTGTGAGTTCTTCACATTAAGCGGTGCTTCCAAAAGTTCTTTCTTCGGTGCAAGCGAAGTGCCGTAGTCAAAGCATGCCTGCTGTTCGCGTTGCGTATCAATCGGCTTCATAACCAAAGCTTTTTCCTTTGCGGGGCAAACCTTGGCACAGTTACCGCATCCGCTGCAATCCATAACCGTTACAACGATGCCGAATTCATACTGTCCCATATCCTTGCCATTCATTTTCTTATGCTTCATGTTCTCAGGTGCCGCTTTAACTTCATCGGCATTCATAACAACAGGACGAATTGCCGCATGCGGGCAAACGAGCGAACACTGATTACATTGAATACAATTTTCCGGAATCCATTCAGGAACATCGACTGCAATGCCGCGTTTTTCGTAAGCAGCCATGCCCTGCGGCAAGTGCCCGTTTGCATATTCCATAAAGGTAGAAACAGGAATTGCATCCCCCTGTTGTTTATTGCAGGGCTCCATAATTTTCTCAACAAATGCAGGTACATTCTTCTTTGTTTTTTCTGTTTCCTCTGCATTTTTCCAATCTGCAGGGACCTCAATTTCACAAATATTTTTCGCGCCTTCCTCAATGGCAGCATGGTTCATGTTTACAATCTTTTCACCCTTTGCGCCGAAGGAGCGTACAACTGCGTCGCGCATGTACTGTACTGCATCGTCAAACGGAATTACGTTTGCAAGCTTGAAGAACGCAGACTGTAATACAATGGAAGTCTTGTTACCGAGACCCAATTCTCTTGCAATACCGATCGCGTCGATTGTATAAAGGGAAATGTTATTTTCTGCAATGAATTTCTTCATCCGAGCGGGCAGTCTATCCGAAAGCTCTTCAACATCCCATGCACAGTTTAAGAGGAACTTGCCGCCGGGCACCAAATCCTGCACCATATCATACTTATCTACATAAGAAGGATTATGGCAGGCAACAAAGTTTGCCTTGTTGATAAGATAGGTGGATTTAATCGGTTTTTCACCAAAGCGCAAATGCGATACCGTGATACCGCCAGACTTTTTCGAGTCATAAGAGAAGTAAGCCTGTGCATAAAGGTCAGTATGGTCACCGATAATCTTAATGGAGTTTTTGTTGGCACCGACCGTACCATCTGAGCCAAGACCCCAAAACTTACATGCTGTATTGCCCGCCACCGCTGTATCGGGATTTTCTGTGCGGGGCAGGGACAAATTGGTTACATCGTCCGTAATGGCCAATGTAAAGCCCTGTACAGGCTTATCACTGTCAAGATTTCTGTAGACCGCAATAATATCTGCCGGAATTGTATCTTTAGAGCCCAAACCATATCTGCCGCCCAAAATTGTGGGTGCATCTGCCTTGCCTGCAAAGCATGCGCAAACGTCTAAATAGAGCGGTTCGCCAATGGAGCCGGGTTCTTTGGTTCTGTCCATAACTGCAATCTTCTTGCAAGAAGCGGGTAACGCCTTTAAAAATGCCTCTACGGGGAAAGGACGGTACAAATGAACTTTGATAAGACCGACCTTTTCGCCT
Organism: Clostridia bacterium; assembly: GCA_045592445.1. GTDB lineage: Bacteria > Bacillota > Clostridia > UMGS1883 > UMGS1540 > JAQXGO01. Next base: position 14,994 of record JAZNUV010000005.1, on the reverse strand, counting down.
TTTGCAGAAAGGTAATCAATTGTTTCTTCTATCGTGCCACATACGGAGCCCATTGCAACAATTACCTTGTCTGCATCGGGTGCACCGTAGTAATTTACAAGGCCATAGTTTGTGCCGATTTTTTCATTAACCTTGTTCATGTATTCTTCTACAACAGCGGGTACTGCATTGTAGAACGAGTTACATGCCTCTCTGTTTTGGAAGAAGATATCAGGATTTTGCGCGCTGCCGCGGAGTACAGGATGCTCAGGATTTACAGCGCCGTTACGGAATGCGCGAACGGCATCCATATCCACCATATCCTTCAAATCTTCATAATCCCAAACTTCAATTTTATCAATTTCGTGTGACGTTCTGAAACCGTCAAAGAAGTGCAGGAAGGGAACACGGCCTTTTATCGCTGCAAGATGTGCAACCGCCGCCAAATCCATAACCTCCTGCGGGTTGTTTGCGCAAAGCATTGCGTAACCGGTTTGACGACATGCCATAACGTCCGAATGGTCACCAAAAATATTGAGTGCGTGAGATGCAACGCATCTTGCACTAACATGAATAACGGAAGGCAATAATTCACCCGCCATTTTGTACATATTTGGAATCATCAAAAGAAGGCCCTGCGAAGCCGTATAGGTTGTTGTGAGCGCGCCTGCACCCAAAGAGCCGTGCACAGCACCTGCAGCACCTGCCTCAGACTGCATTTCTACGACTTTGACCGGTTGACCAAATATATTGTTTTTCTTTTCAACCGCCCATTCATCCGTAACCTCTGCCATTACCGAGGACGGTGTAATCGGGTAAATTGCCGCAACATCTGTAAACGCATAGGATGCCCATGCAGCAGCATTATTGCCGTCCATCGTTTTCATTTTTCTTGTCATGTAACTATACCTCCTAATAGATTGTCCCTATTATTTTCATTACCTTATAGTATAGCAAATTTGAAATGGTATTGTCAATCCCTTTTTGTACATATTTTTAATTTGCCGATTTCTGTAGACAGTGCACAGATAAAAAGAAACCGTTTCGAATTGATACATCTGTTTGGGGGACCCGATTTTCTTGACATTTTGTAAACACTGTGCTATACTAAATCCATATTTTGATTGGAAATGAGGACAAGTATGTTTAAAAATCTGCGGTATGACATCCGCGCTATTTTAGAACGTGACCCTGCGGCCACAAGTGCATTACAGGTCTTTTTCCTGTATCCTGGTCTTTGGTCGCTGATCTATCACCGCATTGCGCACTTTTTTTACCGTCATAAATGGTTTTTTATCGCGCGCATGATTTCCAACATCGGTCGCACCGCTACGGGTGTGGAAATTCATCCCGGTGCCAAAATCGGTCGCGGTCTGGTAATTGACCACGGTATGGGCGTTGTTATCGGTGAAACTGCTGAAATTGGCGATAATGTTACGATTTATCAGGGCGTGACCTTAGGTGGTACGGGCAAGGATACAGGCAAGCGCCACCCCACCATCGGTAATAACGTTTTAATTGGGGCAGGCGCAAAAGTCTTAGGTCCTTTCACCGTGGGTGATAATGCAAAAATTGCCGCAAATGCTGTTGTCCTGCGCGAAGTCCCGCCCGACTCTACCTGTGTCGGTGTACCTGCCAGGATTGTCAAACGCCAAGGCGAGCGCATCGGCGTTTTGGACCATGTTCATATCCCCGACCCCGTTGCGCAAGAACTGTGCAAACTGCAAATTCGTCTGGAAAAACTGGAAAAACAAATAAAAGATTCATAATTCGTATTTTTTATGGCTGCAGCAATCCATTTGCTCGCAGCCTTTTTCACGTTTTGCTGCAAATTTGAATATCATAGTATTGGCAAGTTCCATAAAACACGTTTTTTGGAGGGCATATTTTATGCAGCGTCGTTTATGCGATATAGGCCCGGGGGAACATGCCACCGTCTGTTCGCTTCTGTCTGTCGGCAGTATGCGGCGGCGTATGCTTGATCTCGGTCTTATCGAAAATACAAATGTGGAATGTGTCGGCCGAAGCCCTTGCGGTGACCCTTCCGCATTTTTAATCCGCGGTGCCGTGATTGCCATACGTGCGGAGGACTGCAAAAACATATGTATTAAGTAAGGAGAGAATGCTATGGGTTTAACAAACAGTTCCATCGGGATGCACGCAGTGGATACAGGGCTGACCATCCTGAAAAAATCCCCGAAAGATAAGGTGATTGCGCTTGCGGGGAATCCAAACGTAGGGAAAAGCACGGTTTTTAACGGTCTTACCGGTATGCATCAGCATACCGGTAACTGGCCCGGCAAAACCGTTTCTAACGCACAAGGATATGTAGAAAGTGCACAGTATAACTATGTTCTTGTAGACATTCCCGGTACGTATTCCTTAATGGCGCACTCTGCCGAAGAGGAAGTGGCACGAAATTTTATTTGTTTTGATACGCCTGACGCGGTTGTGGTTGTATGTGATGCCACTTGCCTTGAACGAAACTTAAATTTGGTGTTGCAAACTATTGAGCTTTGTCCGCGCGTCATTGTATGCGTAAATCTCATGGACGAAGCAAAAAGAAAGGGCATACGCATCCATTTAAAAAGGCTTTCCGAGCGCTTAGGTGTGCCCGTCATCAGCACAGTCGCGCGCAAGAAGAAAAGCCTCTCTGTTCTATTAAAGACCTTGGATGCCGAAATGGGAAATGAGGAAAAGAGCGCACCATTATCCATTTCGTATTCAACAGAAATCGAAGCGGCAGTTTCTAAGATATTGCCTGAAATTCCGCCAGATATTCCAATCAATCCACGATGGCTAAGCCTGCAACTTTTACAAAAAGATGCACTCCTTTCCAAAGAACTTGAGGCACACTTTTCACTCTCCTCGTTCCCCGTTCTCACTTCTGCCATCGAAAAAGCAGATGCCGTTTTGACCGCCTGCGGCCTGACAGCAGAAAACGTAAAAGATAAAATTGTTTCTGCCTTTATCCGTACTGCGGAAGATATTTGCCGCGAAGTTGTTACATATGAAAAACAATCCTATAATGCCTTTGACCGCAAGGTGGATGCAATCTTAACGGGGCGACGTGGCGCGTATCCTGTCATGCTTCTTTTGGTCGCCTTTATATTTTGGCTGACCATTTATGGTGCCAACTACCCCTCTGCCCTTCTTTCGGACGGACTTTTTTGGGTTCAGGACCGCCTCTCAGACCTATTTGTGGCGCTCGGTGCGCCTGCGTGGCTTCATGGTGTTCTGGTTTTTGGCGTATACCGCGTCCTCGCCTGGGTTGTATCCGTCATGTTGCCGCCAATGGCAATTTTCTTCCCCCTTTTCACACTTTTAGAAGATATTGGCTATCTGCCCCGCATCGCTTATAATCTCGACAAACCATTTCGACGTTGTGATGCTTGTGGCAAGCAAGCCCTTACCATGTGCATGGGGTTTGGATGTAATGCCGCGGGTGTGGTTGGATGCCGTATTATTGACTCGCCGCGCGAACGGCTCCTCGCCATTTTAACCAATAGCTTCGTGCCTTGTAATGGCCGATTCCCGACGCTCATTACCCTCATCACCTTATTTGTGATTACAACTGGCAGCGGGTTCGTTTCCTCTCTTTTATCAGCCATTGTCTTGACAGGCTTGATCCTTCTTTGCGTTCTGATGACTTTTGGTGTCACAAAACTCTTATCCAAAACGCTTTTAAGAGGGGTTTCCTCCTCTTTTACGTTGGAGTTGCCGCCGTACCGCCGTCCGCAATTCGGTCGCATCATTGTACGCTCCGTCTTTGACAGAACAATGTTTGTATTGGGGCGTGCAGTAGCCGTTGCTGCGCCGGCAGGACTTATTATTTGGCTTTTTGCAAATGTTTCCATCGGGGGTGCAAGCCTTCTTACGCACAGTGCCGCCTTTTTAGACCCGTTTGCCCGTCTTTTGGGTCTGGATGGCGTAATTTTACTCGCTTTTATTCTTGGCTTCCCCGCGAATGAAATCGTTTTGCCAATCGCGCTGATGGCATATATGGCTGAGGGCATATTGCCGCAAATTTCCGATCTCGGAACAATTCGCCAAATTTTGTTGCAAAATGGTTGGACTTGGCACACCGCCGTCAGCATGATGCTCTTCTCACTTTTTCATTGGCCCTGCTCGACTACGCTTTTAACCATAAAAAAAGAGACCGCTTCGATGGGATGGACAGCAGTTGCCTTTCTGCTCCCCACACTCTGTGGCATCTTATTGTGTATGTTATTCCATTTTTTTGTTATGATGATTTGATCGCATAATGGAATCTGCTTGCCTTTCGGTACCCGGCTTCGCACCTTTTTTCTAAAAAACAGTCCACTGGACTATTTTTCTTTACGAAAAAAGCCCTCTTAGGGTTCAAGTCCCTTTTATAAAAAAAATACGAAACTCATACCTTCGGTATGAATTTCCTTTTTCTGAGTATTTGCAACACGTTAAAAAATCACAAAAAGTTGGTAGCGACAGTGAGTTGTTGCGAGGGCGCATGCAACTGAGCAGACGAACCGAGCGTGACTTTTTGTGAAAAGGAGAAGCAAGGAAGCGGGCAGATGACTTTTTTCATAAAAAAGTCAAAGCAAAGCAAACTTTGCTTCGACGCGGTGCGAGTGACGGGACACAGTCGGCTTTCGCCGCCTTATTTGCTTGCCGACCCAAAGGCTTCGCCTTTCGGTACCCGGCTTCGCACCTTTTTTCTAAAAAACAGTCCACTGGACTATTTTTCTTTACGAAAAAAGCCCTCTTAGGGTTCAAGTCCCTTTTATAAAAAAAATACGAAACTCATACCTTCGGTATGAATTTCGTATTTTGGTGCGAGTGACGGGACTTGAACCCGTACGTCATAGACACACGCCCCTCAAACGTGCCTGTCTGCCAGTTCCAGCACACTCGCATAACGAACGAAACATAGTATACCACACAAAAAAAGATTTGTCAAGCATTTTTTTGAATTCTTATAAAATCCACAGAAAAAGGACGGTAAAACCGTCCTTTTCAGATTATTTGAATTTTCGTTTTCTTGCCGCTTCCGACTTTTTCTTCCGTTTTACGCTAGGTTTCTCATAGTGCTCTCTTTTTCTGATTTCAGACAAAACACCCGACTTTGCACATTGTCTTTTAAACCTTCTCAATGCGCTATCTAAAGATTCATTATCTTTAATTCTGATTTCCGACATCTAAATCCCTCCCTCCGAGTTATAGCAATTTGCGGGAATATGTTTACACCGACAGATAAATTCATACCGTATCTTCATAAACATATTTATTATACCGCAGTGGCATTTATATGTCAAGAAAAACTTTAAAAATTTTCTTTTTAAACTATAAAATCAAAGTTTTTTCGCTTTTTTCCATTGACAGAAATTCACAAAAAGCGTATAATAATAGCTATCGTTATGCAGAGAAAGTCGAGGTGTCTTTATGCAACTACACATCAATCCGAACTGCTTTCACGAAGAGGAATTACGCCCCGCAGCGGAAATTTTACGTTGCGGTGGTTTATGTGCGTTTCCGACCGAAACTGTATACGGGCTCGGCGCAAATGCGTTGGACCCATCGGCGGTAGCAAAAATTTTTAAAGCAAAAGGCCGCCCGCAGGATAATCCTTTGATTGTCCATATTGCCGATCAGGCAGATCTTTCCGATATCTGCACGGTGACACCTCTCGCAAAAAGGTTAATGGAACGCTTTTGGGGCGGCCCATTGACCTTGATTTTGCCAAAATCTAAAAATGTTCCTTATATTGTCACTGCAGGTCTTGAAACGGTTGCAGTACGCCTCCCGTCGCATCCGATTGCCAATGCGTTGATTCGTCTTTGCGGATGCCCCATTGCAGCGCCGAGCGCTAACCTTTCCGGCAAACCCAGCCCCACAACAGGGCAAGATGTAATCGCAGACCTTAAAGGCCGCGTAGACGTGATTATTGACGGTGGCAACTCTTTTTGGGGTGTGGAATCCACTGTTTTGGATTTAACAACCGAACCGCCCGCCGTTTTGCGCCCAGGTGCTGTCACCATAGAAGAACTTTCCGCCGAAATCGGCACTGTTATCTACGGAACGGGTACGGATGCGCCGAAAAGTCCGGGCATGAAATACAAGCATTATGCGCCAGAGGCGCCCTTATATGTCGTCGAAGCCTCTGATGTGTCTCAGACTATCCGGGAAGCTGCCGCAAGCTATAAAAATCCTGCTGTTCTTTGCCCGGAAGCTGCACTGTCATGTTTTGACGTTCCTATCTGTCTTTCCACAGGCACGGATAATGCACAATATGCTGCGCGGCTTTTCTATTGTTTGCGTGAATTTGACCGCCGCGGTGCGGATGTGATTTTTGCAATCCCGCCCACGCCGGGTGGCATTGGTGACGCGGTACGAAACCGTCTTTACAAGGCTGCAGGCGGAAAAATAATTTTTTAGGAGAAATAGTATGCATATTCTTTTTGTATGTACGGGAAACATCTGCCGTAGTCCTATGGCCTCGGCACTTTTACAGGCAAAAACTGACAAAGTATCGGTTTCCTCTGCCGGGCTATTTGTCCCAATCTCTTCTGCCGCCTCGGAAAATGCCGTTTTGGCGATGCAGGAGCGTGGCATTGACATCCGCGGACATCGTTCACGGCAGCTTACACCTGCTATTTTAAAGGAAGCGGATATTGTTTTAACCATGACAAAGTCCCACAAAGAAATTGTTTGTGCTATGCTGCCTGAGGCCGCAGAACGTGTGTATACGCTCGGCGCCTATGTCGGCAGCGATGAGGATGTACCGGATCCCTTCGGTGGCGACCTTTCGCTTTATAGAAAATGCGCCGAAAATCTATCCGATTTAATAGAAAGGATACCGCTTTGATACGGGCAGCAACTGTGCAGGATGCTGCACAGATTGCCGAAATCTTTGCCGCCTCCATGCCATCCCCTTGGTCGGCATATGAAATTGCCGCCTCTTTGGCGGGCAACAATACTGCCGCTTTGGTATGGGAGAATGCAGGAATACCTGTCGGTGCGCTTCTGTACGAGACGTGTTTAGATGAAGCTGAAATTTTAAACATTGCTGTCTTCCCTTCCTTTCGACGGCGTGGCATTGCTGCCGCACTTTTAAATGCTGCTTTTTCTGAAATGCAGGAAAACATGACTGTTTATCTTGAAGTACGCGCACAAAACAGCGGTGCCATTGCTTTTTACACTGCCTTCGGTTTTTTGTCCTATGGCGTACGACGCCGCTACTACAAAAACCCGACTGACGATGCAATTTGTATGAAATTTGTAAATTTTTTAAAATAATCTTGCCAAATGCGGAAAAAAAAGGTATAATAGAGTTTGTAAATAATAAGGAGGTGTTCCCTTTGGATCAAAATCAAGGTTTGATTGGTTCCATTATCTGGTTTGCCGTCATCATCGGTCTTTTCTATTTCATGATGATTCGTCCGCAGAAAAAACAGCAGAAGCAAATTAAAAACATGCTGGATAATTTAGCTGTCGGCGATAAGGTTGTTACAATCGGTGGCATTCACGGAAAAATTGTTTCCATGAAGGATGATACCGTCACGCTTGAAACAGGTAGCGGAAACGATAAATCTACCATTAAGTTCTCGCGTAATTCCATTGCCAACTGCCTGACAATTAAGGAATAATTGATTCCCCTTCCACATAGATATATGTCGGAAGGAGGAATAGCAATGGCAAAAACTGTATACAATGTGACGGAAAAACCGTCCGGGTATTGTATGCGTATGCTCAAACCGCTTTTGACTGCTTTCGTACTTACAGTCTCGGCTCTGTGCCTTTTGGCTCTTTTGATTACCTTCGGGCTGGTGACGGAGGCGGCGGCGGAGCCCTGCATTGTATTGACATCCGTTGTCAGCATACTGGTTGCCGGCTTTATGGCAGCCGCGCATCGTTCACGGCGTGGCATGTTTATCGGTATGCTCGCAGGCGTTCTGTACGTTTTGATGTCCTATATTGTAGGCGCAATACTGTGCAATGATTTTTCGCCAAGCGGCGCACTTTTAAAAATGGCATTACTCGGTATTTTAGTCGGTGGACTCGGCGGCATTTTGGGCATAAACGCAAAACGAAAAAAATATTAGCTGCAAAGGAGGCAAAATCATGAAACACATTAAAGTTATGACAGCAGGCTGCCTGAAAGATACAGCCAAAAAAGGCGGCTGCGGCGAGTGCCAAACTTCTTGCCAGTCGGCTTGTAAGACTTCTTGCACAGTCGCAAACCAAAAATGCGAAAACAAATAAGGAGAAAAAGGGCTGTATTTGGGCTTTAGAAACCTCGTTTTCTGTTGCCTGAATACAGCACTTGTATGTTTACGATGATTCACAAATTTACTTTATTTAACCAATATTTTGTCTTGGATGTAAACAGTGGCACTGTACTTTGTGTTGACAAACTGACGTATGACGTTTTGGATTTATATCAGGACGGTATTTTCTGTGCGCAAGACGCGGACAAGCTTCCCTATGAAGAAGCCGACATTTTAGAAGTTCGCTCGGAAATTGATTCTCTTATAAAAGAGGGTCTTTTATTCTCGCCTGATTGGCATGCAGAAATTGACATCAACAAAAAAGAATCCGTAGTAAAGGCACTTTGCCTGCATATTGCGCATGATTGCAATTTGGCGTGTGCCTACTGTTTCGCTGATAAAGGGCATTACGGCGACGAGGGTAAAAAACGCATGTCTCCCGAAGTCGGCAAAAAAGCTATTGACTATGTTATCCGCGCAAGCGGCAATCGGCGCAATATTGAAATTGACTTTTTCGGCGGCGAACCGCTTTTGGGGTTTGACGTTGTCAAGGAAATCGTTGCCTATGCCGAGGCAGAAGGCAAAAAACATGGTAAAACCTTCCGCTTTACCATTACCACGAACGGCATTTTACTTTCCGACGAGGTGAAGGCATATATAAATGAACATATGTCGAATGTAGTCCTTAGTATTGACGGCAAGAAGGAAACCAACGACAAAATGCGGGTACGGCTTGACGGCAGCGGCACCTATGAGGCGATTGTGCCCAAGTTCCAGTCGCTTGCGGAAAGTCGCGGGCAGGACAATTACTATGTTCGCGGCACCTACACGGCGCATAATCTGCATTTTTGCGATGATGTTTTGCACCTTGCGGATTTGGGCTTTAAGCAAGTGTCCGTAGAACCTGCTATTTCTGCGCCCGATGTTCCCTACGCACTGTTAGAAGAGCATCTGCCCATTTTGTTTGCTGAATACGAAAAGCTTGCCGAAGCCATGCGTCAACGTGAGGCGGAAGGGCGCGGCTTTAATTTCTTCCATTTTATGATTGATATTGAAGGCGGTCCGTGCGCCATAAAGCGTATTTCAGGATGCGGTGCAGGGCATGAATATCTTGCGGTTACGCCCGATGGTGCACTATACCCCTGTCACCAGTTTGTTGGCGAGGCGGATATGTGCATCGGCAACGTAGAGGACGGTATTACCAAGCCCGCCATGCGCGATGACTTTATGCATCAAAACCTTTATGCACATAAAGCATGTCGCGAATGCTGGGCAAAATTTTATTGCAGTGGCGGTTGCGCGGCGGCAGCAAAAAAATATGGCGGCGGCGAGCCCTTTGATCTTGCTTGTCAGCTTGAGAAAAAACGCGTCGAGTGTGCCATTGCCTTAAAATATGCAAAATAATTACAATTTTTTGGAAAACTATTGACTATAAGCTATAAAAAGATATATAATAATTTCGTTAATCTACACAAGGAGGAATAAGTCCCATGAAAGCAAAAAGCGTTATAGGGCTCATAATCACACTTTTGATTATTGCCGCCCTTCTTATCACTGCTATATGCGGCTTAACCATCACAAATCCTTTTACGGGTGAGACGTATTACTTCCCGAAAGCATTGGACGAGCAATACGGTGTCAAGCGCGGGCTTGACCTTGTTGGCGGTTCCATCATTTCGTTTGAAGCGGATGCCGAAAACCCGTCTCAGCAGGATATGGATGCCGTTGCTGCAGTTATGCGAAATCGCCTGGATAGCCAGGGTTATTATGATGCTACCGTTGCCCAGCGCGGTGACGATACCGTCGTAATCGAAATTCCGAGTATTTCAAATCCCGAGGAAGCCGTACAAATGCTCGGTGCAACAGCAAAGCTTACTTTCCGTGATGCAGACGGCAATGTTTTAATGGAAGGCGGAACAGATGTTAAAAGTGCCGCATATCGCTACGGACAAATTACTGAAAACGGCAGTATGCAGCACTATGTAGAGCTTTCACTGACTGCAGAAGGTGCAAATAAGTTTGGCGCTGCAACCACAACGATTTCTGCAAAGCCGCAAGGCTCAAACTACATTGCAATTTATTTGGATGAAGAAGAAATTTCAAGGCCTTCGGTCAGCGAGCCGATTCATCAGGATACTTGTACAATAAGCGGTAGCTTTACCGAATCTTCTGCCTCTGCGCTTGCAAATCAGATTCAAAGTGGTCAGCTTCCCTTTGGCCTTAAGGAATCCGAATTACGCAGCATTGGTCCTACACTCGGTGAAAAAGCGCTTGATACAAGCCTTGTTGCGGCAGCCATTGGCATATTGCTCGTTATGCTCTTTATGCTGATTGTCTATCGCGTTCCTGGCCTGATTTCTGTAATTTCTCTGTCGGCGTATGTCGCTCTTGTTATGCTGACAGTGGCAGGCTACTTCTCCTTCCTCGGTGTGTCCGGCACATTGACCTTGCCCGGTATTGCTGGTATTGTTCTCTCTGTCGGTATGGCAGTTGACGCAAACTGTGTTATTTTTGAAAGAGTGAAAGAGGAACTTCGCACAGGCAAATCTGCACGTGCAGCAGTAGATGCCGGTTACCACCGTGCATTGAGCGCAATTATTGACTCGAATGTAACGACCATTATTGCCGCCATTGTGCTCGGCATGTTTGGGACAGGTACAATTAAAGGTTTTGCATGGACACTTGCAATCGGTATTGTAATCAGTATGATTACCGCTGTCTTTGTTACACGTTTCCTGTTTAAGTTGTTCTTAAACCTCGGTCTTAAAAAGCCCGGCGCCTTCGGCGTTAAAATTGCAAAGGAGGTGCAATAATGATAAACTTTCTTAAAAGTAAGAATGTCTATTTCATTATTTCCGCAGTTATTATTTTAGCAGGTATTGTTGCCTACATCGTTTTTGGCGGTCTCCATTTTGGGTTGGACTTTATGGGCGGTACAGAAATCCGTATGAATATCGGTGCAAGCTTTGAAAATGATGAAATTGCATCCATTGTTGAAAACACAGTCGGTATTCGTCCCTCTATCCAAAAAAGTGGCGATACTGAGGTTTCCATAAAGCTTTCGGAAATTGATACCGAAAAACGTGATGCCGTTGTCGAAGCCGTCAAAACAAAATACAGCTTGGATGAAACCGCACTTTTGGAAGCTACCAACATTTCTGCCAGTGCAAGCACAAAGCTTTTGACGGATGCATTAAAAGCCATCCTGATTGCAGTAATTTGTATGCTGGTTTATATTACAATTCGTTTTGATTTCAAATCCGGTCTTGCCGCGATTATCGGCCTTGTGCATAACGTTTTGGTTTTGCTTGCTATTTATGCTATTTTTCAATGGCAAATCAACTCCACGTTTATCGCTGCAGTATTGACAATTGTTGGTTATTCCATTAACAACACAATTATTATCTTTGATAAAATCCGTGAAAATCGAAAGTCCAGCCGCAAAGAACCGTTTGAAGCACTTTCCAACAAAAGTCTCAATCAGGTCCTTTCCAGAACGATCAATGCGACGATTACAACGCTCATTACCATCGTAGCGCTCTATGTTATGGGTGTGGATTCCATCCGTGAATTCTCCCTGCCGATTATCATCGGTATCTTAATTGGTACCTATTCCTCCATGTGTATTTCTACACCGCTATGGGTACTTTTAGGAGACAAGAAAAAAAGAAAATAATTTTTTCAGATTTCAAAACAGGCTGTTTAAATTTTTTTAAACAGCCTGTTTTGTATATTTTTTCTTTCTTTTGTTACACTATAAATAAAACGAAAGGAAATACGATATGCGCCTTAAAGAAAAGCTGAAAAACCTTAAAAATCGATTAACTGACCGCCACATGTACTCTATTATTGTTGGTCTGATTGTGGTTGCCGTTTGCATCTTTGCCTATCAAGCGAAGGTGGCGGCAGATTATAAAACACAACTTCACGCACAGTATGACCGCGCGTTTGGTGATTTGGTGCAATCTGTATCCAATATCGAAACTAACCTTGCAAAAGGTGCTGTGGTAACGGAACCGAAAACATTGATGCGCTTATCCAGTGACATCTATGCCGAGGCGCGTTCTGCCGCCGCAGAATTGGGGCAATTGCCGCTTTCGGATGTTGTAATTGAAAACACTGCAAAATATCTCTCACAGGTAGGTGACTTTACATCCATGCTTTCTCTGCGCTATCTGGATTCGCCTACCATCTCAGCAGAAGAAAGAAATACCATGCTTGACCTCGGTCGTTACGCCGTTACTTTGCGTGACAGTTTATATGATATGCAAGAAAAATTATACAGTGGTGCTTATCAATACCAGAGCCCGAGTCACTTCGGCGATGGTGTGGCAATGGCAAGCGGCATGGAACAAATTGAAGAGCAATTTCGCGATTATCCTTCCCTTATCTATGATGGTCCTTTCTCTGACCATATGCAAACAAAAGAGTCTTCCCTTTTGCAAAACGCGCCCGAACTTTCTCGTGAGGAAGCCGAGAAACGCATTCCCGAGCTCGTTTCTGCCGAACGCGAAGGCGCGGTGTCGTACGACGGTGAATGTGGCGGTCGTGTTCCCACTTATATGTTTTCCGTAACACCTGACGAAAATGATGACACGCGCCGTATTACGTTGCAAATTACAAAAAAAGGTGGCATGCTTTTAGATATGCTCGATAACCGAGCGCCAAACGAAACGCGTATTTCCATAGAAGATGCTATAAAACACGCCGCCGACTATCTTCAAACCCATGGTATACAAAATATGAAGGATAGCTACTATGAAGTGAAATCGAATATTGCTACCATAAATTTTGCATTTTCAGATGGTGACGTCCTCTGCTATCCCGATTTAATAAAAGTTAAAATTTTCATGGATACGGGTGAAATAGCAGGTTTGGAAGCGAGTGGCTATATTATGAATCATGCAGAGCGCACACTTCCTTCCACCGCGCTCAGCGAAGAAGATGCCCTTTTGCGTATCAGTCCTGTCTTGCAGGTGGAAAGCACACGTCTTTGTGTGATCCCGACCGACAGTGGCGGCGAAATCTTTTGCCGCGAAATAAAAGGCACCGCAAACGACAAAACATTTTTAGTCTATTTGAATGCACAGACAGGCCACGAAGAAGATGTCCTTTTGCTTCTATATACAGAAGGCGGTATGCTTACCATATAACATGCATTATAAATTTGCTCTGCCGCGACATACTAAACTTGCACCGAAAATGTGTAATTTTTAAAAACGGAGGTTTACGATGCGAGGTCGAGGTATGATGAGCGAAAATTTAAAGCAGGAAATTGCAAAAGAACTGGGCGTTTATGACGTTGTAAAACAACAAGGTTGGGGTGCAGTCAGCTCACGTGACTGCGGCAACATTGTCACAAAGGCTATTGAAATAGCGGAACGAAACGTAACAAAATAACGTAAAAAACGATGGAGCCGTAAAAACTGCGGCTCCATATTTTTTTGTTTTAAAAAACTTCTTGCTTCGAAATGGTTTAGTCTCTTTTTTAGGTATAAACGAGAGGTCTCGTCCATACAGTTAATATATAAATATCCTTGCGAGGTGCCTATTTTGAAAACCAGAACTTTTCCAATTTTAACTTTTTTACTTCTTTTTATTCTTTTTTTCTTTTTGGGCAGGGTTTTTGCCCCGTTTTTTACCCGTATGGGCGCATTGTTTCCCGCAAGTGCCCCTATGTCTGCCAAAGCAGCGCCGCGTACAAAACCACTTCTGTCCGCGTTGCCGTTTGCTTTAGCACCGCGTCCTTCGTCTCAAGAATTACCCTCGCCAACCGAGCCACCTGCCTCCATAAAAACATATCCCGCCGAGCCAGCCGTTTTAGCCAATACTTTGCAAATTAAAAATGCTGCCGGTTATACATTTGATACGGCCTCTCTTTTGGCAGAACCGCTTTCCTTCCAAAAGAATGGGCCGAAGGTGCTGATCTATCACACCCACACCTCGGAAGCCTATGTGCCGACCGCACAGTACTCCTACACTGCCTCAGACACCTACCGGACAGAAGACCCGACCTTTAACGTCTGCCGCGCAGGAGATGCCATTTCCCAAGTTTTAGAATCCCGTGGGATTGGTGTTATCCATGAAACGAAAAGCCACGATTATCCTTCCTATAGCGGTTGTTATAACCGTTCCCTCGAAACTGTGCAGGAAATACTTGCACAAAATCCTACAATTGAAATTGTGATTGATCTCCATCGCGACGCGCTTTCCGACGCAAACGGCGGCTACATGAAAACGGCGGCACAATTAGAAACAGGCTCTGCCGCGCAGGTGCTCATTATTGTCGGCACTGACGCGGGCGGTCTTACACATCCCGACTGGCAGAAAAATCTATCTCTCGGTCTGAAACTGCAAAATACGCTTTGCGAACTGTATCCCGGTCTTGCAAGACCGCTGCAACTCCGCACAGAACGTTTTAACGGTCACGTTTCTCAAGGTGCGCTTTTGTTGGAAATTGGTGCGTGCGGCAACACGCTGGAAGAGGCACTTTTATGTGCTGACGCCGTCGGAGATGCACTGGCAACACTGATTGAAAAGCATACACTATAAATTTTATACTGCCCTAAAATTTGCATGTCAATTCAAACAATGCTTTCTTTTTACAAATTTTTCGAGAAAGTTACATTTTGTAGGTTTGTCAATGATGTGTTACAAAATTCCTCAAAAAATTTCTCCTGTTTCAAGAAAGGCGTGAATACATTCGTCAGGAGATCTCCAATTTAATGGACGGATAGGAAACTTGTTGTATATATAGTTACGTACCTTT
>JAZNUV010000004.1:0-59429 GCA_045592445.1 Clostridia bacterium | reverse complement strand
AAACGCTGCAGAATTAAACCTTGGTGATGTTATCACAGTTGATGCTTTCGCAGAAGGCGACAAAATCGACGTAACAGGTACATCAAAAGGTCACGGTTACGCAGGTACCGTTAAAAGATTTGGAACACATCGCGGTCCTATGGCTCACGGTTCCAAATATCATCGCGGCCCCGGTTCTATGGGTGCTTGTTCTACACCGTCTAAGGTAATGAAGGGCAAAAAGCTCCCTGGACACATGGGTGTTGACCGTGTAACGGTGCAAAACTTGGATATTGTGAAGGTAGATTCCGAAAGAAATCTCCTTCTCATCAAAGGCGCAGTGCCTGGCCCTCGTGGTGGCATTGTTGCAGTCAAGGATACAGTAAAGAAATAATGGATTACCAGGGAAGGAGGATTTAACATGCCTAAAACAGATGTATATAAAATGGATGGCAGCCGCGCAGGCGAGATTACATTGTCCGATGCCGTTTTTGGTCAGGAAGTAAATAAATCGGTTCTGCACACCGTTGTCGTCAATTATCTTGCAAATCAAAGACAGGGCACGCAGAGTGCAAAAACCCGGTCGGAAGTTGCCGGCGGCGGAGCTAAGCCTTTCAGACAGAAGGGAACAGGCCGCGCAAGACAGGGCAGCACGCGTGCGGCACAGTGGATTAAAGGCGGTATCATTTTTGCGCCGAAGCCGAGAGACTATGGTTTCTCTGTAAACAAAAAGGTTAAGGATGTTGCAATGCGTTCCGCACTTAGCGCCAAGGTACAGGATAGCGAAATCATGGTAATTGATAAGCTTGAGCTTGCGGAAATCAAAACAAAGAGGGTTGCACAAATGATGCAGGACCTCGGCGTTTCAGGCAAAGCACTCATTGTGACCTGCGATAAAAACGATAACCTCTATTTGTCCGCAAGAAATATGTACGGCGTAGAAGTTTCCTATGTCGGAATGCTGAATGTATATGACATTTTGAAATCCGATAAGCTGATTATTGCGCAAAACGCCGTCGAAAAATTGGAGGAGGTTTACGCATAATTATGAAAAACATACATGATATTGTAATTCGTCCTATCATCACGGAAAACAGCATGGATAATCTCAGCGACATGAAGTACACCTTCGAAGTTGCACGAAATGCAAATAAGATTGAAATCAAAAAAGCAATCGAAGCAGTTTTCCCGGGTGTGAAGGTTGAAAAAGTTGCTACCATGAATATGCTTGGTAAAATGAAACGTATGGGTGCCAACGAAGGCAGAAGAGCAAGCTGGAAAAAGGCCATCGTTACGCTCGCGGAAGGCAGCAAGACGATTGAGTTCTTCGAAGGCCTTGTATAAGCTTAGGAGGGATTGAAATGGCAGTTAAAAAATTTAAACCAACTTCTCCGGCGCGCAGATTTATGACGGTCTCTGCCTTTGACGAAATCACAAAGACCACACCGGAACGCTCCCTTTTGGAACCCCAAAAGAAGCACGCCGGCAGAAACGCATACGGCAGAATTACCGTTCGTCATCGTGGCGGCGGAAACAGACAAAAATACAGAGTAATCGACTTCAAGCGCAACAAGATGGATATGCCGGCAACTGTTATTGGTATCGAGTACGATCCGAACAGAAGCGCAAATATCGCACTTTTGCAGTATGAAGACGGTGAAAAGAGATACATCATTGCACCTTTAGGTCTTACTGACGGTGACGTTGTTATCTCTAGCGCAACGGCAGACATAAAGCCCGGCAATGCATTGCCGATAAGCTCTATTCCGGTCGGTACGCTGATTCATAATATTGAGCTTGCACCCGGTAAGGGCGGCCAGCTTGTAAGAAGTGCAGGTAACAGCGCACAGCTCATGGCAAAAGAAGGCAAGTACGCACAGGTGCGTCTCCCTTCCGGTGAAGTTAGAATGATTCGGATGGACTGCATGGCTACAATTGGCCAGGTCGGTAATCTTGAGCATGAAAACATCTCCATCGGTAAAGCAGGCCGTAAGCGTCATATGGGTATTCGTCCGACAGTTCGTGGTGTTGTTATGAACCCGAATGACCATCCGCACGGCGGTGGTGAAGGTAAGTCACCTATCGGTATGCCCAGTCCTGTTACACCTTGGGGCAAACCGGCTCTTGGTCTTAAGACCAGAAAGAAAAATAAAGAAACGAATAAGTTTATTGTTAAACGCCGGAATCAGAGATAACCTTTTGAGAGGAGGATAAAGTCTTATGAGCAGATCGGTAAAAAAAGGACCGTTTGTGCAAGAACGCTTACTCGCTCGTATCGTCGAGATGAATGAAAGCGGTGATAAAAAGGTGCTGAAGACATGGTCGAGAAGCTCCACAATTTTCCCCGAAATGGTCGGGCACACGATAGCGGTTCATGACGGTCGTAAGCATGTTCCGGTTTATGTTACGGAGGATATGGTTGGACATAAGCTTGGTGAATTTGCACCGACAAGAACGTATAGAGGTCACGCCGGGTCCAAAACAACCGGCAAATAAAAAGCGAAAGGAAAGGGTTATATATGGATGCAAGAACATCTGCAAGCGCAACCTTGCGGTATGCAAGAATTTCACCCCGCAAAGTAAAGCTTGTTATTGATCTTATCAGAAATAAGCCTGTTGGTACAGCTGCAGGCATTCTGAACAACACGCCCAAAGCGGCCAGCGAGCTTTTAATTAAGCTTTTAAATTCGGCCGTTGCCAACGCTGAAAATAATTTCGGCCTCAGTGCAGATAAGCTCTACGTTACAGAAGCGTATGCCAATGAAGGGCCTACCTTAAAGCGTATTCAGCCGAGAGCACAGGGCAGAGCGTTCAGAATCAGAAAGAGAACGAGCCACATCACATTAGTGGTATCGGAAAAAGAGTAAGGAGGCGAGAGCATGGGTCAGAAAGTACATCCCCACGGTCTTAGGGTTGGCGTAATCAAAGATTGGGATTCGCGTTGGTTCGCGGATGACCGTTCTTTCGCTGATTACCTGATAGAAGACACAAAAATCAGAGAATTTATCAAAAAGAAACTGTTTGCAGCCGGTATTCCGAGCATTGAAATTGAAAAGGATTCTGCAAAGATTCGCATTTTCATTCATGCAGCAAAGCCCGGTATTGTTATCGGCAAGAATGGTGCGGATATTGATAAGCTGAAGGCACAGCTCGAAGCGATGACAGGCAAAACTGTCAACATCAATATTGTTGAAGTAAAAAATGCTGATGCAAATGCACAGCTCGTTGCAGAAAACATTGCAGCACAGCTTGAAAAGAGAACTTCTTTCAGACGTGCAATGAAGTCCACAATGCAAAGAGCAATGCGTCTTGGCGTAAAGGGTATTAAAACCTCTTGTTCCGGTCGTTTGGGCGGTGCTGAAATTGCACGTACCGAGCATTACCATGAAGGAACAATTCCGCTGCAGACATTGCGTGCAGACATCGACTATGGTTTCTATGAAGCAGACACAACCTACGGTAAAATCGGCGTAAAAGTCTGGATTTACAAAGGTGAAGTGCTTCCGGAAGCAAAGAGAGCACCCAAGACGGAGGGAGGCAAGAAAAATGTTAATGCCTAAAAGAGTAAAATATAGAAGAGTTATGCGCGGTAGAATGAAGGGCGCAGCAACTCGCGGCAATAAAATCGCATATGGCGATTTTGCCTTGCAGGCACTTGAACCGGCATGGATTACCTCCAACCAAATCGAAGCAGCTCGTATCGCTATGACGCGTTACATTAAGAGAGGCGGTCAGGTTTGGATCAAGATTTTCCCTGATAAGCCGGTTACGGAGAAACCCGCTGAAACTCGTATGGGTAGCGGTAAGGGTTCACCGGAATACTGGGTAGCAGTTGTAAAGCCCGGTAGAGTTTTGTTTGAAATTGGCGGTGTAAATGAAGAAACTGCACGTGAAGCTATGCGCCTTGCGGCACATAAGCTCCCGATTAAGTGCAAGTTCATTACCCGCGCATCCCAGGAAACGGAGGGTGATTCGAGTGAAGGTTAATGAAATCCGTGATATGCACGTAGAAGAACTGCAGGAAAAATTGCAGGACCTTAAAAAAGAACTTTTCAACTTACGTTTTCAGCACGCTACCAATCAGCTCGATAATCCGATGCGCATTGTTGAAGTGAAAAAGACGATTGCACGGATTAAGACGGTACTGAGAGAGCAACAGCTTAAGGAAACCGTTTAATGAAAGGAGGAAGCGAAATGGCTGAAAGAAATGCGCGTAAGGTCAGAATCGGGGTTGTGGTTAGCGATAAAATGGATAAAACCATTGTCGTTGCCATCGAAAACCACGTAAAGCATCCGCTTTATGGTAAAATTGTTAAGAGGACATATAAGCTCAAGGCGCATGATGCAGAGAATATCTGCGGTATCGGCGATAGAGTTAAGGTTATGGAAACAAGACCTTTGAGCCGTGACAAGCGTTGGAGATTAGTTGAGATCGTCGAAAAGGCGAGATAATAGAATCGGAAGGAGTGAACGGAAATGATACAACAGCAATCGCTGCTTAAAGTGGCCGACAACACAGGCGCAAAAGAAATTATGTGCATTCGTTGTCTGGGCGGTTCACTGAAAAGATATGCTAACGTCGGTGATGTAATTGTTGCTTCGGTTAAAAAAGCAACGCCCGGCGGGGTTGTTAAAAAGGGCGAGGTTGTAAAGGCCGTTGTAGTTCGTACCGTCAAGGGCCTGAGAAGACCTGACGGTAGCTATATTCGGTTTGATGAAAATGCGGCCGTTATTATAAGAGAGGATAAAAATCCGAGAGGTACGCGTATTTTTGGTCCGGTTGCCCGTGAACTCCGCGACAAGGATTATATGAAGATTATATCCTTGGCGCCGGAAGTACTTTAAGGAGGTGGCAGGAATGCGTAAAATGCACATTAAGAAAGATGATATGGTTCGCGTTATATCTGGCGCAGACAAGAATAAGACCGGTAAGGTTTTGGAAGTGCTCCCTTCGGAAGGCAAGGTTATCGTTGAGGGTGTCGGCATTGTTTCAAAGCATACAAAGCCCCGCAAGCAGGGCGAAGTCGGTGGTATTGTAAAGCAGGAAGCTGCAATTGATGCATCCAAAGTTATGCACATTTGTTCAAAGTGCAATAAGCCGACGAGAATCGGCAGAAAAATATTGGATGATGGTAAAAAGGTAAGAGTTTGCAAAAAATGCAACGAAACCTTTAACGATTAGTGAAAGGAGGGAATGCCAATGTCCAGAATGCAAGAGAAATATAAGAGCGAGGTTGCACCGGCTCTGATGAATAAATTTTCTTATAAGAGTGTAATGCAGATTCCTCGCCTTGAAAAAGTTGTAATCAATATCGGTCTCGGCGAAGCGAAGGAAAATCCAAAGGCTGTTGAGGCTGCATGTGGCGATTTGGCAAAAATCACAGGTCAAAAGCCCGTTATTACAAAGGCAAAGAAATCCGTTGCAAACTTTAAACTCAGACAAGGCATGAACATCGGCTGTAAGGTAACGCTCAGAAGCGAGAAAATGTACGAGTTTGTTGACCGTCTTTTTAATGTAGCGTTGCCGCGAGTCAGAGACTTTAGAGGAATCAACCCGAATTCCTTTGACGGCAGAGGTAATTATACAATGGGCGTTAAAGAACAGTTGATTTTCCCGGAAATAGAGTATGATAAGATAGACAAGGTACGGGGTATGGATATTATTTTTGTCACTACCGCCAAGACCGATGAGGAAGCACGTGAGTTTTTAACACTTATGGGCGCTCCGTTTGCCAGAAGCTGAGGGGAGGGAACGAAAAAATGGCGAAGAAATCTATGATTTTAAAGCAACAACGTGAACCGAAATTCAGCACACGCGCATACTCGCGTTGCAGAATTTGCGGCAGACCGCATGCATATTTGAGAAAATTCGGTATTTGCCGTATTTGTTTCAGAGAAATGGCATATAAAGGTCAAATCCCCGGTGTAAAAAAGGCAAGTTGGTAATTTTAAAGCTACGGAAAAGGAGGTAGTACAATGCAATTGACAGATCCCATTGCTGATATGCTTACACGTATCAGAAATGCAAACTCCGCAAGGCATGAAACTGTTGATATTCCCGCATCCAATATGAAAAAGGCAATTGCCGACATTTTGAATGAGGAAGGCTATATCAGAGGATATCAAATTATAGATGATGAAAAACAAGGCATCATCCGTGTAACATTAAAATATGGTGCAAACAAAGAGAGAGTTCTCTCCGGACTGAAGAGAATATCGAAACCCGGTTTGCGCGTATATGCAAGTCATGATGAACTTCCCCGCGTACTCAAAGGCCTCGGTATTGCCATTATTTCCACATCTAAGGGTATAATGACAGACAAAAAGGCACGTGCTGAGCACGTTGGCGGCGAAGTATTAGCGTTTGTTTGGTAAATTTTAAGAAATGGTGGTGAAACGCAATGTCGAGAATTGGGAGAATGCCGATTACTGTACCCGCAGGCGTAGATGTAAAAGTCAGCGCAACGAACGAAGTAACAGTAAAAGGTCCTAAAGGAACGCTTTGCCAGGCGTTACATCCTGAAATGAAGATTGAAATGAGTGATGGCGTAATCAACATCATTCGTCCTTCAGAACAGAAGAAACATAAGGCATTACACGGTCTTACACGTTCACTGCTTGCCAATATGGTAACAGGTGTAACGGAAGGCTTTCAAAAAGAACTGGAAATTAACGGTGTTGGTTACAGAGCACAGATGCAGGGCAAGAAATTGGTCTTGAGTCTTGGCTATTCCCATCCCGTTGAAATGGAGCCTGTTGACGGCATTGAAATTGAAGTACCTGCTCCGAACAAAATTCTTGTTCGCGGCGCAGATAAGCAATTGGTAGGTCACATCGCGGCCAATATTCGTGAAAAGAGACTGCCGGAGCCGTATAAGGGCAAGGGTATTAAGTATTCTACTGAGCATATCCGCCGCAAGGAAGGCAAGGCCGGTAAGGCAAAAGGTTAAGAGAGGAGCTGTATAGGATGATTAATAAAGCATCTAGCAATAAGGCAAGAATAAAGCGTCACGGTCGTATTCGTCGTAACATCGTCGGAACAGAGGCACGTCCTCGCCTGAACGTTTTCAGAAGCCTGAATCATATATACGCCCAGATTATTGACGATGAGAAGGGCGTAACGCTCGCCGCAGCTTCCTCCTTAGATAAGGATTTCAGTGGCTACGGTGGCAATGCAGACGCAGCACGCGAGGTTGGCAAACTGGTTGCGAAGCATGCGCTTGCAAAAGGCATTAAGTCGGTCGTATTTGACCGCGGCGGTTACATTTATCATGGACGCGTAGCGGCACTTGCAGAAGGTGCACGCGAAGGCGGACTGGAATTTTAAGAGGAGGGATAGCATGGCAAACAGGATTGATCCCACAGAATTAGATATTAAGGAAAAGGTTGTATGCCTAAATCGCGTTGCAAAAGTTGTTAAGGGTGGCAGAAACTTCCGCTTTACAGCTTTGGTTGTTGTCGGAGACGAGAATGGACGTGTAGGCAGCGGACTCGGCAAGGCTGCTGAAATTCCGGATGCAATCCGTAAGGGCATTGAAGATGCCAAGAAAAACATGGTAAAGGTTCCGATTGTAAACGGGACAGTTCCCCATGAAATCATTGGTGCTTTTGGTGCTGGACGCGTACTCATTAAGCCGGCTGTAGAAGGTACCGGCGTTATCGCAGGCGGCCCTGTCCGTGCGGTCATGGAGCTTGCAGGCATTAAGAATGTTCGTACAAAGTCTCTTCGCAGCAATAACGCAAAGAATGTTGTAGATGCAACAATCGCAGGCCTTAAGAATTTAAAGTTTGCGGCTGATGTAGCACGTCTGCGCGGTAAAGCAATCGAAGAACTGTAAGTAAAGGAGGGTTTGCATTGGCTAAACTCAAGGTTACACTGAAGAAAAGCACTATCGGTTGCAAAAAGGACCAGATTGCAACGGTAGCAGCACTCGGTTTAAAGAAAATCCGCGATACGAAAGAACACGCGGACACACCTCAAATCAGAGGTATGATTAACAAGGTTTCGCATTTATTGACGGTAGAGGAAGCTTAAATTAAAGGAGGTGTTGCATTATGAAGCTGTATGAGCTTAGTCCCGTACCGGGCAGCAAAACCGTTGCAAAACGCAAGGGGAGAGGCGCCGGCACAGGAAATGGCAAAACGGCAGGTAGAGGCCACAAGGGTCAGAACGCACGTTCGGGCGGCGGTGTACGTCCGGGGTTTGAAGGTGGACAGATGCCTTTATACAGACGTTTACCCAAACGAGGTTTTACCAACATATTTGCAAATGAATATGTTTCGATAAACGTTTCCCAATTGAACAAATTCGAGGACGGTACAGAGGTGACAGCTGATGTATTGCGTGCAAACGGCATTATCAGCAAGACCTTGGACGGCGTTGTGATTTTGGGAAGAGGCGAGCTTACTAAGAAACTTACCGTAAAGGCAGTTCGTTTTTCCAAAACTGCTGCTGAGAAAATTGAAGCGGCAGGTGGAAAGGCAGAGGTGATATAAGTGTTTAAGATTTTAAAGAACGCATGGGGAATTCCCGAACTGCGCAAGAAAATGCTTTACACATTATTACTTCTCGTTGTTTTTCGCTTTGGTTCCGTAATCCCTGTGCCGTGGCTTGACAATGCAGCCTTGGCATCATGGGTACAAGAGGGTGGTAATACAATATTCAATATCATGGACATGTTCTCTGGTGGTGCATTCAGCCAGGCAACTATCTTTGCAATGAGTATTTCCCCCTACATTAACTCGTCTATTATTATTCAGCTTTTGTCTGTTGCGATTCCTGCTTTGGAACGCCTTAGCAAAGAAGGCGAGGAAGGCAGAAAAATTATTAACAAGATTACAAGATATGTTGCAGTTTTGCTTGCTTTTGTGCAGGCAGCAGGTCTTTATATTGGCCTTAACAACGCGAATGCGGTATCCAACCCGGGCGTTTTCACATTTTTTGTAATTACGTTGAGCTTTACTGCAGGCACAGCGTTTTTGATGTGGCTGGGTGAAGAAATTACAGAAAAAGGCATCGGCAATGGTATTTCAATGATTATTTTTGCCGGTATCGTATCTCGCGTGCCTGCAATGGCTCAGTCCATATGGCAGACATTTACGGGTGGAGAATCTCAAAACTATTTAGCCGTTTTACTCATTCTGGTTTTTGTTGTTTTGGTGATTGCTTTCGTTGTTCTCTTCAATAATGGAGAAAGAAGAATCCCTGTACAGTATGCAAAACGTGTAGTTGGCAGAAAGATGTACGGTGGTCAATCCACACATATTCCGATTAAAGTGACGATGGCAGGTGTTATGCCGATTATCTTCGCCATGAGCCTTTTGGCTTTCCCGAGTACAATTGTGTCCTTGGTAAAGCCGAATCCGACAGAAGGGTTTGCACTGTGGGTGCTCAAGTTCTTTAATCAGAGTAATGGCTGGTATGCACTTATCTATTTTGTTTTGATTGTAGCCTTCACTTATTTCTATACGTCGATTACCTTTAATCCGATAGAAGTGGCAAACAACATGAAGAAAAACGGTGGATTTATTCCAGGTATCCGTCCTGGTAAGCCGACCAGCGATTTTATCGCCAAGGTTTTGTCGAGAATTACACTCGTCGGTGCGTTTTTCTTGGGACTGATTGCAATTTTGCCGATTGTTTTGGCACTTATTGATTCCAAACTATCTACCATTAGTATTGGTGGAACATCCTTGCTTATCGTAGTTGGTGTTGCGTTGGAAACAGTAAAGCAAATCGAGTCGCAAATGCTTATGCGTCACTACAAAGGATTTTTACAGTAAGCATAGGAAGAGATGAGATTACAATGAAAATTATTTTATTAGGGCCTCCGGGTGCCGGTAAAGGCACACAGGCCGAACGTTTAGCTGCAATGTACAATATTCCGACAATTTCTACAGGTGCGATGATTCGTGCGGAAATTCGGGATGGCAGTGCATTGGGCAAAACGACGAAACAGTATATTGACGAAGGACAGCTTGTGCCGGATTCTATTATTATGGCAATTGTGGAAAATCGGCTAAAGCAGCCGGATTGTGCGGGCGGCTTTATCTTAGATGGCATTCCGCGCACAATTCCGCAGGCACAACAGCTGGACGAAATGCAGATTGAACCTTACACTGTTTTAAATATTGCAGTCGGGGATGAAGAAATCTTAAAGCGCCTCGGCGGCAGAAGAGTGTGTGCTTCTTGTGGTGCCACGTATCATGTAACTTTTAATCCGCCCAAAACCGAAGGTGTGTGCAATGTGTGCGGGAAAGAACTTACAATCCGTCCGGATGATACGGAAGAGACGATCAAAAAGCGCCTTGCAGTCTATCACGCGCAGACAGAACCTTTGATTGCGTATTATGAAAAGGCAGGCAAGCTTATTAACATTCTGAGTGAAGGCAGTGTGGAGGAGACAGCGGCAGCAGTTAAAGCCGCACTCGAGGTGCAATAATGATTACGCTGAAAAATGAGCAGGAGCTTGCGGCGATGCGTCTCGCAGGCAGACTGACAGGGGAAACACTTTCCTATCTTGCATCGAAAATTGAGCCCGGTATTACAACCGCGGAAATAGATGCACTTGCGGAAAATTTTATAAGAAAGCATGGTGGAATACCTGCCTTTAAGAATTATAATGGTTTCCCCAAATCCATTTGCACTTCATTAAACGCAGTTGTCGTACATGGTATTCCAGATTCCACCGTGCTCCATGCGGGTGATATTATAAGCCTTGATGTTGGTGTAAGGTTGGATGGATTTTGTGGCGATGCCGCGCGTACATTTGCAGTTGGTGAGATATCCGATGAGGCAAGAACGCTGATTGACACCGCAAAACAATGCTTTTTTGATGCAGTTCGCTTTGCACAGGATGGCTTCCGTATCGGAGACATTTCCGCGGCAGTGCAAAAAACGGCTGAGGAACAAGGGTTTGGTGTTGTGCGTGAATTGGTAGGACATGGCATAGGTAAGGCGGTGCACGAAGACCCGGATGTACCGAATTTTGGGACAGCCGGCCGCGGCATTCGATTGCGCCAAGGCATGACAATTGCCATTGAACCAATGATTACGCTGGGCTCGCACAAGGTGGAACAGTTGGCAGACGGTTGGACCATTAAAACATGTGACGACAAATTAGCAGCGCATTACGAGAACACTGTGGCCATAACTGATAATGAGGCTGAGATTCTGACAATCAGTCCTGAAGAATTACAGAGGTGATTTATTTTGGATATTGACGCAGGCAGTTTGGTATATTCGATTGCCGGCCGAGATAAAGGCGGAGTGTTTGTGGTTGTAGGTCTTGAGGGCATGTTTTGCTATTTAGTTGATGGAAAAATCCGAAAATGTGATAATCCGAAAAAGAAAAAGCAAAAACATTTAAAATCCACTGCTTATATAGCGGAAGCTCTAAAGGATAAAATTGCACGCGGTGAACGTCTTACAAATTCTGAAGTCAGAAAGGCAATAAGCACGTTTCACGAGGAAAATCAGTCAGTCGAGCTTTGAAGGAGGTTTGAAACTTGGCAAAGGATGATGTACTGGAAATGGAAGGTACGGTTTTAGAATCGTTACCTAACGCGATGTTTCAGGTGGAGTTGCAAAACGGTCATCAAATACTCGCGCATATATCAGGAAAGCTTCGGATGAATTTTATTCGTATTCTTCCGGGCGATAAGGTTACGGTGGAACTGTCCCCCTATGATTTAACAAAGGGCAGGATAGTTTGGAGAGCGAAGTAATAGAGGAGGTATCGTTATGAAGGTCAGACCCTCGGTAAAACAAATTTGTGAAAAATGTAAGATTATCAAGAGAAAAGGTAAAATCATGGTAATCTGCGAAAATCCGAAGCATAAGCAAAAACAAGGTTAATTTATAGGAGGTGTAAGTATGGCCAGAATAGCCGGTGTTGACCTGCCGAGAGAAAAAAGAGTAGAAATCGGACTCACATATATCTTCGGTATAGGTAGAACGAGTGCAATTAAAATCCTGGAGGCAACAGGGATAAATCCCGATACCCGCGTTAAGGATTTGACAGAAGAAGAGGTCATTAAGCTCAGAGACCTGATTGATAAAAATTATAAGGTGGAAGGCGACCTCCGTCGCAGTGTAGCGCTCGATATCAAACGTTTAGTTGAAATCGGATGCTACCGCGGTTTGCGACACAGAAAAGGTCTGCCAGTTCGCGGACAGAGAACAAAGACAAACGCGCGCACAAGAAAAGGTCCGAAGCGCACGATTGCGAACAAGAAGAAGTAGGAGGTTTTGAAAAATGGCGAAAACAGCGGTAAAGAGAACGACCAGAAAAAAACGCGAGCGCAAGAATATTGAGCGCGGCGCAGCACATATTCGTTCCTCTTTTAATAATACGATTGTTACCATTACAGATACTGCCGGAAACGCACTGTCATGGGCTAGTGCCGGTGGTCTGGGCTTCCGTGGTTCCAGAAAGAGCACACCGTTTGCAGCGCAGACGGCCGCTGAAACAGCAGCGAAAGCAGCAATGGAGCATGGACTTAAGAGTGTTGAGGTCTATGTAAAGGGTCCGGGTGCAGGCCGCGAGGCAGCAATCCGTGCTTTACAGGCAGCAGGACTTGAAGTCAGCATGATTAAGGACGTTACGCCGATTCCGCATAACGGCTGCCGTCCGCCGAAACGTAGAAGAGTTTGATTTGGAGGTGAATTACTATGGCTAGATATACAGGTTCAGTTTGCAGACTGTGCCGCAGAGAAGGCTTAAAGCTTTTCCTCAAAGGCGACCGTTGCTATACGGACAAATGTGCAGTCGGCAGAAGAAGCTATGCACCCGGCCAACATGGTCAGGGACGTAAAAAACAGTCCGAATATGGATTGCAGTTGCGTGAAAAACAGAAAGCAAAAAGATACTATGGCGTACTGGAAAGCCAGTTTGCCAAGTACTATGAAATGGCAAATAAAAAGCACGGTGTAACCGGTGAAAACCTTTTACAGATTTTGGAAAGCAGATTAGATAATGTTGTGTACCGTTTGGGCTTTGCATTATCCCGTCCGGAAGCACGTCAGCTCGTTACACATGGTCATTTTACAGTAAACGGCCGTAGAGTAAACATTCCTTCTTTCCTCGTAAAAGAGGGAGATGTAGTTGCAGTATGTGAAAAGAGTAAGGCGTTGCCGAAGATAAAGGCTGTTTTAGAGAATACAGCGTCTAAGGTGATTCCGAAGTGGCTTGAGCTGGATCGCGAGAATTATGTGGCAAAGGTAGCAACTTTGGCATCGCGCGATGATATCGATTTGCCCATTCAGGAAACGCTTATCGTCGAGTTGTACTCGAAATAAGCCTCACCCTCGTAGATTACATCAAATTCAGAAGGGGGTATATTGTCATGATAGAAATCGAAAAGCCAAGAATCGAATGTATGGGTTCTGCAGACGACAAGTTCTACGGTAAGTTTGTATTGGAGCCCTTGGAAAGAGGTTACGGTACAACCCTTGGGAATTCCTTGCGTAGAATCATGCTTTCCTCGTTGCCGGGCGCGGCAGTCACTTCTATTAAGATAGATGGTGTTCTGCATGAGTTTTCCGGTATACCGGGTGTAAAAGAAGACGTGACGGAGATTGTCCTTAACATAAAGCAGCTTATCGTAAAGTTGCATGGAGATAGCTCCGAAACCGTTTATATTGACGCAAAGGGACCCTGCGAGATTTGTGCAAAGGATATTAAGGCAGACTCCAGTGTTGAGATTTTTAATCCAGACTTGCATATTGCAACACTGAATGAAGATGCAAGACTGTACATGGAAATCACAATCAATAAAGGCAGAGGATATGTATCTGCGGAAAAGAATAAGCAGATAAGCCAACCTGTTATCGGTTTAATTCCGGTAGACTCTATCTACACACCCGTACCGAAGGTGAATTTCCAGGTGGAAAACACACGTGTCGGTCAGGTGACGGATTTTGACAAGCTTACGCTTGAAATCTGGACAAACGGAACCATTACACCGAACGAAGCAGTTAGCCTCGGTGCCAAGATATTCAATGAGCATCTAAATCTTTTTATCGACCTTGCAGACGGCACGAAGGATATTGATATTATGGTGGATAAGCCGGAGGTCAAGAAAGAAAAGGTTCTCGAAATGACGATTGAAGAACTAGACCTTTCCGTACGTTCATACAATTGCTTAAAACGTGCAGGCATAAATAATGTAGAAGATCTCATCCAAAAGACCGAAGAAGATATGATGAACGTCAGAAACCTCGGTCGCAAATCATTGGAAGAGGTTATCAATAAGCTTTTAAGTCTCGGACTTGCCTTAGCACCTGTTGAGGACTAATAAAAGGAACAGCGCCAAGCTTTAGCGAAAGGAGTGTTTCAGAATGAGAAAATTAGGTAGACCGACCGATGCACGTATGGCTATGTTACGCGGTATGGTTACAGCGTTTCTTGAAAATGGTAAGATGATGACAACCGAAACACGCGCGAAAGAAATTCGCCCGTTGGTTGAAAAGATGATTACTTTAGGCAAGGATAACACGCTGCATGCCAAGAGACAGGCTATGCGTTTCATTACAAAGAAAGACGTAACCTATAAGCTGTTTACGGAGATTGCACCGAAATATGCAGATAGAAACGGCGGTTACACAAGGATTATTAAAGCCGGTGTTAGACGCGGTGACGCGGCACCGATGGCAATGATCGAACTCGTGTAATTAAAAAAGCTCTTTGTCAACAGATGATAAAGAATGGAAATCATAGCAGGCAGTTGCCATATTCGGCAGCTGCTTGTTTTTTGTATAACGAAAACTACGCGATTGTCACGAGGTTTAATAACCGATAAAAGAATCCTCCGAATGTGTTAAGAGTTGTCAGTCAAAACCAAAAACACATTAGGAGGATTTATCTATGAATAAAGTTACCATAGACAATACAAAATGATATTGTAAATAACCAGTATTGTGTTTGTAAAAAATATGGGTTGGTGAGAGAATATGTAATCTGAATCAATTAAATTCTCCTAATCTAAACCCTTTATTAACCAATTCTATGTGTTTTTCAAATGATTTACAATGTAGCATTTTCTCACACAGCTAAATAAATTTAGTCTCTTATACGCTTCACTGATTATGATGATAAAAAAACCGCGTCTATATTAGACGCGGTTTTTGAGAAAACCAATTATGCATTTTGAATGCGTTTTACCCGTACACTCTGCCAAACTATAAACAAGGCGAGAGCAGCAATGCCGATAATATCCGTTAAGGTATCCGGTGTAATCAAGCAAAGACCAGCGGCGAGAACATAAATTCGTTCATACCATGTAAGTTTTGTACGGAAATAGCCTTCCATGCCGGCGGAGATAGCTACGATGCCAGCAAATGAGGTGAGCACGATTTTAATTACTTCAAATGCACTTGCATCAATAAACAACATTTTAGGTTGCAGGACAAAGATATAGGGAATAATAAATGCGGTGATAGCAAGGCGTGTGGCTATGATACCGGTTTTAAGGGGGTCAGACTTTGCAATGGCACTACCTGCATAGGCAGCAAGTGCTACAGGCGGTGTAATATCAGCCACAATACCAAAGTAGAATACAAACATATGCGCCGCCAACACCGGCGTTCCTGGGGCAATTTTTAGAATAAGAGGAGCCGCCATTGTAGCCATAATAACATAGTTTGCGGTTGTGGGAACACCCATACCCAGCACAATACAAGCAAGCATAACCAGTATAAGTGCCAAGAACAAGCTACTGCCGGATACGATTACCAATAGGTCCATAAGCTCTTGTCCTAAATAGGAAAGACTGACAAGACCAACAACGTTTCCTGCAACTGCGCAGGCAATCGCGACAGCGATTGTGCTTCGTGTGCCGCCTGTAAGTGCTTCCAATAATTTCTTGGGGGAAAGGCGTGTATCTTTAGAGAAAAAGCTAACAATAATTGCCGATAAGATGGCAAGAGAAACGGAGTAAGCAGGCGTCATTCCGCGTCCCATAAAGAATACTAGGAAAAAAACCGGCAGAAGAAGATAACCGCGGCGGAGAATCAGTTTGCCAAAATGCGGAATATCTTCTTTTGAAAGGCCGCGAAGCCCTAACTTTTTCGCTTCAAAGTGAATCATCATAAAGATTCCGGTGAAATATAAAATGGCTGGTAAGATAGCTGCAACAGCAATAATTACATAAGGGATTTCCGTGATTTCTGACATAAGAAAGGCAGCTGCACCCATAATAGGTGGCATAATTTGCCCGCCGGTGGAGGCGGCAGCTTCTACTGCGGCCGCAAATTCGGGTTTATAGCCTGCTTTTTTCATGGTTGGAATGGTAATGGAACCACTTCCGACGGTGTTAGCAACAGAGCTGCCCGAATACATACCCTCAAGGGCACTGGAAATAACGGCAACCTTTGCAGGACCGCCACTTGCAAAGCCAGCAATAGAGTTTGCAAGGTCTACAAAGAATGCACCTATACCTGTTTTTTCAAGAAAAGCCCCAAACAGAATGAATAATGCCAGATAGTTGGTGCAGATTTGAAGCGGTGTGCCGGTAATACCATCTTTCGTGTAGGCTAATGTTTGTAAAAACCGCGGAAGGGTTGTACCTTGAAAAAAGGTATATCCAATCAAAGCAGCAATTACACACAATATTGGCAGACCAACAACACGTCGACAGGCCTCTGCCAAAAGTAAAATGGAGAGAATGGCAACAATTTTATCAGTCATGTTAATATTGATTGCACGAATCGCAATTTCACGTGCGTTAATTGCAATATACATAAAACATAGGAAAGCGAGAATACCCAGTATGAAATCGTACCAGGGAATATAATTTTCACGCTTTGCCTGTTTTTTGTAAGCAGGGTAAATTAAATAGGCAATCAGCAAAATCAGCGCAAGGAAAACAGCGCAGTTGCCGGGCCATACCATAATAGTAGCAAAAAAGGGTATTTTATTTAGAAAACGGCCCAACAAAGCTACACATAGGGCAAAGATGGAAAAAAAGACCATGAGAGAGTTAATGAAAACTTTCTTTTTTCCAGTGAAATGTCTTGTGTTAGATTCCCTGTCGAATTCCGCCATGAGAGCATCGGCGTCAATCGGGGCATCAGGCTCTGTTTGGTTGTTGAAGATTTCAGAGTCTTTCATGTGTATCCTCCTTATGTAAGTGTAAATAAAACTTCGGCATTTTTTCCGCACAAATCGCGAAGGCTAATTGTCTTGTCGCCGATTGTAAGTATATGGTCGGACACTGTGCCGACTATATAGGTAACATTCGGCAAGGTAATTTGTAGGTTGGTTGCATAAATTCCATCAGGCGAGGTTTGCACCTGTGCGTTTGGCGGCCAGCTTTCAGGCATGCCGGCACCGAAAGCATGAAATTTCGTGGCATATAGGACAAGTTCGTTGTTTGCTCCTATTTTATAGTAGTCCGTAACCGGGGATTGGTTTACAGAATGTACAAATGTGACTGAAAAAGTATCTCCGTCCGAAAGAGGAAAACGAGCATATATCTTGCGGCTTTCTGCATCACGAAGAAAAAGGAAATGGGTGTTCATATCAAAGATTACGAGGGTGGCCGCAACTAAAATAAAAGCTGCGGCCACAATCCAAATCCGTTTTTTTACTTTAGAATACATTACTGTACTTCGTTATAGTACTTTTGTGCACCTGCATGGAAGGGAACGGACCCAACGTCTGTTGCATAGGCAAGATTCAACTCTTTAAACTTTGCATGAGCGGATTCAAGCTCAGCTTCTTTTTCAAAGAGTGCCTTTGTGAATTTGTATACATCTTCCTCAGGCAAGTCTGCTTTACAAATAATAGTTGCTTTAACTGCAACAGTTTGTACATCTTCCTCTACGCCTTTGTAGGTACCGGCAGGGATGGGATAGGCTGAATAGAAGGGATAGTCTGCCTTTAAAGCTGCAAGATGTTCATCATCAATACCTAAAATTTTAAACTCTTTTGCAGAATTTGCAAGGTCTGTGATGTTTGTGGTCGGAGCCCCTGCAGTACAGAAGAAAGCATCTATAGAGCCATTTTTAAACTGTTCAGTAGAGTTACCAAAGTCAGCATTTACAACTGTAATATCTTCTTTTGTAAGACCATATGCGGAGAGGATTTGCAGAGCATTAAATTCCACGCCGCTACCGGAGTCACCAATCGAAACGGTTTTGCCCTTGAGATCTGCAACCGTTGCAATGTTCGGTGTGGCAACAATCTGGCAAACCTCAGCATAGACTGCACCGACGGTGGCAAAGCTTGTGATGGTCTCTCCTGCAAAGAGATCTGTTCCCTTGTAAGCATAGTCCATAACATCGTTCTGTACAATTGCAAAATCAACTTCACCATTATTGATAAGCTGGATGTTTGCTTTAGATGCACCGGTGGAGTCTACACGAATTGTCATGTCAGAAGCACCGCCGATAATGGGAGCCATTGCATTTGCTACAGCATAGTATGTACCGCTTGTTCCACCACTTGCAAATTTGTACGTTGTGGCGGGTTTGCCACAGCTTGTCATCGTAAATACGCATGCAAGCACTAAAACTACTGTCACTGTTCTTTTCCAATTCTTCATAATAAACCTCCTAGAAATTTTTCTTTCTATATATGAAAGATAATGTTATTATAGCATATTGCATACAAAAATGTCAATTATTATTTTGCTTTTCTAGGGACAGAGGAGGTACAGTGTTACAATGCGTAATTTTGAGAAATATAATAGTATAAATTTATTCTTGCAATATGCAAAATACTTATGATATAATGAAATAAAATATAAATATAACACTTTTTGGAGAAATATATGTATCATGAAAATATGCGTCGAGGGACGCCGGGATTTCCACTTTCTTTATATTGTGTAGATAGTACGCATCCGCGGTATCAAATGCTGGCACATTGGCACAATGATTTTGAAATTGTGCGTGTTTTAAAAGGGCGTCTTAGTATGCGTGTGGGTGGTATTACTGTAGAACTGGAAAGTGGGGACAGCATAATCATACCTGGTAACATTTTGCATGGTGCGGAGGCGTTTTCATGTCGATATGAATGTATTGTATTCTCGAAAACGGTGTTTAGCGCTACGGTGGAGAGCAATACCTTTGCAGAAAGCCTGACAAAACCATCTGTTTATCATAAAAATGCCGAAGTGGATGCGATTTTTGACGGTCTCGCCAAGAAGGAAAATGGGTATGCGCTTGATTTGATTGGCCGTATTTACTGTCTTGTGGCGAATAGCCTTCGTGCGGACAATAAAATTCCAATTATGTCGAATGCAAGCATACAAAGAATTAAGCCTGCATTGGCGTTAATTGCCGCACAATATGCAGAGAAAATAACGCTTGAGCAAATGGCGGAAGCGTGTAATATGAGTCGGAATTATTTTAGCAAATATTTCAAAGAAATCACACAGGAAACGCCTTTTTCGTATTTGATGGCATATCGGATTGAGGCAGCATGTGAGCTATTGGCGAGCGGGGCGGAGTATATGACGGAGGTTTGTTTTCGGTGCGGGTTTAATGATTTGAGTTATTTTATTCATGTGTTTAAGAGATATAAGGGATGTGCACCAAAGAAATATGTAAAAAAATTGAAGGAAAAAGATTGACAAATAAAAAAATTTATGGTATAATTTATGAAACCGTTGAGGAAGAGTAAGTAGGTTTTACCTCTTTCCAAAGAGAGAGCTGCAGATGGTGGG
This sequence comes from Clostridia bacterium, assembly GCA_045592445.1. Taxonomy (GTDB): domain Bacteria; phylum Bacillota; class Clostridia; order UMGS1883; family UMGS1540; genus JAQXGO01. The sequence continues at coordinate 39,779 of JAZNUV010000004.1, read as the reverse complement.
ATTGTGGCAGGAAACATAAAACTGAATGGACTTCCGAGGGCAAACGGAAAGAGCAAAAGCTTGAGTATGTGCGCCGGAGAGGCACTCCGTTATCAAAAGTCGGCATATGAAAGTATGCGCAAAGTGGGCGTGAAAAACGTCAAGCAGGGTGGCACCGCAGGATGTAAACTCCTGTCCCGGCATATGGGACGGGAGTTTTTTGTCGTCTCATACCAAATTAAGAAGGGAGACAGAAAAATGAAAAGTCAAGAGATTCCGTACAAAATTTATCTTACGGAGGAGGAAATGCCGAGAGCCTGGTACAATCTGCGTGCAGATATGCAAAATAAACCGGCACCGCTTTTAAATCCCAAAACGTTGAAACCGATGACAGCGGAAGAACTCAGGCCTGTATTTTGTGATGCATTGATTACGCAGGAACTTGACGATACAACGGCATATTTTGAAATTCCCGAGGCAATTAGAAAGTTTTATAAAATGTACCGTCCGTCCCCGCTTGTAAGAGCATATTGTCTGGAAGAAAAACTAAATACACCGGCGAAAATTTACTATAAATTTGAGGGAAATAATACAAGTGGAAGTCACAAATTGAACTCCGCAATTGCACAAGCCTACTATGCAAAGGAGCAAGGGCTTTGCGGTGTTACAACAGAAACGGGTGCGGGACAATGGGGCACGGCACTTTCGATGGCATGCGCATACTACGGGCTGGACTGTAAGGTATATATGGTAAAGGTTTCCTATGAACAAAAACCGTTTCGGCGCGAGGTAATGCGTACTTACGGCGCATCGGTTACGCCGTCTCCTTCTATGGATACCGCGGTAGGGAGAAAGATACTTGAGGAACACCCCGGTACCGGCGGCAGTCTCGGCTGTGCAATTTCTGAAGCTGTTGAGGTGGCAAGCAACCTGGAAGGGTATCGTTATGTACTCGGCAGCGTCTTAAATCAGGTCATGCTCCATCAGTCGGTTATCGGTCTTGAAACGAAAGCGGCACTTGATAAATACGGAATTAAACCTGATGTAATTATTGGTTGTGCGGGCGGCGGCTCAAATCTAGGCGGGCTTATTGCACCGTTTATGGGTGAAAAATTGCGGGGTGAAGCGGATTACAGAATTGTTGCGGTTGAACCTGCGTCCTGTCCGAGTCTTACAAGGGGCAAGTTTGCATATGATTATTGTGATACCGGCATGGTCTGCCCGCTTGCAAAAATGCATACACTCGGAAGCGGCTTTATTCCTGCCGCCACACATGCGGGTGGGCTTCGCTATCACGGCATGAACACCACGCTATCACAATTATACCATGACGGATATATGGAAGCGACAACCGTAACGCAAACAGAAGTGTTTGCAGCAGCGCAGCAGTTTGCAAGAATTGAAGGTATATTGCCTGCGCCCGAAAGCAGTCACGCCATTCGTGTGGCGATTGATGAGGCATTAAAATGCAAGGAAACAGGCGAGGAAAAGACGATTGTGTTTGGACTTACGGGTACCGGATATTTTGACATGATGTCTTACGGAAAATATAATGACGGCTTAATGCAGGACTATGTACCGACGGAGGAGGACCTTCAAAAGGGATTCTCGAAATTACCCCAAATTGAAACGTTGTAAAAATTTGTTTTAAGGAATGGAGTGGTATCATTGCGGATTCATGAGTCGGCAGAAAATTATCTGGAAACAATTTATGTTTTACAAAAGGAAAAGGGAAATGTACGCTCCATTGATATTGCGACGGAGCTTGCCTATTCAAAGCCAAGCATCAGCGTAGCTATGAAAAATTTACGTCAAAACGGATATATAGAGATGGACAAAGATGGCAGCATTCATCTTTTGGAAAAAGGAAAAGAAATTGCCGAACGCATGTATGAACGGCATATGCTTTTGACAAGTTGGCTTGAATCACTTGGCGTATCTGCCGAGACGGCGGCGGATGACGCGTGTCGTATTGAGCATGTTATCAGTACGGAAAGCTTCGAGGCAATAAAAGCACATGTAGCAAGGCAGGAATAGGACAAAAAAACTTTACTTTTTTTCGTTTCTATGGTATACTATCTCAAAATAAAAAAATACTGTATATATTGGAGATGAAACATATGTTTGCAAATAGAGTAGAAAGCTTACGTGGATCGGCAATACGAGAAATGTTTAAGCTTTTGGCTAATCCTGAGGTTATATCCTTTGCAGGCGGGGCGCCTGCGCCGGAACTTTTTCCGGGACAAGAACTCGGAGAAATTATGCAGAAATTGCTTTGTGAGAATGCAGCGGTAGCACTTCAATATGGCGTTACGGAAGGGTATACGCCATTTCGGGAATACATTGAAGCACGAATGCAGAAAATTGGAAATATACATGCACACGATACCGTGATTGTAACATCGGGCGGGCAACAGGCGCTGGATTTGACATTTAAATCCCTGATTAACGAAGGGGATACAGTTGTGGTTGAATCGCCAAGCTTTATCGGTGGGCTTAACGCCCTGCGCTCATATAACGCAAACCTTGTCGGGATACAGGTGCAGGAAGACGGCCTTGATACGGATGCTTTGGAAGCGCTTTTGAAGAAGGAAAAGGTAAAGCTTGTCTACACAATTGCAACCTTCCAAAATCCGACAGGAATTACTATGTCGCATAAAAAACGCATTAGACTCTTGGAATTGGCGGAGAAATATGACTTCTACATTTTGGAGGATAACCCCTATGGTGAGCTTCGCTTTTCGGGCGATGAGGTTGCGACAATAAAATCCTTAGATACGGCAGGGCGCGTTATTTATGCAGGTTCCTTTTCAAAAACTCTTTCTGCGGGACTTCGGCTTGGCTGGGCAGTTGCAAGAGAAGATATTATGGGTAAAATGGTTGTATGTAAACAGGTTTCTGACGTGCATACGCCCGTGTTGACGCAGATGGCGGCGTATGAATTCTTTAAAAACTTTGATTTTGACGCACACATTCAGAAAAGTAAAAAGCTGTACGGAGAACGTGCAAATGTTATGCTGGATTCCATGCGTGCACATTTTCCGAAAAACTGTACCTTTACATCGCCGGAAGGCGGGATATTCCTCTGGTGCACATTGCCTGAGGGTGCGGATACGGATGCACTTTTAAAGACAGCGATTTCGGAAAAGGTTGCATTTGTGCCTGGCTCCTCCTGCATGGTAAATCCTGCGGATGGTAAGCGATATATGCGCCTTAACTACTCGCTGACTGCACCTGAAAAAATTCGCGAGGGAATTAAACGGTTAGGCAAGGTTCTTGCAATCGACTAAGGAGTGGAATGAAGAATGGAAAATAAAAAAATGATATTCAGCGGGGTACAGCCCACCGGCTGTGTAACGCTTGGTAATTATATCGGTGCATTAAAAAATTGGGTAAAGTTGCAGGATACATATAACTGCATTTATTCCGTGGTCGATATGCACTCGATTACGGTGCGGCAGGACCCGAAGGAACTGAGAGCACGTTGCCTTGAATTTTTAGCACTGTACATTGCATGCGGCATTGACCCTCAAAAGAGCATTGTATTCTTTCAATCCCATGTGCCACAGCATGCAGAGCTTTCGTGGCTTTTAAGTTGTTACACCTATATGGGTGAGCTTTCACGCATGACACAATTTAAAGATAAATCCGCAAAACATGCGGATAATATCAATGCGGGTCTTTTTACATATCCCGTTTTGATGGCGGCAGACATCTTACTGTATGGATCTGATTTGGTACCCGTTGGGGACGATCAAAAGCAACACTTGGAGCTTGCCAGGGATATTGCTATTCGTATGAATGGCGTGTACGGTGCAGACACCTTTACGGTGCCGGACGGATACTTTGCACCCGTCGGCGCACGCATTATGAGCTTGCAGGACCCGACAAGCAAAATGAGTAAGAGCGACCCGAATCCGAATGGATACATTTGGGTTTTGGACACACCTGAGGTCATTGTGAAAAAAATAAAACGCGCTGTAACGGACTCGGAGGGGGAAATTGCTTACCGCGAAGGAAAGCACGGTGTCAATAATCTTCTTTCGATATACGGAGCGGTAACGGGCCAAAAGCCGGAAGAAGCGGCAGAAACATTTGCAGGGCAGGGCTATGGCACATTGAAAAAGGAAGTCGCGGAGGCCGTTATTGAGGAACTTCGCCCTGTTCGGGAAAAATATGCAGCACTTTCAGGCGATATGGCTTATTTGGAACAACTTTATAAGGATGGCGCATCACGCGCAAGTCAAATTGCAGAAAAAACACTGCAGAAGGTACATGAAAAGATAGGATTTGTAGCCAGATAAGATAAACCTTCATGGTGTATAGATACAGAAAGAAAGGAATGAGCGTTTATGGACAGAATGCATCTTCTTTTAGGGTTTGCGGTCAGTTTTATTATTGCCTTTATCACAACGCCGTTTATAAAACGAATTGCGACAAGAGCGGATATTGTGGATAAGCCTGATGAAGCACGGCGTGTGCATAAAAAGGCAACGCCACTTCTTGGCGGATTGGCAATGTTTTACGGCTTTATTGTCAGCGTTATGCTTTTTTCGCCGGTTGATAAGAGCATACGTGGCATGGTGCTGGGTGCACTTGTAATTTTAATTGTTGGCATTGTGGACGATGCTAAACAACTGAGCGCGAAAGTAAAATTGCCCTTTCAGATATTGGCAGCGCTCATACTGATTCTGCATGATATACAGATTGATGTTATTTCTGTACCGCAGTTTATTAAAGATAGCGGCGTAATCAGTTTGGGCTTTTGGGGAATTCCGCTTACGATTCTTTGGGTAGTCGGCGTTACCAATGCCGTGAATTTAATTGACGGGCTTGATGGCCTGGCAGCAGGCGTCAGCTCCATCGCTTGTATGTCTCTTTTTTGTATCGCACTGATTGTGGGAGAGCAAGAAGTTGCACTGATAACAGCGGCTTTGGCAGGTGCTTGTTTTGGATTTTTGCCATATAACTTTAATCCTGCAAAAATTTTCATGGGGGACACGGGTTCAACCTTTTTGGGCTTTGTTTTGGCATGCGTTTCGATTATGGGACTTTTTAAAAGCTATGCCGTTATAAGCTTTGCTGTTCCGTTCCTGGTACTTGGATTACCGCTTTTTGATACGGGGTTTGCTATTGTTCGTCGTATGGCGGCGGGCAAGCCGATCATGAGCCCGGACAGAGAACATTTGCATCACAAAGTGCTTGATATGGGCTTTTCACAAAAAAAGACGGTCAGTATCATTTATCTGATGTGTACAGTGCTCGGACTTTGCGCTGTGGTACTCGTTACAAACGGTGTATTTAAGGCAATACTTCTGATTATTGGTGTGATTTTGGCGGCTGTTATAGCGGCACGTGCGATGGGTATGAAATCGAATACAACAGAAAAGACACCTTTTGATGATGAAAAAGGAGAATAATTGCATGATTAAAGCGTTTTCGGTCTTCGGGACAAGACCCGAAGCTATTAAAATGGCACCCTTGGTGCTTGAACTTGCGGCGGCAAAAAATATTGAAAGTAAGGTGTGCGTGACGGCGCAGCATCGGCAGATGCTTGACCAGGTGCTTGAAATTTTTGGTATTACGCCCGATTTTGATTTGGATATTATGAAGGCAGGGCAGACGCTTTCAGATATAACAAAACGTGTTATGGAAGGCTTGTGCGAGATCTTTCAAAAAGAAAAGCCTGACATTGTGCTGGTACATGGCGATACGACGACGACTTTTGCGGGTGCCCTGGCAGCTTTTTACAGCGGAATTGCAGTCGGCCATGTTGAGGCGGGACTTCGTACGTTTGACAAATGGTCTCCATTCCCCGAGGAAATCAATCGTCGTTTGACGGGTGTGCTTTCCGACCTTCATTTTTCACCCACGGAAACCAATCGGCAAAATCTCCTGCGTGAGAATGTCTGTGACAGTAAAATTTTTATCACGGGGAATACGGTCATTGACGCCTTGAAAACAACAGTAAAGGATGGATACAAATTTAAAGATAAAACGCTTATGTCGATGCCGTGGACGGAAAAACGCGTTATTTTGCTGACGGCACATCGACGCGAAAATCAGGGTGAGCCGATGTACAATATTATGCGTGCCGTGCGTCGCATTGCGAAAGAATTTTCGGATGTAGAGATTGTATATCCTATGCATCTGAATCCTGCGGTGCGTCGTGTTGCGAACGAAGTACTGGGTAATGTGGAACGTGTGCATCTGATAGAACCGCTAGATGTGCAGGAACTGCATAATGCTATGCATCGCTCGTATATGATTATGACGGATTCAGGCGGCTTGCAGGAGGAAGCACCTTCGCTCGGAAAACCCGTACTTGTTCTCAGAACAGAAACAGAACGTCCTGAAGCAGTGGAAGCGGGTACAGTAAAACTTGCAGGCATTGAAGAAGAAACCATCTATCAAATGGCAAAAGAGCTTCTTTGTGATAAGTCCGCTTATGAAAAAATGGCGAAGGCAGTCAATCCTTACGGGGATGGCAATGCGTCCAAACGAATTGTGGATGCCATACAAGATTTTTTTGCAAAAAAAAATTAAAATCTGAAAAAGACGAATAAAAACTCCATATAAAAGAAAACTAAAGCCGTAATATTTACTATTGCGGCTTTTGTATATGGAGGAATTATGAAAAAAAGAGAAATTAGTATGCTCATATGTACTGTTTTCGTTTGCCTTTATGTTGTGTTTACGCCAACAGTCGAAGAAACGTTGTCAAAGTATGGCTCAAGGGGTGAAGAAGTATATAAAATACAGCAAAGACTTTTATCCTGGGGCTATTACAACGGTGAAGTAGACGGTGTTTATGGATGGAGAACGGCTGAAGCAGTGAAACGTTTTCAAAGAAAACATGGACTTACGGCTGATGGCATTGCGGGTGCGGCAACACTTGCAAAATTAGGGTTGCCGACAGGGGAAAGCACTTCATCGGGGGGTAGTGGTTCTTCCTCATACGAAAGTAATGTGAATTTATTGGCGCGTGCCATTAACGGGGAAGCAAGAGGAGAGCCGTACACGGGGCAGGTGGCAGTCGGTGCGGTCATCATGAACCGTGTGCGTCATGCCTCGTTCCCTAACACAATCGCAGGTGTTGTCTATCAACCGGGCGCTTTTACGGCAGTATTTGATGGGCAAATCCACGCACAGATGGAGGAAAGCTGCATTCGTGCGGCAAAGGATGCCTTAAACGGATGGGATCCCGCCGGCGGTGCGATTTACTACTACAATCCGCGTACTGCAACAAATGGATGGATACGAACAAGGCCGGTTGTTACGACCATTGGGAAGCATGTATTTTGCAATTGAAGTGAGGTGAATCGGAATGAACAAAACGTGTTTTATGGCAGGCCTTTTATCAGGAATGGTAATGGGTGCGGCAATCGGCATGATAGCGGACCCGATTAAGGATAAACAAAGCCGCGCAATGAAGAAAGGTGCGGGAAAAGCCTTTCGAACATTGGGGAGTATAATTGATACAATTATAGAAAAATAAGGCTTTACAAATACAAACCTTTGTGATATACTAAATAAAAAGATAAAAGGCGGAGGTTTGTATGGCGGATACGGTGAGTATGAATGCACAGGGTGTACTGACAATCGGCGGCGTGGCGTTTGATGCGTTGGCGAGTGAGTTCGGTACGCCCTTATATATTATGGATGCGGATATTATCAAAGAAAACATGCGTGCTTATAAATCTGTGATGGATCAGATGCCGTCGGGCGGACTTGCCTTATATGCATCCAAGGCATTTTCTGCAAAGGAGATTTACAGAATTGCGCAAAAAGAAGGTCTCGGTGTCGATGTTGTTTCGGGCGGAGAGCTTTATACTGCGCTTTCTGCAGGCATGCCTGCGGAAAAAATTTGTTTTCATGGGAACAATAAAAGTGAGGCAGAACTTTTGTACGCGGTGGAAACTGGTGTGGGCAGAATTGTGGCGGATAGCGAGGAGGAACTTTCAATTCTGGAAGAAATGGCGACAGAAAGGGAGATTTCCGCAAAGATTTTACTGCGTATAAAGCCGGGAATTGAAGCACATACACATGATTTTGTAAAAACAGGGCAGGAGGACTCCAAGTTTGGCGTCAGCCTCAAAAACGGAGATGCATTGCGCGTTTTAACAAAAGAATGGAAAGGGATAAATCTTGTCGGTATACATTGCCATATCGGCTCACAGATATTTGAAAGTACACCTTTTACGGTGGCGGCAGACCTTATGGTCGAGCTAATGCAAGCGGTATACAATAAAACGGGGCGTTATCTTGAAGAACTGAATTTAGGCGGCGGCTACGGTATTCGGTATACAGAGGCGGATACACCACGCCCGATTAAAGAGGCCATGCAGGAAACGGCAGACGCAGTATGTGCTGCCTGTAAAAAATATAATGTACCGATTCCGTTTTTGTTGGTAGAACCGGGTCGTTCCGTTGTGGGGGATGCGGGTGCTACACTCTATACGGTCGGTGCTGTTAAGAATGTACCGGGCATTCGGAAATATGTCGCTGTAGATGGCGGTATGGCGGATAATCCGCGTTACATTATGTATGAAGCACAGTATGATGCAGTGCTGCCGCTTCGCCCGATGGAGCCTTGTAGTGAAAAGGTTACCATTTGCGGCAAATGTTGTGAATCCGGTGATATTTTAATAAAAGATATTATGCTTCCGTCTCTAAGACGCGGAGATCTTTTAGCCGTACTCTCCACAGGTGCCTACAACTATTCAATGAGTAGTAATTATAACCGTTTGCCACGTCCGGCGGTTGTAATGGCAGAGAATGGGGAGGCACGTCTAATTGTAAAAAGGGAAACATATGCCGATGTGGCAAGAAATGATGTGTAGGTGATAAGATGCTTTTCGGAACGAGCTTGAGAGAAATTATCCTGCGCATACCTGCGGTGCTCTTGGCAATTTCAGTCCATGAATGTGCACACGGTTATGCGGCGTATCTGTTAGGTGATAAAACGGCGAAATATAGCGGCAGACTATCACTGAATCCGATACGCCACATGGATCTTATGGGTACAATCTGTATGGTCCTTTTTGGCTTTGGGTGGGCGTCACCCGTGCCTGTAAACCCGCAGTATTTTAAAAATCCAAAGGGTGGGATGAGCCTTGTTGGGCTTGCGGGGCCCGTTTCAAATTTTTTAATGGCTTTTGTGTTTGCAGTTTTCTATGGCGTGTTATATAAAATGGCATTCCAAGGTGGGATTGAACCAAACACAATTTCCCTGTTTTTTAATGAATTTTTATGGAGCGCTATGCTTCTGAATGTGGGGCTCGGCATTTTTAATTTAATTCCCTTTCCGCCATTGGATGGTTCTAAGATTTTGGCTTATTTTCTACCGAATAAATGGTATTACAAGCTTATGGAATATGAACGATTTGCAATGCCTATACTGATGATTTTACTCTTTTTCGGCGTATTGGACAGACCGTTTTCGATTATGACGGGGCACGTTGTAAAGGGTTTGTTTCGCGTTATAACTGCGATCGTCGGGGTGTGAATATGGATACTCCCTCTTTTAAATTGCCTATATTTGAAGGCCCCTTGGATTTGCTTTTACATTTAGTGCAAAAGCATAAAATTGACCTTGCTGATATTCCAATTGCTGAGATTACCGCACAATATATCGCGTATATCGAAGAGATGGAAAGAATGGATATGGAGGTTACAGGTGATTTTTTGACAATGGCATCACACCTTCTCTATATAAAATCGCGTTCGCTTTTGCCCAGGGTCGAGGCTGAAGAGGAGGAGGACCCGCGGGAGGAACTTGCGGAACGCTTGCGTCTTTACCGTGAGATCAAGATGGTGGCGGAAAAGCTTGATACGATGCAATTCGCAACCATAGATAATTACTTCAAGACACCTGAGGCACTTTCAAAGGTACCGTTAGAAAACGCCCAAATGCCGATAGAAACACTATACAATGCATTTTTGCGCGTGTGTGCAAGACTCGAGGATAATGCACCTCCGCCCATTACGGCTTTTCGTGAGATTGTACATGTGCCGCACGTTTCGCTAGGGGAACAAATTCAATACGTAAGTCGTATGTTTCGGAAAAAGAGAAGATGTGTGTTTTCTGAAATATTTGAGGGTATGCGATATAAAAACGAGGTAATAGCCACTTTTTTAGCGGTTTTGCACCTTGTAAGTCGTGGAAAACTATTGATTGAGGAGCAAAATGAGGAGATTTTCCTCATTGGAGGCGAAGAATAATGGACAAGCAATGCATGGCGGAGGCAGTCCTGTTCGGGGCAGGGGAGTCCGTCACGGTGGCGGAAATGAGTGCGGCACTTTCAATTGACATTGCCGCTGCGAGAGAAACTGTCCTGGCATTAGCAGCAAAGTATGACGCGGAAGAACGTGGGATTAAAATTATAGAGATCGGCGATGCGTTTCAAATGTGTTCGCGTGAAACATATGCAGATGCAGTACGTGCAGTGACGGAGCCGAAGCGAAAACGCGGTCTTAGCGTATCTGCATTAGAGACACTTTCCGTAATTGCCTATCATCAACCGATTACAAAAAGCCGAATAGAGATGATACGTGGTGTGGATAGTGATTATTCCGTTTCAAAGCTGATAGAACGCGGCCTGATTGAAGAAACGGGTAGGCTTGAAGCACCGGGGAGACCGATTTTGTATGGTACAACAGAGGAATTTCTACGGTGTTTTGGCCTTTCATCTATTGATGCCTTGCCCAGGGTGGACATGTCTTCTGAAGAGGAAAATGTATAAAAAACCTTGATTTTACACATACTACGCGCAAAATAAGAAGGAGAAAATATGGTTGGTCTGATTGTAGCGGCAGTCCTACTTTTTTTGATTTTGCTTCTGTGCACACATGTTCGTGTGGCAATCGAATTTCGATATATCGGAACGGAAAAAAAGGAATCCGTTACGGTGGGGATATTCGGAATCCGAATTCCAATAACGCGTGCATTTCGAAAAAAAACGAAGAACGAGGAAGAAACATGTGCACCCAAACAAAATAAGGTGACATTTCATGATGTTAAAAAAATGTTTCAGCGCGTATATGATGCGGCTTGTTATCTGAAAAAGAAACTAACAGTCAATTTCTTTTCTGTTGCGATTCGTATGGGAATGGGCGACGCGGCGGATACAGGCATTGCTGTTGGTGCAGCATATGCATTTTTGTATCAGCTCTTAGGCATGATGGACAGGCAGTTTATTCTCAAAAAACAAGCAATATCTATTGAACCTGTGTATAACGGCATGGGTTTTGATATAGAATTTAAAGGTACTTTTTCATTGCGAATCTGGCATTTATTCGGTCTTATAATTAAAATACGAAAGGAAGATGCAAAATGACACCAATCGCAGAACTGGTTGCAACAGCAATGAACAGCATTAAAGAGATGGTAGACGTAAACACAATTATCGGGGAACCCGTAGAAACGTCTGACGGAACTGTGTTGATTCCGATTTCACGCGTAAGTTTCGGTTTTGGGGCAGGCGGCACGGAATTTGGCGCCAAGGTGAAAACGACAGATGGTCAAAATTCATCCTTTGGTGGAGGCACGGGAGGCGGCGTATCCATAAACCCAGTCGGATTTTTGGTCGTAAGCGGTGGCGAGGTGCAGCTTTTACCGATAGAAAAAAGCGGCCCTGACAAACTGGTAGATTACATTCCTGTTGCCATTGAAAAGCTCGCAGGTTACATGAAAAAGAAAAAGGAAGAAGAATAAGCATAAAGGCGGCGTGTTGATGCAGGCATCAGCACGCCGGCGAATTTTAGAAAAAGAGAAATCTTGTAATTTTACTTGCCTTATATCGGAAAATATGCTATAATAATTGCATATATTTTTTATAATGCTTACATCGGCAAAGAGAAAGGAAGAATTGGATGCACGATACATATGAAAATCCACTGGGCGCACGCTATGCAAGCCGTGAAATGCAGGCGATTTTTTCGCCGAACAAAAAATTCAGAACCTGGCGAAAATTATGGATTGCACTGGCAGAGACGGAAAAGGAACTCGGTCTTCCGATAACAGAAGAACAGATTGATGAAATGCGTGCAGCACAAGATACAATCAATTATGAGGTAGCCCGTGTGCAGGAAGCGAAGGTCCGGCACGATGTAATGGCGCATGTGCATGCGTTTGGGGAACAGTGCCCGACGGCTCGCCCGATTATTCACCTCGGCGCAACATCCTGCTATGTGGGTGATAATACCGATATTTTGTTGATGTACGAAGCACTTGGCGTCATACGGCAAAAGGTTGTCAGTACAATAAAGGCATTGGCAGATTTTGCGATGGCGTACAAAGATATGCCGACTTTGGGCTTTACGCATTTTCAACCGGCACAGCTTACAACGGTCGGCAAGCGCGCCTGTCTTTGGATACAAGAGCTATCCATGGATTTGGAAGCGATAGACGAGCAGGTGAAACGCGCCAAATTGCTGGGCTCAAAGGGTACAACGGGCACGCAGGCAAGCTTTTTGGAGCTTTTTGGCGGTGATTATGAGAAGGTTAAGGAACTCGACAGTCGCATAGCGATGAAAATGGGTTTTCAAGCTGTTTTTCCCGTTTCGGGGCAAACATATTCACGTAAGCTCGACAGTCAGTTTTTAAATATTTTAAGCGGCATTGCACAAAGCGCAAGCAAATTCAGTCATGATATTCGTCTTTTGCAACACCTCAAAGAGGTGGAAGAGCCGTTTGAAAAAAGCCAGATTGGTTCTTCTGCAATGGCATATAAACGTAATCCTATGCGGAGTGAACGGATATCCTCGCTTGCAAGATATGTCATGGCTACGGCACAAAATCCGGCTATGACTGCAGCAACACAATGGTTTGAAAGAACGCTTGACGATTCTGCGAATAAGCGCCTTTCTGTGCCGGAGAGCTTTCTCGCAACAGACGCAATTTTGATGTTATATCAAAATATTGCAGAAGGTCTTGTGGTATATCCGAAGATTATCGAACAGCATATACGGCGTGAATTGCCGTTTATGGCTACGGAAAACATATTGATGGATGCCGTCAAACGTGGTGGTGACAGGCAGACATTGCATGAACGTATCCGCGTACATTCTATGGAAGCGGCACGCGTTGTGAAGGTTGAGGGTGGAGAAAATGACCTTTTGGAACGCATTGCAGGGGATGCTGCGTTTGGACTTGGACAGGCAGAACTGCAAACGCTTTTAAATCCGTCTGATTTTGTGGGTTGCGCACCGCAACAAACGGAAGCATATATAAGCGATATTATAAAGCCCCTTTTAGAGAAAAATCAAGACAGTATTGTAAAGGGCGGAGAAATAACTGTTTAACAATGCGGAACAAAGATAAAGGAAGGAAATGGTTATAAATGAGAGTATCGAAAATGTTAATGCCGACTTTGCGTGAGGTACCGGCAGAGGCGGAGATTGCAAGCCATCGTTTAATGCTCCGTGCCGCTATGATTCGCAAGCTTGCGGCAGGTGTATATTCCTATTTGCCGCTCGGGCTGCGTACATTGCAGAATGTGGAGCAGATTGTGCGGGAGGAAATGGATAAGGCAGGTGCACAGGAACTTTTGATGAGTGCACTTTTGCCCGCTGAAGCATATATGAAAACGGGCAGATGGGATGTTTTCGGAGAGAGCATGTTCCGTTTGAAGGACAGAAACGAACGCGATTTCTGCCTGGGGCCGACGCATGAGGAAATTTTTACGGACACTGTTAAAAACACAGTACATTCTTATCGGCAGCTGCCGCTTACACTGTATCAGATACAAACGAAGTATCGTGACGAACGTCGCCCGCGCTTTGGTGTTATGCGCAGCCGCGAATTTGTGATGAAGGATGCATATAGCTTTGACCTTACGGAAGAAGGTCTTGACATATCCTATAAGGCAATGTATAAAGCCTATTGTGCTATTTTTGACAGGTTGGGACTCGATTATATTGTAGTAGATGCCGATTCGGGAGCTATGGGCGGCTCGGGCTCACAGGAATTTATGGTCAAATCCGAAGTCGGCGAAGATGTGATTGCATATTGTGAAGCTTGCGGTTATGCTGCAAACGAAGAAAAGGCAACATGCATGCCCGAAAAAAAGACGTATCCCGAAACGGGCGCCGCAATGGAAAAGATGGAAACGCCTGATGTGCATACCATTGATGAACTGACAAAATTTTTAGGAGTAGAAGCCTATCGTTTTGCTAAAACCTTGATTTATAAGGTTGGGGAAAGCTATGTGGCAGTTATGGTGCGCGGGGATAGAGAAGTCAATCCCGTGAAATTACAGAATCTACTGGGCGCAAGCGAAGAAGTAGAGCTTGCTGAACCATTTTTTGTGCGTGAAATTACAAAGGCAGAGGTAGGCTTTGCGGGTCCTGTTGGTCTTTCCATTCCTGTGTATGCTGACCTTGAGGTTATGGAAATGAAAAGTATGGTAGTTGGTGCAAATGAAACAGGTTATCATTTTATAAATGTAGAACCGGGTCGCGATTTTACACCAACAGCAATAGCGGATTTGCGCACCGTTGCGGACGGAGATATCTGCCCCAAATGCGGTAAGTCTATTAAGACTGCACACGGTATCGAAATTGGTCATATTTTTAAGCTTGGTACAAAATATTCGAATGCGCTTTCGCTGACATTCCCGGATGAAAACGGCGAGGAAAAGCCTGTTATTATGGGATGCTATGGTATTGGCATCAATCGTTGTATTGCTGCGGTGATTGAACAGAACAATGATGAAAACGGCATAGTATGGCCGATGGAAATTGCGCCTTACAAGGTGGAAATTGTCGTTGTTAATACGGGAGACAAAACGCAGATGCAGCTGGCAGAAACTCTCTATGATCAATTGCAGAAAAACGGTGTAACAACACTTTTGGATGATAGAGATGAACGCCCCGGTGTTAAATTTAAGGATGCTGACCTGATCGGTATCCCTGTCCGTATCACGGTTGGAAAGAAAGCTGCAGAGGATATTGTGGAATTTAAATGTCGCAAGGAAGCAACATATCAGGAAATGTCGTCTGATATGGCAGAAAAAGAAGTACTTCGGCTTTTAGAGGAGGCAAAAAAATGATTTTGTCAACCGTTACGCTAAATCCCGCTATTGACAAAACGTACTATGTAAACGGATTTATGATTGATACCGTAAATCGTACAGATTTTGTAAAAACGAATATGGGTGGGAAGGGCGTAAACGTGGCGGCGTTGGCTGCAAGATGCGGCATCAGTTGCATGGCAACGGGATTTTTAAGCGGCTACAACGGACAGACAATTGGAAAATTTTTAAAAGAGTGCGGTGTTACGACAGATTTTGTTTATACAGAAGGTGAAACCCGTGTCAATATCAAAATTATTGATACGGAAAGGCAAACGTATACCGACCTTAATGAAACGGGTCCCGAGGTCTCGCAGAAGGCATTGCAGGCATTATATAAAAAAGTTACAGATATGGCAATAAAGAGCGACGTTGTGTATATGGGTGGAAGTTTTCATCCTGCACTCGGCGCGGACATTTATAAGACGCTGATTGATATTGTGAAAAAGAAAGGTGCCGTGGCAGTGCTGGATGCAGACGGGGATGCCCTTCGGCACGGCATAGAAGCAAAACCACAAATAATAAAGCCGAATCAAAAAGAGGCGGAGTGCCTTTTGGGACGAAAGATTAAGTCTGTACATGATGCGGTCGAGGCGGCAGTTACAATACAAAACAAAGGCGTGGAGACTGTACTTTTAAGTCTTGGTGGCAACGGCGCGGTCGCGGCGACACAAAGCGGCGTTTTCCGCGTGTATCCGCTTCATGCGGCAGTTGCAAGTACCGTGGGCGCGGGGGATAGTTTTTTATGCGGCTATCTGTACGGGAAGTCGCGTTTTAATGACGAAGAAAGCGCGCTTCGACATGCTGCTTCGTTTGCAACGGCAAAAATTCGCACAACAGGGACAGATATACCTGCATTTGAAGAGCTTTTGCAGGATGAAAAAAATGTAACAGTGGAACGGGTGGAGCAAATTGGATGCATATAAATGTTGTCGATATTGCAGAAAAGGTGTATATGTTCCGGTAGATATGCGGACTATGTGTGCAAAATTCGGATTGGTTTCACAAAAGCATGTATGTCCACAATTTGAACTGGACCCATTTAAAATAAGGGTGCAGCGCATGCACAATATGGATTTTTCAAAATTTGAAAAGGAAAATTACTCGATCGAAGTTGAGGAGGATACAAAATGATTGACGTAGCATGTATTGGTATCTTGGTGGCGGATGTAATTGCAAAACCCGTGGATAAGATGCCCGGGGCAGGGTTGCTCGAACGGATTGACAGTATTAAGATATATAGCGGTGGATGTGCAATGAATGCCGGTATTGACATGGCGAAAATCGGTATAGAAACCGCTGTGTTGGGCAAGGTTGGGAAAGATAATTTTGGGTCTTTTTTGTGCGAGGAGCTTCAAAAATACAATGTGAATGTAGACGGAATCGTACTGGATGATGCGGAACAGACGTCGGCTTCTGTGGTGCTTTCATCATCAAACGGAGAACGCAGTTTTCTCCATACAGTTGGTGCAAATGCGACATTTTGCTATGACGATATCAACTGGGATGTAATTGAGAAATCCCGCATTGTTTTTGTAGCAGGCACAATGCTTATGGATGCGTTTGACGGTGCAGATTGCGCCAGAGTTTTAAAACGCTGCAAGGAAATGGGCAAGATAACAGTTCTGGACACGGCGTGGGACAGTCGGGGCCGCTGGATGGAGATTTTAGAACCCTGTATGCCTTACATAGATGTATTTATGCCCAGTATTGATGAAGCAATAGAACTTGCAGGCGGAGAAACGGAACCGGAAAAAATTGCTGACAAGTTCTTTGATATGGGCGTAAAACAGGTTGTAATTAAACTGGGCAGCCGTGGTTGCTACCTCAGAGAGTCTAAAGATGCAGAAGCGATTGTAATTCCTTGCTATAAGGTAGATGCAGTAGACACCACGGGCGCAGGTGATAGCTTTTGTTCAGGTTTCTTATCTGGAATGGCGAAGGGCTTATCTTTTGCGGCGTGTGGTCGCTTTGCAAATGCCGTCGGTGCGCACTGCGTCATGGCGATGGGTGCATCAACAGGTATTAAATCATACGAAGAAATTCAGGAATTTATTGCAAAGCAGGAAAAAAATTAAAAAAACAGTTGCAATCTGAAACAGATTGTGCTATAATATACGAAGTGTTTTTGAGATGGAGAAAGAGGTGAAAGAAATGCGCGAAGGTATTCATCCCGAATATAAGGCCACAACCATTAAGTGTGCATGCGGCAATGTGATTGAAACAGGCTCTACAACCGAAGATATCACAGTTGAAATTTGTTCAAATTGCCATCCGTTCTTTACGGGCAAGCAGAAGCTTGTTGATACAGGGGGCCGCGTAGAAAAGTTCAGGAAAAAGTTCAACATGGGGGACAAATAAGTCCACGAAGAATGGATTGCAGCCGAGAATTTATGATAAAGGTCAGAAGCTGCAATCTTTTTATATTAAAATGTTTTGCCACGGCTTCGGAAGGTGATAAGGGTGCGTATTATACATACGGGTGATTTACATTTGGATTCGCCCTACCGCGGTTTACCGCCTGCCGCCGCAGCAATTCGGAAAGAGGAGCAAAGGCTTGCTTTTTCTCGAATTATTGCGGAGGTGAAATCCTTTGGTGCGGATGCACTCCTTTTATCCGGCGATGTTTTTGACGGTGCATATGTTTCAGCACAGACGGTTGCATTCCTGCGGGATTGTTTTCAGCGGATTGCCGACACGGCTGTTTTTGTTGCGCCCGGAAACCATGATTATCTTTCGGAAAATTCAGTGTATCATACCGTGAACTTCGGTGACAACGTGCATATATTTAACCCCAAGATGTCCTTTGTGGAGCATAGAGGTGTTCGAATTTACGGCTACGGCTTTGGTGAACGCTTTGTAAGTCGCTCGCCGCTCCTCGATTATGCATTCCTGCAAGATGACATGCCAAGTATACTGCTTATGCATGGCGATGTGGGAACAGAAAGTGAATATAATCCCATTCGGGAGGATGTGCTTTCAAAAAGCGGTCTATGTTACGCGGCACTTGGGCATATACATAGTTTTTCGGGTTTTGTAAAAGCGGGAAAAACAACCTATGCGTATTGCGGCATACCGGAGGGGAGATATTTTGACGAAACAGGCACATGTGGATTTATACGCGGCACGATAGACAGAGATGGCGCGAATTTGGAGTTTGTTCCGATTGCAAAACGGCAGAATGTTGTACTTTCCATAGATGTAACTGGTATGTGTACGCACGAAGCAGTTGTAAATAAAATTCGAGCACAGATGTCCTCTGAACAGAATTTATATAAAATTATTCTTTCAGGCGCCTTGGAGAACAAGATTCGTTTCTCAACATCGGTTTTAGAAAAAGCGCTGGAGGAACATTGCTTTTTCTGTAAGGTGACGGATAAAACGATTGCGAAAGAGGCATCAGAACAAAGTTATCTTGCAACTCTTTTTGCGCAAAAGCTTGCGGATTTACCCGAAGAAGTGCAAAAACGCGCACTTTCTTATGGTCTTGCTGCACTGGAAGGGAGAGAAATCATATGCGAATAGATAAATTGCATATCATCTCCTACGGGAAGCTTAGGGACATGCAAATTACATTTGGTAATGGATTGAATATTATACTTGGAAAAAATGAAGCAGGCAAATCCACAATCATGGCTTTTATCAAGGCGATGCTTTACGGTTTTACAGGGCGCGGAACAGGAGGAGACAGGAAAAGGTACACGCCGTGGGATAGCGGCGTAATGGCAGGAGAGCTTACCTTTACTGCAAAAGACGGCAAGCAGTATGTGATTCAGCGAAAAAGCGGCAGAACCCCTGCACAGGACACTTGTCATATCATAGATGCCGTAACAGGGGAGGCAGCGACGATTTCTATAGAAGAAGAAATCGGAATTGGAGAAAACGGATTTTTAAAAACCTTATTTGTACGCCAAATTTCCGCAGGAATACATGGCGGAGATGATGAACTTACGGATAAACTTATCAATTTAGCCGTAAGTGGCGACGAGGATACGGGCTATCATAAGGCGATAGATATATTGAAAAATGCGGCACGTCTTTATAAGCATCAACGTGGAGAGGGAGGAAAAATTTATTCTCTGCAACGAAAGGTTATGGAACTTGGGGAAGAACTTGCGGCGGCAGAAACGGAAAATCATGCTATACTTTCCAAAATGGCGCGTGTTGAGATGCTTCGCCGTGAAATTCCAAAGTATAGGGAAGATTTGCTAAGACAGGATGACGGAAGAAAGGCACTGGAAATCAGCCATGTGTTTTCAAATATAAAAGGTGCAAAAATGCAAGTTGAGGCGGCGGAAAACGCTTTGACGGCGGCGAAGGAACGCTATCAGGCAGTTTTGGATGAGTTACAGAAGTTTTCTGCATTTGACCGCCCAATTCAAGATATAGTATATCAGGAAACGGACACACCTGAAAAAATACAAAGGCAGCATGAAGCAGAAAAAAAGAATACAATCCGTCTAATGCTGTTTGCGGCTTTATTCCTTTTGGCGGGGGTAGTGATGCAATTTGTGCCTGTCGGTCTTGCACGCATACCGCTTACTGCTTTAGGAATCGGTGGAATTGCACTGATTCTCTTTCTCGCATATAAAAGGAAAAAGAAGAGCAATATAACAGAAGAAATGCTGAAAAATGCGGAGGAAATACAAGCGAAAAAGGCTGCGGAGCTTTCACATTTCGGATGCAGGACGTTACAGGAATATACAGAGGCGGTGGCACAAAAAACCGCACTTTCCGAAAAAAAAGAACTGGTCTTGCAATATGTGGCGGAATGTGAGGCACGCGTCAGAAAAGAAGAAGAAAACTTAGCATACCATATGAAGGCTTTGGAACAGTATGGGGATGCAGAAAAACTTGCGGCACAAAATCCGCAAGAGGCAGTGCGTGCTGCAGAAGAGAAAAAACGCATATTGGACAATATGGTCAGTGAAGCTGCAAATTTAGAGGGTATACTTTCGGAAAGCCTTAAAAAGACGCGTCTTAAAGACGTTATTTGTACAGAAAAGTATGAGGCGGAAGAAGCACTTCGGGAGGCTGAGCAGACATACGAAGCGATTTTGGCGGCGCAAAATGCGCTTGACGAGGCGTTTTCAGAACTTTGCCGCGATTTTACACCGAAAATCAATGCACTGGCATCGGAATATTTATCTGTCCTGACAGGAAAAAAAGAGGGTATGCTGCTTGACAAACAGTATAATATAACACTTGACAGGGAAGGGCATCGGGGTGTACAATTCTTTTCGGATGGGACAATTGACCAAGCATATCTTGCCGCGCGGCTTTCTATGGCTTCGCTTTTGTTTTCGGAATCACCTATATTCCTGGATGATGTATTTTATCAGTATGATGAGGAAAGAACCCAAAATGCGATGCATCTATTGCATACGCTTGGAGATAAAAGACAAATTATACTGTTTTCCTGCCACTCGATAGCAGATGCAGAGAAAGCAAATATAATCAGGCTGTGAAGGAGTTTGAAATGATTAACATTAAAACAACGGAAATGGGCACGATTTTTATGGACGAAGATGCACTCGCAAAAATGGCGGGACATATCGCGACAAAGTGTTACGGTGTGGTTGGCATGGTATACCGCTCTAAAAGGGATGGTATTGTATCTTTACTCAAACGTGACAAAATGGGGAAGGGAATACGCGTTTTTATGAAGGATGGCGGCATCATAATTTCCTTGCATATCATGGTTGAGTATGGTGTGAATATTGGTGTTATCTCGGAAAGTATTATTAAGAACGTTAAGTATCAGCTCAGTAAAAATACGGGGCTTGAAATTCGCGATGTGCATGTGCACGTGGAAAGTGTGCGTGCGCAAGGCATGAAGTAGGAGAGGTGGCATTTTGATGAAAGCACTTGACAAAGAAACCTTACAATGCATGTTTGTTTCTGCGGCACACCATTTAGATAACAACAAGCAGCTTGTTAATGATTTGAATGTTTTCCCGGTGCCTGATGGGGATACGGGTACAAATATGAGTATGACAATGCAAAGCGCGAAACGTGCGCTTTCGGAAAAAGAGTGTAAAACGGCGGGCGATGTTGCTGCGACGGTGGCATCCGCTACGCTTCGTGGTGCAAGAGGCAATTCGGGCGTTATTCTCTCACAGATTATGCGCGGCTTTGCAACGGCACTGCAAGGTGTTGAAACCGTGACGGAAGAGGATTTTATCCGTGCGATATCAAGTGCGTCAAAAATGGCATATCGCGCCGTTATGAAGCCGACTGAAGGTACAATTCTTACAGTGATACGTTGCACAGCAGAAGCGATAGAAAAGCTTGACCGCGACGGGGACATGGTCTCACTTTTGGAGGCTGTCGTGAAAAGTGCGGAAGAGGCACTACGTGAAACGCCGAAAATGCTCCCGGTTTTGAAAAAGGCGGGCGTTGTAGACGCAGGCGGCAAAGGCTTGTTTTTCATATTTGAAGGCATGTTTTTGGCATTAACAAGCGGTCAACCTGTTGTTCAAAAGGAAACTATAAAGGAAACGGCGAAACAAAATGCGGCACAACGTGCACAAGCGGATGTCAAATACGGCTATTGCACAGAGCTGATTATTCGTAAAAAACTACGGGCAGCCGGTGCGGAGGAATTAAAGGACAACCTTTCCGACCGTGGTGACAGTGTTTTGGTGATTGACGATGATGATATAATTAAAGTTCATATACATACCAATCATCCCGGATGGGTGCTTGAACGCGCACTTGATTTCGGCATGCTTTCCGATATTAAAATTGACAACCTGCGTGAGCAACATATGGAGCAGCTTGAGAAAAAAGAGCAAAAGGCATTGGGCGTGATTGCTGTTGCGGCAGGGGATGGTATTCGGGAACTCTTTACGGAGCTTGGTGTTGACATTGTGGTAAGCGGTGGACAGACCATGAATCCCAGCACGGATGATATTCTCGACGCGATAGAAAATCTTGCAGCAGATAAGATTCTGATTTTACCGAATAACGGAAATATTATATTGGCGGCACAACAAGCCGCAGATATGACGGATAAAAATGTGTACGTCTTAAAAACGAAAACTGTACCGCAGGGCATGGCGGCAATGCTTGCACTTGATACAGAAGCGGATGCGCCCGAAGCAGCAATGGAAGAAGCGATAACGGGTGTGCAGACAGGTCTTTTAACCAATGCAGTCCGCGATACCGAAATGGACGGCATGACCATTTGTAAGGATGATTTTCTTGCACTTTCAGATGGAAAAATTGTTGCGGCAAAGGCGGAAGAAAATGATGCGCTCACTACCCTTTTTGACACGCTTATCGATGCGGAAACCTTTGCAGTAACACTTCTTTACGGAGAGGGTGTTTCAGAGACAGAAGCAGAAGGTTATGCAGATGTAATTCGTCAAAAATGGGCGGATGCGGAAGTGACGACGGTGTACGGCGGACAACCGGTATACAGATATATTCTTTCGGTGGAATGAAATTAAAAAAAATGTCCATACTGAGAATATGGACATTTTTTTGGAGATTTTATATGCGAGCAAAGCATGGCAAGTGACGCAATATTTTAGAGAGGCATGGCATGAAAGCCTTTTGGTGTTGTTTTTTAAAAGCGCGTGGATAAAAAATAGCATTGCAGTTAAGATTTTGGAAAAGCCTTATAAAATTATTTATTACATTCTGCGCTTTTTTCTGCGAAAATAGAGGACAAAACACCGATTTATGTATACAATGGTAGTAAAGAATCTGAAGGAGTGAGACGGTGGAAATACGAAATTTAAAAGGACTTGTGGGGAACACCCCGCTTTTGAAGATTACATTTACATATAAAGGACGCGTTGGCGCGGTTTACGCCAAGGCGGAATATTTTAATATGACGGGTAGCATCAAGGACAGAGTGGCAATGCACGTTCTGGAAACAGCATATAAAGAGGGCACAATAAAAAAGGGTGATACTATTGTTGAAGCCACAAGCGGGAATACAGGCATCTCTTTTGCAGCAGTCGGGCGTGCGCTTGGTCATTCCGTTCGGATCTATATGCCGGATTGGATGACGCGGGAACGTATCAGCATTATGGAAAGCTTTGGGGCGTCTGTCAGATTGGTTTCGAAGGCAGAGGGTGGATTTTTAGGTTCTATTGCAATGGCGGAGGCTGAAGGCGAGAAGGAGAATGTTTTTTTACCAAGACAATTTTCAAACCCCGAAAATACAAGAACGCATTACTTGTACACGGGGCTTGAAATCAATACACAACTCGCGTCAATGGGACTTTGCGCGGACGGTTTTGTTGCAGGTGTAGGCACCGGCGGCACGGTGATGGGCGTTGGACAAAGGCTTTTGGAGGCAAATCCTGCTTGCAAAATTTATCCCCTTGAACCGGCAAATTCGCCTACATTATCCACCGGCTATAAGGTGGGGCAGCATCGTATATACGGTATTTCAGATGAGTTTATTCCGGAAATTGTTCATCTGGATGAACTTAGCAACGTGATTTCTGTAGACGATGGCGATGCAATCTGTATGGCACGCATGCTTTCAGAAACATTGGGAATTGGCGTAGGCGTATCAGGCGGTGCAAATTTCCTCGGTGCTGTTAAGGTCTGGGCATCGCAGGGTGGAACAGTTGTCACTGTGTTTGCAGATGATAATAAAAAATATCTTTCAACTGATTATGCCAAGGTTTCGAACGTGCATGCAGGCGAAATGTCATGCGATATTAAACTTTGCGATTTTATGGCATGTCGATAATTTCTGCCATACCCAGCACGAATATACCAAGATTATCTTCATATATCTTAGGAAATTGCGAGAGGGGCAGTGGGTTTATACCGCTGCCCGCTTCTATTGTATAGCCGGGGCGGTTGTATTCCAAAATAAACCAGTCCTTATATCCCGCATAGCCGCTTTGGATGGGTGTTTCCGCTAACAAATAACCACTTGCTTCGGAAAAGCTTTCTGCAATTTCGGCAGAGTTTGGCGGTAAAAGGTCCAAAAATCGCCAATAAATGACCTCTCCTTGCGTATGGTAAGAAAGCGTCAGAAGAAAATTACGTGCTCGGGTAAAATTATAGACTGCAGCAGATTCTACGGCGGCAAGCGGTGCGGGGCCTACATAGTCACGCGGTGCAGGGGAAGTAAAGCCTTGACTAAATTTTATCTCACGCGCACGCTCCCAATACGCGGGGTAGCTTAAATTTGTATCAATCCCTTCAATATTTGCTTTCCAGCCCGACGGAAACGGAATATTGGGGTAGTTTGCCGCATAAGAGGCGGCGCGCGTGTAGAAGGTGCTGTCCGTCGGGATGGCACCGTTGACTAAATCCACACCATCCGGATTGACAAGTGGCATGGCATAAAGTGTAATATTATCATACAAAAATAAGGCTGAATAGCCGTAAATTGTTTCTGCGTTTGCATAGGCGGCGGCATATTCTTCTAAAAACTGAAAAAGAAGCGGAGTCGTAATCCACTCGTTTGCGTGATGGGATGCATTGTAAAAAACCTC
This sequence comes from Clostridia bacterium, assembly GCA_045592445.1. Lineage (GTDB taxonomy): Bacteria > Bacillota > Clostridia > UMGS1883 > UMGS1540 > JAQXGO01. The sequence continues at coordinate 15,253 of JAZNUV010000004.1, read as the reverse complement.
ACGCTCACCTGCACCGATGGATAAGCTGTAAAGATTTTTCCCCATTACACTTGTCCCGATGATGCTTTCGCGAATAAACGGATAACGGGCGCGGATCCCTTCCACTAAAAGCATTGTAAGCGCGTAGGTGTAGCGTACATTGGTAGGTACAAGCATAAACCCGTAAGGAACCACAATGCGCGCGCCTACGGGAAGATTTTCAGCATCAACTGTTGGATTTGCAGTTTGGATTGCTTCGACTTTTGTAAAGAAAGCATTTGCAATACTGAAAAAGGTATCGCCCGAACGCACCGTATAATAGGCAAAACCGCGTAAAATGGGCTTTAGTGCCGCCCATGTTCGTGTGCCAACAATGCCGTCTGCCCGAAGACCCCCCGTAGTTTGAAACCGAAGGACGGCACGTCTTGTTTCGGGTCCGAATATGCCATCAATTGTAACGGTGTAGCCAAGACGGGAAAGTGCAAGTTGCAAATATTCTACAAAAACATTCTGATCACCAAGTTGTACTGTTTCCATGTTTTTACACTCCTTTCTATTGGATAGGTATGAATGGGACAAGAAAAACATGCAGAAAAAAATTTTTATTGTATAATTTGATAAGATATGGTATACTGTATATGGAGAGCAAAATCTTACAATACGGAGGTGCGCCATGAAGTATGAGAATTACAAAGGGGCGGGCCGTGACCCGCGCAGTGTGCCTGAGTATCGCCCAAATATAGAGGGCGAGATGAGCGAACCAGAGAGAATTCATCGTACCGACAGATATGATAATGATTTTATCTGGGACGGTGAAAGCATGGACGAGGAAAAACTATAAAACGGACGGCGAAAGCCGTCCGTCTCTATGAGAAAGGAAGTTACAATGGAAAAAATAGAAAGCTTTAAGGTTGACCACACCCGTATTGTACCGGGCATGTATATTTCGAGAGTAGATGGTGATGTCACGACCTATGATTTACGCTTTTGTAAGCCAAACTGCGGCACAACACTTGCGCCTGCTGCCATGCACACCATTGAACATTTGTTTGCAACCTACATACGAAACACAAATCTGGATGTTTTATATTTCGGACCGATGGGATGCCTTACCGGATTCTATCTTCTGATACGAAATGCCGACCATAGAACAGTATGGCATGAAATCAAAAAGGTCCTCGATGAGATTTGTGCATTTTCCGGTGATATTTTCGGTGCAACTGAGGTGGAGTGCGGAAATTACCGATTCCATGACCTTGAGGGGGCAAAAGAGGCGGCCAAAGCGTTTGGCACAGTTTTAGAGAATGAGCCGGCACTGATTTATCCTTGATTTTTCCTACGCGGTATGATTTGTTTTACGGCAAAAACCATGAAACAGGATACGGCAAAAACCATGAAACTCAGCAGAATTACGCGCAGACCGGGAGAAAGCGCGGATAGCAGCGTGCGGGGCAAGAGCATCAGAACGAAAATGTGTAGCCCATAGATACCGGGAGTTAAAGATGCAACAACGCGGATAAAGGTTACGGCGTGTGGCGTGTGGTTTGCAAAAAACTGCTTTGTCCATACAAAAACGCCCATTGCAGGGACTAGAACGGTCGGTGATACAAAGCTATACAGCGTGTAATCGGGTGCGCCGTCGTGCAGAGAAGCAAAATATAATGTGAGTGTGGGCATTATAATTGCGAGTATTATGCCGGATACATACAATATTTTCCGCGTGCGTGCGGCAATGCCATATCGATACACGTAGTCACCAAACAAGTAACAAAAGATGAAACCGACCGAGGTGGATAGCTTCATTTTATCCAAGAGTATAGGCAGGATACCGCAAAAGGGACTGCTGACAACAATATGCAAAACGGAGCCGAGTAAAAACGTGAATAAAAGGGCAAATATAAATTGCTTTTGTGTTGCATGATGAGTAAAAATTCCGAGAAGTGGCGTCATCAAATAGAGTGAAATGGCGGTGTAAAAATACCAGAGGTGGAGCGGTTTTGTCAAAATATCACCAAGTGCGGCAACGAGGGAAACAGGTTTTGCACCCATCACCAGTATATCTGCTGCAAGGTAAAACACGCCCCAACATAAAAGTTGGACGGCGGTTTTTTTCGCCTTTTTTAAACTGTGCATGATGGAAGGTGTGCGGGAAAGCATAAATCGTCCGCTCAGCATAATGAACAATGGTATACTGATATGGGAAAGCGCATTCAGTGTAGCAGGGCATATCAGGGACGGTGAATAAGGTGCTGGCCCTACATATTCACCGATAACATGAATGAGTACAACGGCAAAAGAACCGAGGATACGTAAAAAATCCCCGTCAGTTTTCCGAGATACGCCAGTGTACATATTACCACTCCTTTCCATTTCTTCAAAGTTTAACATATTTTCGGTCTGAATGCAATGCTTTTCGGAAAGAAATACTTGACGCGTTTTGGAAACGATGGTATAATTTTAAAAAATGGGAGGCTATGAAAATGCAGATTACGAACGATATAAAATATGTAGGCGTCAATGACCATGAGATTGACCTTTTCGAAGGACAGTATGTTGTGGAAAACGGCATGGCGTATAATTCCTATGTGATATTGGACGAAAAACCGGCTGTATTCGATACAGTGGACGCACGCTTTGGGCATGAGTGGCTTGATAATGTGGCGGAAGCTCTTGACGGAAAAATGCCGGCATATCTGATTGTGCAGCATATGGAGCCGGATCATTCCTCCAATATACTGAATTTTGTGAAGGCATATCCAAATGTTGAAATTGTTGCAACTGCAAAAGCATTTGCCATGATGGGGCAATTTTTCGGAACAGATTTTAAAGAAAGACAATATATAGTCGGTGAAGGGGACAAGCTTTCCCTCGGCAAGCATACATTACAATTTATAACGGCACCAATGGTACATTGGCCCGAGGTTATGGTAACGTATGACGCGGAAGACCGTGTGCTCTTTTCGGCAGACGGCTTTGGAAAATTCGGTGCACTGGATGTGGAGGAAGATTGGGCTTGTGAAGCACGCCGCTACTACTTTGGCATTGTCGGCAAATACGGCGCGCAGGTGCAAAATTTATTAAAAAAAGCGTCATCTTTGTCAATCGATATCATTTGCCCCTTACATGGGCCGGTTTTGACAGAAAATCTTGGATACTATCTGAATTTATATCATATCTGGTCATCCTACGGTGTGGAAACAGAAGGGGTTATGATAGCCTATACGTCAGTTTATGGGAATACAAAAAAAGCAGTCGAGCTTTTGGCGGATAAACTGCGCGAAAAGGGCTGCCCGAAGGTCGTTATCAATGACCTGGCGCGTTGCGATATGGCAGAGGCGGTGGAAGATGCCTTCCGATACGGCAAGCTTGTACTGGCTACTACAACATATAATGGGGATATTTTTCCCTTCATGCGCACGTTTATTGACCACTTGACCGAACGAAACTTCAGTGGCCGTATTGTTGGATTGATTGAAAATGGTTCATGGGCACCGACGGCAATCAAAACCATGAGAAAAATGTTTGAAAATTCCAAAAATCTTACGTTTACGGAAAATACGGTTACAATTCAATCCGCAATGCAGGCGGAGAGTAAGGAACAAATTGATGCGATGGCATCGGAACTTTGCCGCGATTATAATGTGGAGAAAAGTGAAATGAAAAATGACCTGACCGCTCTTTTTCGTATCGGATACGGGCTTTATGTTGTCACGTCGAATGACGGGAAGAAAGACAACGGTCTTATCGTCAATGCCATATCGCAGGTAACCAGCACGCCAAACCGCATTTCCGTAACTATAAATAAGGAAAACTATTCGCATCATGTTATTCGGCAGACAGGGAGCATGAACGTAAACTGCCTGTCTGAGGATACACCATTTTCCATTTTTGAACGTTTTGGTTTCCAAAGCGGTCGCGTAGCGGATAAATTTGAAGGTATTAAGGTGCTCCGCTCCGATAATAACCTTGCATGCTTGCCAGAATATATCAATGCCTTTATGTCGCTTCGTGTGGAACAGTATGTTGATTTAGGCACGCATGGCATGTTTATTTGCAGTATCACGGAGGCGCGCGTTGTTTCGGATACAGAAACCATGACGTATAGTTATTACCAGAACCACGTAAAGCCAAAGCCGCAAACAAAAGGGAAAAAAGGCTTTGTCTGCAAGGTGTGCGGATATGTATATGAAGGAGATACATTACCTGACGATTTTGTTTGTCCGATTTGTAAGCATGGTGCGGCAGATTTTGAACCAATTCAATAGCAAAATAAAAAACAGCGTCGAAGACCTACGCTGTTTTTTTATTGGAAAAAATTATAAAATCTCAACTAACGTTTTTGGACTTTGCGTCAAAATTACAGTACCCGCCTCGGTCACACAAAGCATATCCTCGACACGTACGCCGCCCTCGTCGGGGAGGTAGATACCCGGCTCCACAGTGAATACGCTGCCGATATCCAAAACGTGTACAGAACGTGATGAAAGCGTCGGATATTCATGAATAGCAAGGCCTACACCATGCCCAAGTGCATGCCCAAAGTAGTCACCATAGCCGAAATTACAAATAGAATCCCGCGCTTTTTTATCGAGCGCGGCACAAGATACACCCCGAATGGCGGCGTTTTCGGCAAGTGTTTGTGCATATAAAACGATGTTATAGATTTCTTTTTGTCTTGCAGAGGCAGGTCCAATCGTAACAGTACGTGTAATGTCAGAACAGTATCCGCCGAGGCGACAACCAAAATCTAAGGTGAGAAAATCCCCCTTTTGCAAGATACGGTCAGACGCTGTGCCGTGTGGCATAGCACTCCGCGGACCTGATGCTACAATCGTTTCAAATGAAGGCAAAGCGCCCGCCTCGCGCCGCATATAGCCTTCCAAAAGCGCAGCAACCTCGTATTCATGCATGCCGGGACAAATCCGTGTTAGAGCATAGGCATAAGCATTGTCCGCAAGGCGAACGGCGGCAGAAATGGCGGCAAGTTCCTTTTCATCTTTGTATTGACGCAGTGTGAACATAGCTTCACCAAGGGGCACCAATGTCTTTTCCGAAAGTGCATTCTTGATTTTTTCAAAAGCGGAAACAGATAAATCAGCGTCCTCATAAGCGACGGAGGATACATCTGAAAGACTGTCTGATATAGAGGTATTATGTGGCAGAACCTCAAAGTCGGGAGATTGAAGTTTTGCCATGAGCGTATACCGAGAGTCTGTTAAAATGAAACGATGATTTCGGGTTATAATGAGTGTACCTTCTCCTGTAAAGCCACTTAAATAAAAGATGTTTTCGGCGTTTTGAAAAATTGCACCATCTGCGCCTATAGAATCTAAAAGTTTAAAAAGCTTTGTAATACGCGCCATGATAAAACTCCTTTTAGGATTTTATGCCTGCATTCGTGTTTCAATTAAGCCTGCAAGGGCCAGGGCTTCTTCCTTCAGAACGGCAATATTATCACCTTCCAACATAATGCGGACATTCGGTTCCGTTCCGGAAGGGCGGATAACAACACGTCCACATCCCACAAGCTTCTTTTCGATGCGACTAATTTCTGCGCAGATAACAGAATCCGTCTTATAAAGATGCTTTTTTTCGGGACTGACAACTGCGTTTTCCAAAACCTGCGGCAGAATATGTACAGTGGAGGCAAGAGCAGATGCAGTTTTCTTGCTTTCCTGCATAACTGACAAAAACTGTAGGGCAGAAACAAGACCATCACCCGTGGTGGCATGCTCGGAAAAAATGATATGCCCCGATTGCTCGCCGCCAAGACAATGTCCGCCTTTTAGCATCGCTTCCAGTACATAGCGGTCACCAACAGCTGTTTCCACAGTGGAAATACCATGTTTTTTACAAGCAATGGAAAGCCCAAGATTACTCATAATGGTGGCAACTAAGGTGTTGTTTGAAAGCTTTCCCTTTTCTTTTAAATGTATGGCGCAGGCAACCATCATGGCATCGCCGCTGATGGGGTTTCCACACTCGTCAACAAGTAAAACGCGGTCTGCATCGCCATCAAACGCAATGCCGAGGTCATAATTCCCGTTTCGGACAGTGTCACAAAGAGACTCCAGGTGCGTAGAACCACAGTCTGCATTGATGTTAAGACCATTAGGTTCTGTATGTATTGCTGTGACGGATGCGCCCAAAGCTTCAAACACGGAGGGAGAAATCTTATAGGCAGCACCATTTGCGCAGTCTACCGCAAGGCGCATATTATCGAGCCGTACAGAAATTGTTTTTGCGGCAAAAGCCATATAATCTTCTACGGCGGTAGTATCGTGATATGCCCTGCCGATATCGGCACCCGTATAGACAGGAACAGCGTCCTCTTCTATCACACGTTGAATTTCATCTTCAACAGCGTCGGGCAGTTTGTAACCATCACCACTAAAGAACTTAATACCATTATATTCTGCAGGATTATGGGATGCTGAAATCACAACACCCGCTGCGGCATTGCGTATGCGCGTTAAGTATGCGACCGCAGGCGTCGGTAATACACCAAGTGATATTGCAGTTGCGCCTGCGGATAAAATACCTGCAATAAGCGCGTTTTCTAACATATCGCCGGAAAGGCGAGTGTCTTTACCGACAAGGATCTTTGGGTGGGATGTTTTTTGAGAGAGAACATATGCACCTGCTCGACCCAGTTTAAACGCGAGACTCGGGGATAGATCATGCCCGGCAATGCCTCGCACTCCGTCTGTTCCAAACATTCTGCTCATAAATGTAATTCCTCCTTTTATTGATTTGAAAAGATTAAAACTTATAAATCAATGTTTTTGCCGTCACGTTAATCCAACGCCATCTCTATAATATGGGCGCTTCTTTTGATAAATGCCGAAAGTGATTCGGTATCAAGCGGCTTTTGCGCAAGCCTTGCTATATCATAGATTTCGAGGCACAGTGGCAGAACCTCGTCCTTATTTTCTGCTTTTGCGACAATTTTTTGCAGCACCTTGCTCGAAAGATTTAAAACAAGCGTTTCCTCGACGGGGAACATACCGGGCATTACGTTGCCGTACATCTGCATCATTTCCTGCATGCGGCGGGATTGTTCGCTGATGGTTACCACGGCGGGCATGTCGTCACCTTTCAAAGCGGTAGCTTCGATTTTAAGCTTTTCATCGCCAATGGCTTCTTTGAAAAGTGCAATCAAAGCATCTTTATTGGCTTCATCGCCGCCCTTTAATGCATCCGCAACAGAAGCGTCAATTCGTAAGAATTTTACACCCTCGTTTTTTGCCTCCATCATCGACATAAATGCACTGTCAATAACAGCGGGCAAGTGTACGACGGAAATATTTTCATGATCAAACATACTGATATATTGCCCTTGTAATGCAAGATCAGTTGCATAGTAGACCTCGTTTTTATGACCCTCTGTTTCAGCGTTTGCAAGATATTCGGTAAGTGTAAGATATGCATTCTTCGTTGTCTTGTAAATTAAAACATCTTTTACACGTTCAAAAAACTTTTCATCACGCAGACAACCGTATTTAATAAAGGGATTAATATCATCCCAGTAACTGTTAAAGCTTTCACGTTCTGTGTTGTAAAGTGACGTAAGCTTGTCTGCCACCTTTTTTGTAATATGTGCCGAAACCTTTTTAACGTATCCATCATTTTGCAAGAAACTACGCGATACGTTAAGCGGGAGGTCGGGGCAATCAATACACCCCTTTAAAAGAAGCAGGAATTCCGGAATAACTTCCTTGATGTTATCCGCAATGAAGACTTGATTATTATAAAGCTTAATCTGCCCTTCCTGCGGCTCGTAAGCATTGGAGCGGCGGGGGAAGTAGAGGATGCCCTGCAAATGGAACGGATATTCCACATTAAGGTGAATGTAAAAAAGCGGGTCGTTTACATCCATAAAGACCTTATGATAGAATGCTTTATATTCCTCATCTGTGCAATCAGCGGGTTTTTTCATCCATAGCGGATTTGTGTCATTGATGCTCTCGGTCGGCTTTTCTCCACCCGCCACACTGAGGTAAATCGGATAGGGTAAAAATGCGCAGTATTTATCTAAAATTTCGCGAAGACGTGCTTCCTCTAAAAATTCGGCATGCTCCTCGCTGACATGCAGTACGATATCACTGCCGCGCACTTCCTTTGTGCCGACAGAAATATCATAGGTCATACCCCCGTCACAGGTCCAAAAAACACTTGTGGCACCGTCTTGGCAAGAAAGCGTATGAATATCAACGCGTTCCGCTACCATGAAGGCAGAGTAAAAACCTAAGCCGAAATGCCCGATGATACCGCCGTCCTCTTTCTCTTTATCCTTGTATTTTTCCAAAAATTCTTCTGCACCTGAAAAAGCAATCTGTGTAATGTATTTTTCAAGTTCCGCTTCCGTCATACCGATACCATTATCGGCAATGGTTATAGTTTTGTTTTCCTTGTCCAAAATAACATCAACCGCAAACGCTTCATCTTGCGGCAAACTAATTTCGCCGACAGAGGCAAGCTTGCGAACCTTTGTGATTGCGTCACATCCGTTTGAAACAAGCTCACGCAAAAAGATGTCGCAATCCGAATAAAGCCATTTTTTTATAATAGGAAAAATATTTTCGGTGCTAATCGATATATCACCGCTACGCATAAAAAATCTGTCCTTTCCGTTTAATACTGATATAATATAGTATACCACAAATTGACTTTGCGGTCAAGGAAAGGACAGATTTTTTGAAAACATGAGCGGCTGGATAGAGGAATCATTTGCTTGGACTTGCGCTGACGCAAAATTTTATAAATGAAAATGCCCGCGAGGGCACGATGAGAAAATATGTAGCGGAGGCAAAAAATTGCCTCCTTACCCGCATTGTCAATCGTTATGCGTCGGATGTTTTTTGTGACATCCCTCGGATATTTCACAAAGTGCTTCAGCGGCCTCAAACATACAGTCACGACAGGCAGAAAGGTCTCCTAAGGCAACCAATCCGACAACTTTGTCGTCTTCCACTACGGGAAGTCTGCGGACTTTGTCGCTGGCCATGATATAAGCGGCTTCGTCAAGTTCCGCATCAGGCGTCACAGCAGAAACATCACGCGTCATGATTTCGTTTACGGCATGCGCCTTCGGATCCAGCCCTCTGGCCATGTGCCGAATCACAATATCTCTGTCTGTCACGATGCCAACCAGTGCATCGTTTTCATTTACAACCGGTACAGAACCGATGTTGTGCGTGCGCATAACTTTTGCAGCGTCCTCTACGGATGCATCTTCATTGACGACAATGGCAGGGTCAGTCATAATGTCCCGTATTGTCATGAAAAAAGCTCCTCGAGAAGGATTGTGACGTGCACCTCACGCTACTTATTATGGTCATCGTCCGTCTTATTATGTGAGGAAAGAATTTCCAAATTTCGATTGATAACTTGTTTGCCGCGCCAGGCATACGCGCGATCACCAAACGAAGTCTTAAATTCTTTGTTTGAGAGATGAATCGGTTTTACTTTATAACTTAAATTCGTGCGAAAGGGGAGAAGTGGTGTTTTTGGAATCAATTGATTATGCGGGCAAACAGTTTGACAGGCGTCACAGCCCCATATAAGACCGCTTTTTTCTAAAATAGCAGTTTCGGAGAGTGTAAGCATGCCACGCTTTTGCGAAATATGTGATGCACACCGCGTGACATAAAAAGTACCTTGCTCGAACGCTTGCCCGGGGCAGATTTCAGCACATTTGCCGCAGTTTGAACACGACATGGATAACGGCACATCAGACTCAAGCAATAAATCCGTTTCAACATAACCGATAAAAACGAAACTTCCATAGCGTGGATGAATGAGAAGCCCGTTTTTTCCATAAAAACCAAGACCTGCCTCAAAAGCAGCACGTCTGTCATCACCATGTCCCGTATCTGCATATAGCTCTGTTTTGGCGGACGGCTGCAAAGACTGAACATATGCCGCAATCCTGATAAGATAGTCGCGCACAATTTTGTGATAGTCCGGCGCATACGCATACATGGAAATATTACTTTCTTGGTTTTGCCCGACGTAATAGGGGAAAAGACAAACAATTTTTGAATATGTATGCCCGTCAGCGGCCACACCGACTGCATCAAGGCCGAGACTACGGGCATATGAAAGAATTTTTTCTTTATAATTGTTCTTCATACGATTTTATCATGCGCCGCACCATTTCGCCACCGATGGGACCGCCCTCGCTGCCATTCTGGCGCGCTGTAAGGTCTCCTTTATAATGGTCATTGTTTTCTTTGCAAAATTGAAGGCGGCCCATGTCTTTTGCAACCTCCAGCTTGAATTTGTTGATGCCGTCATAAGCATCCTCTACCAAAAGTCTTGACTTTCTGTAATTTTTCGACATTTTTATCACCTCGATTATACTATACCCTTTTTTTCTCTAAAAATACAAGGTGAAAAAAATGAAAAGGGTCGTAGCAAAAGCCACGACCCTTTATGTGTTCTATTCTTCTGTTTCAATTAAGCCGTAGTTCCCGTCACGTCTTTTGTATACAATATTTGTTTCCTCTGTTGCGGCATTTCTGAAAATAAAGAATGTATGGCCCAGAAGATTCATTTGCAGAATCGCTTCTTCCGCACTCATGGGCTTTATGGCATGCTTTTTGCTGCGCACAATTTTAAAATCAGATTCTTCCTCAAAAGAAATATTTTCCGTTGGTACACTAAAGGCGTTTTCGCGCAGACGTTTTTCAAGACGTGTTTTATTTTTACGGATTTGGCGTTCAATCAGTTCGACTGCGCGGTCAATAGATGCCAACATATCCGAAGTTGTCTCCTCGGCACGGTACATCATGCCGCCCTGAAAAATTGTGAGTTCTGCTGTTTGCCGTTCCTTTTGCACAGATAAGGTTATTTGTGCATCAGCAGCGTCGTTAAAAAACTTGTCCAGTTTTCCGAGCTTTTTTTCCGTAAACTTTCTGATATCCTCGGTAATTTCAAATTTTCTACCGGTAATAATAACCTTCATATGCCACACTCCTTCTATATTGATAACGGGTGTCCACCCGCGGGTAACAAAGTGTTATTGGTTTTTTTCGTCAAAACCGATTGTTTCCTGAACAATGTACAAAGGACGACCTTTTACATCTTCATAAATACGGCCGATGTAGGTGCCTACAATGCCGAGTGCAATTAAAATGATACCATTTAAAAGCATTTGCATTGCCAGAATGGAAATCCATGCGGACCATGCGACAGTACCGAAAATTCTCTGTAAAAGAGCAACGATAAGACACAAAAGAGAGATGAATGCTATTAGCCCGCCTGTTACGGAAATATACGTAAGCGGCTTATAAGAAAAAGAGTAGATACCGTCCGAAGCGAGCCGTAACATTTTACGAAGCGGATACTTTGTTTTACCTGCAAAGCGTTCCTCTCTCACATAGGGGAGCGCATATTGGCGGAAGCCAACCCAACTGACAAGGCCACGCACATAACGGTTTTGCTCTCTAAGAGATTTCATAGCGTCACATACCTTGCGGTCAATCAGACGAAAATCGCCCGTGTCCGTCGGAATCTCCATGTTTGTCATGCGATTTAAAAAACGATAGAACATCTTTGCAGTTGCTTTTTTAAAAAATGATTCGCCGTGTCGTTTAATGCGTTTGCCATATACCACCTCATAGCCCTCGCGCCATTTTTCGACCATTTTAGGAATCAGTTCAGGTGGGTCCTGCAAATCTGCGTCGATAATAACCATGGCGTCACCTTTTGCGTAATCCATGCCTGCGGTAATGGCAATCTGATGCCCGAAATTACGAGAGAAACAAATTAAACGCACCTTTTCGTCACGTGCGGCGATATCCGCGGCAAGCATAGCAGTACGGTCACGACTGCCATCATTTATAAAGATAAGCTCATACGTGTCATCCATACTCGATAAAACAGCAGTCAGACGACGATGGCATTCTAAAATTACTTCCTCTTCATTATAAAGAGGTACAATTACCGAAATCATAGGACAATCCTTTCTTTAATATCCAAGCGTCCAGCTATCAAACCATTTAAGGCATGAAAACATGTAACTGCGCGGACAAGCCATACCCGACAGAACGGGATAAAATGCAAAGAACAAAACACCACAAAGAATCAGGAGATATATGGTGAAGCGTTTTCCGCCTTTGTACGTGAGACATAAGCACTTTAGCGCATATACAAGTGCAAGTATCAGAAAAGGAACACTTGCGAAATAATGATAGATAAAACAGGCGCGGGATATAAAAATCCATGGTACGAATTGTGATAAATAACCAATTGTAATAAAAGCAGGCGTTTTTTTCTTTATGCGGTATAGGAGACAATATAAAATTGCAATAAACCCAGTCCACCAAAGAAGCGGGTTCCCCATACCAACAATACTGGATACGAGCCCATCTGCCGCGAGCTCTTTCTGCCCGTAATACCAAATCGGACGAATCATAAACGGCCATGTATACCATGCGGATTCATAGGGATGTCGTTCCGTAAGATTTGCATGGTAAGAGAACATGTGCGTTTGGTAACGCCAAAAATTATCCCAAAAGCTTTTCGCCCCATCCGCTATATGAATGGGTATATAACTTATATAATATATTATAAACGGAATTGCAATAAAATACAAGATGCAAAATCCACAAATTAACAATTCTTTTACATTTTTTTTCCGTATACGTCGATATAGTGCCATAAAGAATAAAATGCAAAGTCCGATACCGGTATAAAAGCCAATCCACTTAGATGCAATTGCAAGTCCGAAGGCAATACCGCTTAAACAAAGATAAAGGTGTACAAGCCGCATGGGAAGGGTATTTGCATCAGAATAAAATCGGTACATAAAGTAGTAAGATAAGAGAATAAAGAACACGCCATAGCTATCAATTGTGGCAATTCTCGTTTGAGAAAAATGCATAAAATCAAAAGCAAAAAAAAGCATGGCGGCAGTTGCAAAAAATGTGTGTTTAAAAAGACGTTTGGCAAAAATGTACATAAGCGGCAGCATCAATACGCCAAATAGCGTTCCCATAAATCGCCAACCAAACGGATTCATACCAAAAATCCGAATACCGAGACCAATAATCAGCTTGCCGAGTGGCGGGTGTGTCGTCTCGTAATGTGGTATATACTCGATATGCTCATATGCAGTACGTGCGTGGTAGATTTCATCAAAATAAGTACTGTTTTGATAGGTGATGTCATGCTCAGCGTGCAATTGCTCGTCGAACAGAGCACTATCACTTTGCAGTGCAATGCGCGTTCTGTTTTCATCCCAAAACGCAGCTTCGTACACGCAGTCTGCCAATTTAGGGATAGTAAGACGTATAAAACGCGTGTTTTCACCAATTGGATAGTTTTTCCACTTAAAACAAGCTGAACCTTCTAAAGAAAGCGGAGCAGACCATGTGATACCGTCAGTAGAAAGTTCGACATCTATGGTACAATTGCCAATCCCCTTGTAGATAGACATTGTATCCACGTACTGCACAGAGCCAAGGTCAGCAACGTTTACTCTCTTGCCATGTGTTATAGGGGCGACGATGTTGCCGAGGTTATAAAATGCAAGTGCTGCATATAAAACCGTAACGATGCACATTACAAATCCATCACGCTTCGTTATGCACTTTTCTGCTTTCCCGGACAATGGCTTTATGGAAGGCAGGGGGGCATACAAAGAAAAACCAAGACCGTAGGCATAAAGACACGAAAGCACAGTTAAGAGAGAAACGATAGAGGCAACAGCATCTGGAGGCATTGCATAATAGGTGCCCGTAAGACTTAAAGCATACAGGTATGCGACGTTTATAAAATGGAGGACACTCATCATAATGCCAAGCGTAAGAATACGTTTGTCACGCCGATACAGATATGCGGCAAAGAATAGAACAAGAGCGGGAAATAAATAGCGTTCATGCATTTTTACGCCAAAAGTAAAGACACCAAATAGAAGCAGTGCGGCAGCATAGAAAAATCGGGATTTATCTTTTCCGCGCAAAAACAAATAAAGGCTTATAACAATGGAAAACAACATTCCCACAGTACCCCATGTACCATAGGTAAGACCTGCAAATTTCAAACTTTGAGATACGCCGTTCGCGCCGAGGAGTGTAAAAAGATTAAAAGCATTGAGAGAAGCATACGGATAGGAAGAAAGTGTACCTATATAAAGCTTAAAAATAAAAAGTGGCGACTTTAGCATTCCGTACGGAAAAATAATGATTGCAAAAGTCAAAACACCTGCGCCGATTGTTTTGATCAGTAAACGTACAAAGCCGCGTTCTCTACATTTTGAAAGCGCAACAGCTAAAAATATTGGACTTACCAAAAGAGCTTGCGGTTTAAAAGCTACAGCAACAGCAAGCATCACAGCGCTTTTTGGGTATTTTTCCTCGGATAAAAAGAGGAAGGCAAGGCATAAGAACAATGTGAAAATACTGTCAACCTGTCCCCATACAGCAGAATTTACAAAAATGGCGGGATTCAAAAGATAGAGAAATAAAAATGCAGAAGACATACGCATAGATACGCCGCGGCGGAGGGAAGTACGATATAAAAGACAACCGCAAAATACATCCGCCAAAATGGCGGGTAATTTAAAAAGCATTGTTTGTATTGCGGGAGACATTGCAAACTTAGAAATCCATCCGAGCGGGAGTAAAAACCAAAGGTATCCGGGCGGATAATCACAAAAATATGCATCCGTATAAAAATGTGGCGGTGTAACAGTGATAAGGCGGCTTGCCCACGCGCGCCAGCATTGCATGTCCGTGGCATATCCGGGTTCTGTAAAAGCTAAAATAAGGCGTAAAATGAATCCGATTATGCAGGGGAATAAAATATATCCGAAATGCTTTTTTTCAAATAAAGATAATTCTTGTCGACTGTAAAACAGAAAGACACATCCTAAAATCACATAAATAAGTGCTGTTAGTAAAATGTTTTGCATGAAATTCCCTCCCTAAAATAAGTATACCATATTTCTATAAGAAAGAAAATAGTTTTATAAAAATTTACGTTCATACGTTTTTGATGAAAAAACAAAAACTTTTTAATTGCGATTTTTCTCGGTTTTTCGGCATTTTTTGTGTGCGGTACGACAAAAAACAAAAAAATTTAAAAAAATGCTTGACAATCTGCCTCAAGTTGTGGTAACATATATCCTGTTGCGCGAGAGAAAAGAATTTGCGGCGTTTTAGAAAAAAGAAAAAAAGTTAAAAAAATGCTTGACAATTTGTTTTCTCCGTGATATAATAAAATTCCGCTGCGGGGCAGCGACCGGACTTTGAAAATTAGATAGCGT
>JAZNUV010000003.1:0-19365 GCA_045592445.1 Clostridia bacterium | reverse complement strand
ATATTTTTCAACAACAATTCCTTTTCTTTTGGTGAAAATGTTTCTGTTAATTCTGCAACTTTTTTTACAAAATGATTGCTCCCTGATTTGTTGTTCAAATCTCCAAAAAGCAAGCTATCTATTGATATTTCAAGAACGTTTGCAATCTTTACTAATGTTTCAAGCGAGGGTATCCCTTTTGCTCTTTCTATCTGTCCTATAAAGGTAGTTGAAACTTCCAGTTTTTCTGCTAATTGCTCCAATGTATATTTTTTCTCTTTTCTTTGTTCCCTTATATGTTTTCCTAATAATTCATAGTTCAAAACATTAACACCTACCTTTATTCTAATTGTAACACTGTACATTTATCATTGACAGAATACAAAATCTTAAAACATTAACTAAAATCTGTATTTTCTATTGACAGTTATGTTTATTTTTGTTATAATATGTTGTAATAGGAGGCGATGGACTTGAAAAATAAGTCGTTTTTTTCACAAATTATGCTATTAGTTATTTTGTCTGTAATTTGTGTAGTATTGACTGTTGGCATTGCTCTTTTAGTCGGTTCTTCTAATACAACATTGTTTGATTTTGAAAACCTTAATTTTTCTAATATGATACCTGTCTTAATATTAGGTGGTTTCATTAGTTGTGTGGTTGTTGGAATAACTGTTCTTTTTGTGGCTAGGTCAATATTTTATAAAGTTAAAAATTATTTATCAGAAGAAGATAAAAATGGAGGAGATAAAAAATGAAATGTACTAATCACCCAGAAATTGATGCACAAGGAATGTGTGCATACTGTGGCAAACCATTCTGCAAAGATTGTCTTGTAGAAGTAAAAGGAAGAATGTATTGTAAAGATGACCTTGGCAATGTCCTTGATGAGGCAAAACAATCAAGCGGTGGTCAACCAACTATCAATATTACTAATTCAAATGAAAGCACAAACACCAATACAAATCTCAATGGTGGTTTTGGAGTTGGTCCTAGAAAGAGTAAAATGGTTGCATTGATTTTATGTATTTTAGGTTTCTTTGGTCTTGGTGGTCTTCACAGAATGTATGTTGGAAAAGTAGGTAGTGGCGTGTTACATTTCTTCACATATGGTTTGTGTGCAATTGGAACAATAATTGACCTTATTTCTATCTTATCTGGTGGTTTTAGAGATAGTTATGGGTATCCTTTGGTCTAAGTATAAAAAACTATCAAACAAAAAAAGACATACCTTACATTCTTTGGGTGTAGGGTTTGTCTTTTTTGCTATATTGTTCTTTTTAACAAAGATTTTTTCTGCGTCTTTATGCCCTATAAAAATCATTTTCGGCATTTCTTGTTTTGGTTGTGGGATGACAAGAGGTTTTATATCAATTTTAAATCTTGATTTCAAAGCTGCATTTGAATATAATGTTTTATCTATTCCTTTGTTTGTAAGCATTACTCTATATTTTATATTTTCTCTAATAGATTTTTTCTGTAATAAAAACTATGTCGATACTATTGAAGAGCAACTTTCTAAAAAATATATGTACTTGGTATATATAATAATTTTAATAGTTGCAACTGTTTTGAATAATCAGACTTAATTATTGCGGCAAGTATGCTCCTGAAGAAGAGACCGATGCTTTTGAGGTTGATTACACAAAGCCTTCCCCTTAAGGAGGAGGTGGAATTGTAGGGGCGGATGCCTACATCCTGCCCGTTATTTTCAAAGCGGTACGATGTGGGCATCGCACCCTACAACACCTCATCACGCCTATGGCGGAGCCTCTCTTTAAGGAGAAACCTTTTGTTAGTACAATCAACTATTTCTATAGTTTTTATAAAACTTCTGCTATTTTTTGGTTATTGCCGGGTGCATAATATCGGTTGTATTTGCCGATGCAAAATTGCCGCGCCAGCCGCGGGCACGATTTTTTTCATGTCCGCCACAAGAGAGGTCGGCTTTTTGTCGGGGTCATCCTGCCCGAAAGGAACAAAGTAAATATTTTTCATAGCGAGCAAAAGACCGATGTTTTTTGCTGCGCCCGCAAGTCCGTCATTGGTAGATACCGCGAGCAGGACGGGGCGCGCATTCCGAAGATGGGATTTTACCGCCATCGTTACGGGTGTATCCGTAATACCATTTGCAATTTTTCCTAAAGTGTTGCCCGTACAAGGGGCAACAATTAAAATATCCAAAAGCCGTCCCGGACCGATGGGTTCTGCCGCCGTAACGGTTGTAATAATCTCTTCTGTTTCTGTAATTTCCATAATTTTCTGCCTGAAATCCGAAGCTTTTCCAAAACGCGTATCCGTATTGGCTGCCACCGTACTCATGATAGGCAAAACAGAGGCGCCGGCACGCTTTAAATTTTCAATTTCAGGCAGTACTGCGCTGAAGGTACAAAAAGAGCCGGTCAGCGCAAACCCGGCTGTTATGCCGGATAAATCCATGATGGTTCCTTTCCCTTTCCGCCCACTGCCTTTCCAAAAGCACTCTGCTTATGGGCGCACAGAGTGCCTTACACCTTTTTTTCCAGCAGAATATTTTGCACAGTACGATAAATGGCATTCCCTGCCGTAACGGGCGCAACCTTACCGGGTAGCCCCGGTGCACACAAAACTCTAAGGTTTAAGGCGGCAATTGTTGCCGCATCTGCACCACCGGGGATGGCGGCAAGATCAATAATCGGCGTTTTCTGCCGCACGTTTCCCAAAAAAGACGAATCGAGGATTGGAGCAGGCACCGTATTGAAAATAACATCTGCTGCGCCCGCTGCATGCTTTGATAATGCAGTTTCCACGGCGTTCCACCCCAGGGCTTCAATCCAGGCTAAATCCGATGCACGTCGTGCCGATACGGTAACATGCGCGCCCATGCCGTGCAGAATTTTCGCTAAATATTTGCCGATGCGCCCAAAGCCTAAGATGAGACACCGCGCGCCGTGCAAGGTGACGGGCATCTCACGCATTGCGATTTCGACAGCGCCTTCTGCCGTGGGAATGGCATTTAAAATAGCAAGTTCCTCCCTTTCAAAGTAATCCGTAAAACGGATGCCTGCCGTTCGGAATCGTGAGCAGAGTGTCGCGTCAGGCATACCGCACAAAACCTGCGCTCTTTTATCGATAAGTCCGATAAGGTCATCATAGGAAATCGCTGTTTCACTGTATGGGGCATAAACCGTCTTATGGTCACGCGAGACGGGAAGGCCTAAAAGAATAACATCTGCACCGCATGAACTTTCTGCCTTTGGAAGATGCGGTCCCATGCCGATTGATGAAACAGATTGCCCTTCCTCTGTCAGAATACGCGCCACCTCTAAAATGCGCGCGTCGCCGCCAATAATACAAAATTTCATTTTATGCCCGCCTTTCATCAATAGATTTCCTGTCATTGCCATAGTATGCAGGGAATAAAAAAACGGCTACAAAACAATCTGCAGTGATTATTTTTAAAAAAAGGCTTGCATTTTGTTGTATATGCATGTATAATATACCATGATAAAAAATTTTTTTGGAGGTTTATGAGATGAAGAAATTTTTAAAAGTTACAGCAATTCTCATGGCGCTTGTGTTGGTATTTGCAGTTTCGGGCTGCGGTAAAAATGAAGTGAAGAATGCAGAAGCACCTGCAGCAGTTGCTTCAAAGGCAGATTTGCCGGGTAAAAAAATCGGCGTGCAGCTTGGCACAACAGGAGACATTTATGCTTCCGATTATGAAGCAGAAGGCAGCACAATTGAACGCTTTAATAAAGGCGCAGACGCGGTACAGGCACTTAAGCAGGGTAAGATTGACTGCGTGATTATCGACTCGGAACCCGCAAAGGCATTTGTTGCGAAGAATGACGATTTGAAAATTTTGGAAGAGCCGTTTGAAGTAGAAAACTACGCAATCGCAATTTCCAAAGAAAAAACAGCTTTAAAAGATGATATAAACAAAGCACTCGCACAGCTTGAGGAAAACGGCACATTAAAGAACATTCAGGAAAATTATATCGGCGATGAAACAAAGGGAACAAAACCTTATGTATCTCCCGCGGATGTTGACCGTTCAAAGGGTAAGCTCGTTATGGCAACCAATGCAGCATTTGAGCCGTATGAGTATTACGCAGATGAAAAAATCGTTGGTATTGATGCAGATATGGCACAGGCAGTATGTGATATCTTAGGCTATGAGCTTGTGATTGAAGATATGGAATTTGACAGCATTATTGCTGCTGTACAGTCCGGCAAAGCTGACATGGGCGTTGCGGGTATGACAGTTACAGAAGACAGATTAAAGAGCATTGACTTTACGGATTCCTACACAACTGCAACACAGGTAATCATTGTAAAGAAATAAGAGTAAATTCTTTCGCACACAGCAAAAATTGAATGTACGGAACTTGACCGGATGCAACTTTACATCCGGTCAATGTATATGTACGGCGGTGTGCGAGGTAGAATGAGGTGTTTGATTTGGAATCAATTGCAATGTTCTTCTCGGAAAACTTTGCAACCATTCGGGATAAGTTTGTACATAATTTTATTGCAGATGACCGCTGGCTTTATCTTTGGAGAGGACTCGGTACTACACTTCAAATTACAGGTTGTGCAGTTATAATCGGCATTATATTGGGCTTTTTGGTTGCCATTATCCGGTCTACATATGATAAAACGGGCAAGCTTTGCTTTTTAAACGGAATTTGTCGGATTTATCTGACGGTTATACGCGGAACGCCTGTGGTTGTCCAGCTTATGATTATTTATTTTGTCGTATTCGGGTCCATTAACGTGGATAAAGCACTTGCGGCAATTATCGCATTCGGCATAAACTCGGGCGCGTATGTGGCAGAAATTGTTCGCGGCGGTATTATGTCCGTCGAGCGGGGCCAGATGGAAGCGGGGCGCAGCCTCGGTTTTGGATATGCGCAAACGATGTGGCATATTATTATGCCGCAGGCATTTAAGAATGTTTTGCCGTCACTTTGTAACGAGGTGATTGTGCTTTTGAAGGAAACTTCAATTTGCGGTTATATCGGTTTGCAGGATTTAACACGTGGTGCAGATATTATCCGAAGCCGTACCTATGAGCCGTTTTTCCCGCTTGTCGGGATTGCAATCATTTATCTGGTGCTTGTCATGGTACTGACCTTTGGGGTTTCATGTCTTGAAAGGAGGCTTCGGAGCAGTGATCACTGATAATGTTTTAATTCGCACTGAGGGGCTTTGTAAGTCCTTCGGCGATGTAGAGGTTTTGCGCGGCATCAACGAGGTTGTACATAAAGAAGAGGTCGTTGTTATCATCGGCCCGTCCGGCTCCGGAAAATCTACATTTTTGCGCACATTAAACCTTTTGGAAGAACCGACGGCAGGGAAAATCTTTTTTGAAGATACAGATATTACGGCACCAACTGTAAACATCAATATACATCGGCAGAGAATGGGCATGGTGTTCCAGCAGTTTAATCTGTTCCCGCACTATACCGTGCTTCGGAATATGACGCTCGCACCGATGAAACTTCTCAAAATGTCCCGCCATGATGCAGAGGAAAAGGCGCTCGCACTTTTAGAGCGTGTCGGCCTTCGTGACCGTGCGGACGCATATCCTTCCCAACTTTCGGGGGGACAAAAACAACGCGTTGCAATTGTGCGTGCACTTTGCATGAATCCGGAAGTTATTTTGTTTGATGAGCCGACAAGTGCACTGGACCCCGAAATGGTCGGCGAGGTGCTGGATGTTATGAAACAACTTGTGCACGAAGGGATGACAATGGTCGTAGTCACGCACGAGATGGGCTTTGCCCGCGAAGTGGCGGACACAGTTATTTTTATGGATGAAGGCGTAATTGCCGAACGCGGCACACCGGAAGAAATCTTTACAAACCCAAAAAACCCGCGTACGCAGGCATTCTTACGAAAAGTATTATAAAATATAGAAAGAAGGATTTTACGATGGAACTGAAAAAGAATTGCGCATGGTCTTTGGTTGTGCCTACGAGTATGGGGGTACGCATTACGCCTGAAAGCGGACAGCCGACACATGCGTGTGACCGTTTTACAATGCAAGCCACAAGTGCTGAAACAAACGTAGCAAGCATTGCCTCTTACCTGGGTCTGCCCGTTAAGGTTTTGACAACTTTTGTAAAGGACAGCCCGATTGCACATTTTATTAAGGGGAACTTAGCATCCCGCCGTATGGCGTATGAAGGCAAGGAAGTAGAACAGGGCGGCCCGTGGGGCTATCGCCATCAGTTCAATATTGCAGATAGCGGCTACGGCTCCCGCGGGCCGCGCGTACAGAATGACCGCGCAGGCGAAGTCGGCAGAACGCTGAACATAAAGGATTTTGACCTGGAACGGATTTTTGGACAGGAAGGCGTACAGGTACTGCATCTTTCAGGCCTGATTGCAGCACTCTCCCCCGAAACGACAACTTTTTGTTTAGAGCTTGCACGCGCTGCAAAAAAATATGGCACACGTATTTCTTTCGACCTTAATTACCGTGCTTCCTTCTGGAAAGACAGAGAAGAAGAGCTTTCCAAAAGCTTTAAGGAAATTGCAAGCGTTTCCGATATTTTAGTCGGCAACGAAGAAGATTTCCAGCTTTGTCTCGGCATGAAAGGTCCGGAAGCGGGCGGCAAGGACATTACCTCTAAAATTGAAAGCTTTAAGGCTATGATTGGTGAAGTGAAAAAGGCGTATCCGAACACCTCGGTCTATGCAACAACACTGCGCCAGGTTATTCACACAAATTGCCATCTTTGGGGCGCGATTATGCTTGAAGGTGACAATTGGCATGTTATCGAGCCGCGCGAAATTCACGTACTTGACCGCATCGGTGGCGGGGACGGCTTTGTAGGCGGTCTTCTCTACGCCATATTGCGTGACTGGGAGCCTGAAAAATGGCCGCAGTTTGCATGGGCGTCCGGCGCTTTGGCAACAACTTTCTTGACAGACTATGCACAGCCCGCAGATGAAGAGCAGGTTTGGAGCGTTTGGGAAGGCAATGCACGCGTAAAACGCTAGATAAAAAGAGGAGACGTTTATGGATATGCTGCATATCGCAAAACAGTTCAAGACAGACGATGATATTATAGAGATCAAACCACTCGGCATAGGGAATATAAATGATTCTTTTCGTGTAAAGGGCACGAAGGGAAACTATGTCCTGCAAAAACTAAACACCCACGTCTTTCGGGACCCTGAAGGTGTTATGGAAAATATTCGTCTTATCACAGAACATATAGCAGCAAAAGTAGACGAAGAAGGCGGAAATAAAGAACGCAGTACGTTGGAGTTTCTGCAAACGAAGGCAGAGGGAACGCTTTTACACCGCGACAGTGCGGGCAACGTTTGGCGTATGTATCGGTTTGTTGAAGGCGTCATTACAATTCAGAATGTCAAAAGCGCAGAAGAAGCATACAAGGCGGCGTTTGCATTCGGGAAATTCCAGGCGCACCTTGCAGACTTTGATGCGGAAAAGCTGACAGAGACCATTCCGAATTTCCACCATACGGGAAAACGCTGGGAAGCTTTCTTAGAGGCCGTTCGACGCGATAGAGCGGGGCGTGCAGACGAGGTGCGTGACCTGATTGCGTACGCCGAAAAGGAAAGCTATCTTGCGAACAGCCTTGTTGATGCGGTGAGGGCGGGCATTTTGCCTGTTCGCGTAGCGCACAACGATACAAAAATCAATAATATTTTGTTTGATAAGGATACAGGTGTTGGGATTTGTGTGATAGACCTCGATACTGTGATGCCTGAGACCGCACTCTGCGATTTCGGCGACATGGTACGTTCGGGGGCGAATGCAACCGATGAGGAAGATACAAATCTTGAAAATGTGTATCTGGATATGGAATACTATGAGGCTTTTCTGCGTGGCTTTTTGGAAGGAACAGCGGGTAGGCTAAAAGATGAGGAAATGGAAAGACTGGCGCTCAGCGCAAAGGTCATTACCTTTGAACTTGCCATTCGATTTTTAGGGGACTACCTGGATGGAGATGTGTACTTTTCTATAAGAAAACCCAAGCAGAATTTAGAACGTGCCGCCAATCAGTTTAAACTTTTGGCGGACATGGAAGAAAAATATGCGGAAATGGAAGCCGCATACAAAAGATTAAAGCAGGAGTAAGTCGGCGCAAAGGCGCAGAACACCTGTTTCGGGAGATTCAAGCCCGATTTTGATTTTATAATCTGATTCCTTGATACGGCGGATACTTTCGCAAAGGCGCTCGATGGAGCATTTTGCGGCAGTATCTGTCGTTTTTTTTGCCAGAAATGGAGAGGGGAGATGCAAGGCGCTGGCAACGGTATGATAGCTTTGCCCCTCATTGAGCAAAATTTTTGCATGTAATACAGATAAATAATTGGATGCTATGACAGTCAGAATCCGTATCGGGTCGGTCTGGATTTGGCGAAGGTCCTCCAGCGCGGCAAATGCCGCATTTTTCTTGCCTGCCAAAAGCGCATCTGTCAGAACATATTCCTTTGTCAGAATCGTGCGGACCAAAAGCGCATCAACATCCTCTTCGGTAATCTCGGTGCGATTGCCGACATAGGCAGTTACTTTTTCGAGTGCGGCGTCCACAGCATACATCTCTACACCTGCTGCATCTAAAAAAAGTTCAAGCGTTTTGCGCGACATGGTTTTGCCCGCTGCTTTGAGTTTTTTGGAAACCCACGCAGTTAAATCACCTCGCGACCGATATGAAAACTCAACGGAAAGTCCAATCGATAAAAAAGCCTTATAAACGGCACTTCTTTTATCAAATTTATTTTCAAGCGCAAGCAGATATGCGTAGTCCGGCCAATCGGCAAAGAGAGCCTGCCATTGTGCTTTGCCATCGGCAGAAGGGGTGAAAATCCCCGCCTCTTTTATAAGAATAAGCTTTTTTTCCGCCATCATGGGCGGCGTGGAAACGGCAGTGGCAACACTGTCCGCGTTGGCGGCGCCGTCAAACACTGTGAGGTTAAAGGCGGCAAAAGCATCGTCTACCAAGGCGTTTTGAAGAAGACGGCTATAGTATTGCTTTAGATATTGCTCCGGCCCAAAAAAATGATAGGCAGGCGAAAAATCGCCGCTTTTTAATTGTTCCTTTAATTTTTGATAGCTCATTTTTCGCCTTCCTTTCCGAAAAAAGGGGATGCATATTTCTAACATCCCCTTCAAAACGATTCTATTCGCGGTCTGTACTTTTTTGAAAGCCCTGCATCAGACTACATACGTAGATGCAGATGTGTTTCCGCCATGTCCCGTCCAGTTTGTGTGGAAAAATTCGCCTCTTTCCTTATCCAGACGCTCGTAGGTGTGTGCACCAAAATAGTCGCGTTGTGCCTGGAGCAGGTTTGCGGGCAATTTTTCGCAACGGTAGCCGTCATAGTAATTGAGTGCAGTTGTCATGGCGGGTGTGGGAATGCCGTTTAACATGGCAGCCGCACAAACGCGACGCCAGCCAGCCTGCGCTTTATCAATAATATTTTTAAAGTACGGGTCAAGAAGCAGGTTAGTCAGGGCAGGGTTTTTGTCAAATGCTTCCTTGATGTTGCCCAAAAATACGCTGCGGATAATGCAACCACCGCGCCACATCAGCGCAATGCCGCCGTAATTGAGGTTCCAGCCATACGTTTTTGCAGCGCTGCGCATCAAGGTGTAGCCTTGTGCGTAGGAAACAATTTTTGCTGCAAAGAGAGCATCTTTGATATCTTGAATGAAAGCGTCACGGTCGCCTTCAAACTTCGGCACGGGACCTGTCAGAACTTTGGAAGCTGCAACGCGCTCGTCCTTAATGGCACTGAGGCAACGTGCAAACACAGCTTCGCCAATCAGCGTCAGCGGTACGCCTTCGTCGAGCGCGGCAATGCCTGTCCATTTGCCTGTGCCCTTCTGCCCTGCCGTGTCGAGAATTTTGTCCACGATGGGAGCGCCGTCTGTATCTTTATATGCCAGAATGTCCTTTGTGATTTCAATGAGATAACTGTCAAGTTCCTCTTGATTCCATTTTGCAAAGACCTCATGCATTTCGTCCGCGCTCATACCGAGATAGTCACGCATAATCTGATATGCTTCGCAGATAAGCTGCATATCGCCGTATTCAATGCCGTTATGCACCATTTTTACAAAGTGGCCTGCGCCGCCTTCGCCGACCCAGTCACAGCAGGAGGCACCGCCTTCAACTTTTGCACAGATTGCCTGGAAAATCGGCTTTACATACGGCCATGCCGCGGGAGACCCGCCGGGCATCATGCTCGGGCCATTCAATGCGCCTTCTTCGCCGCCGGATACGCCTGTACCGACATAAAGAAGTCCTTTTGATTCTACATATTCAGCACGACGGATGGTATCGGGGAAATGCGAGTTGCCGCCGTCAATAATAATATCGCCTTCTTCAAGATAGGGGAGAAGCTGTTCAATGATATTATCAACTGCCTGACCTGCTTT
This sequence comes from Clostridia bacterium, assembly GCA_045592445.1. GTDB lineage: Bacteria > Bacillota > Clostridia > UMGS1883 > UMGS1540 > JAQXGO01. The sequence goes on along the minus strand of JAZNUV010000003.1, from coordinate 8,978 downwards.
TACCATCATCATAACCTTGCGTGGTTTTTCCAGGTTTGCACAAAGCTCCTCGAGGGAATAGGTGCCAATAATATTTTTACCGTTTGCACGGCCTTCTACAAAGTTTTTCACTTTGTCGGCGGTACGGTTATAAACTGCAACGGTAAACCCCTTGCTTTCCATATTCATAACCAGGTTTTCACCCATAACCGCAAGACCGACAAGACCGATGTCTGCTTTTTTCATTTTATATCCTTCCTCCCAAATATAATTTGACTTCAGTATACCAAAAAACGGCATTTTTGTCAACTATTCCAAAGGATTTTGTATAAAAACTTTTGCACGGGAGATACTTTTTTTGGGAGGTGATTTTCTATGACAATCAATCGTTATATTAACGGTAAAGCGGTGGCGGGCGTACAAAAAACCGTGGTGGAAAACGAAGCGGTGCGCGCTGCTATCGAGGCGGTGAACCGCCGTATACGTGAGGAAAGGGCAAAGAAGGCGTGAAGCACGCGGCAATTTATATACGCGTTTCGACAGAGGGACAACGGGACGAGGGGTATTCCATCGACGCGCAAAAAGCCCTTTTGTCTGCATACTGCGACGCGCGCGGGCTAAAAAACCGCGAGTTTTACATTGACGGAGGCTTTACAGGCAGTAACATCGACCGCCCCGCGTTAACAAGACTCATTGAGGACGTACATGCAGGGAAAGTATCGCACGTTTTAGTGTATAAGCTCGACCGCCTTTCACGCAGCCAGAAGGACACGTTGTATCTGATTGAGGATGTTTTCAATCCCGCCGACGTTTCTTTTATTTCCATGAATGAGAACATGGACACCGCAACGCCCATAGGCCGTGCAATGTTGGGAATCATGTCCGCCTTTGCCCAGCTTGAGCGTGAGACCATACGGGAACGTACGCGCCTGGGCATGCTCGAACGTATCAAAAACGGATTTTGGCCGGGCGGCGGCAAGCCCCCGTTTGGGTATGACTATGACAGAGAAAGCGGAATCTTGGTGCCCAACGCAGATGCGGCGGTCGTACAGCAGGCGTTTGCGCTCTACCTTGCGGGCTATTCGACCGACCGTATTGCCAAAACGCTGGGACTTCCCTACGAGCATCTGGCGCACCAGATTTTAAATCGCATAACCTACACAGGCGTCATTTCGTATAACGGAAAGACGTATGCGGGGAAGCATACACCCATTATAAGCCCTGAAGTCTATGAAAAAACAATGGAGGAGATGAGACGGCGCTCCAAAAAACCGATGAGCGGCGGCAAGTACCTTTTGACAGGACTTTTAGTCTGTGGAAAATGCGGTGCGAAGATGCGCTATCAAAAATGGGGAAAAACCGATACAAAAATTGTCTGCTATTCTGCCGATAAACAAAAGCGGCACCTGATGCGAGACCCTGACTGCAAAAACAAGCGGTACAGTGCGTGGGAAATCGAAGATATTGTGCTTGGGGATTTGTTTGCACTTTCCGTCCGCGAAGAAAAAAAGCCCCCAAAGGACGAGAAAAGCGTTATGGAAACGCTTCGCGCGCGGGAGGCGGCAATAAAACAAAAACTCCGCCGCCTGTACACGTTGTACGGGGACGGCGGTGATGAAATTTTAAAAGAAACGATTGCGGAGCAAAAAGCGGCACTCTCAGAAATTGAAGCGCGCCTTCAGGACGAGGCGGCAATTGAAAAACGAGTCGCCGATGTTGCAAAAACAAGGCGCGAGCTTGCAGAACTGCGAGAGGCATGGCCGCTTATGTCTTTGGAAGAAAAGAAAAATGTTCTGCATGCGCTTGTTGAAAAAGTTGTCATTACAGATGACACGGTCGCAGTGTACTATACGTTTGAAGCGTGATTATTTGTTTTTATATAAAATTTTGTCACGCAGACGTTTTTTCTGAACATTTTTGGGCTTGCGGGAGCCTGCAATATACATGGGGAACGCAAGGGCAGGCGAGATAAAGAGAACAAGGAGGTAGCCGATATTCACGGCATCCTCGGGGACAAGGCTCATATAAGGCGCAATGCAAAAACAACGATACACAGCGCGGAGCCCTCTCGAACCGCCCGAAAGAATAAGCCAAATATACATAAGAAAGAAAGGAAGCTCCGACAAAAGCGAAACGACGGCACCTTTTGCAAGATACGGTTTTTCCGTGCTGTACGACTGCCTGTCATGCTTGCCAAGCTTCCAGACCATATCTGCTTCGATACCGAGGTATAAGGAGCAAACCGTAAAAGCAAAAAGGAGTGGTCCGAAAAAGCCGAGGTTATCAATAATCGGTAAAAAAATAGGAATCACACATACGGTGACTATGCTAAAAAACATGCGATTGAAAAAGAGTTTGCATGCAAATCGTGCGTGTGCTTTCATCACAAATCCTCCATCATTTGGGGCTATATACAGAGGTTGCCCCTTCTTTTCAAAATCATACGATATCAGTATACATGATTTTTGCAAAAACGTCAAGTAAAACACTCGGAATCTCCTAAAAATACGAAAAACTGTTGCAAATTTCAAAAAGGTATATTATAATAGATATATTAGTATTACCAAAAAGAAGTGAACTTATATTGTATCAGACCATTATTTTTGATATGGACGGCGTCATCACGACCGAGGAACGGTATTGGGATGCTTCCGCGTTTACGGTCGCGGAATTTTGCGGATTCCCGATTGAAGACCCCGCGGTGATGCGAAAAAAATATTTTTGCGACAATCGGCTGATTCCGCTTTTGAAAAATCAGGGCGTAAACACAAATTATGAGCTTGCTTATCTTGCAATTGCCTTTCATGAGCCTGACAGCGAAAAGCAGTACCGCACAATGGCGGCGCATCCGCTTTCGGCGCTATATGAGATGGCGTTGCCGCGGCTTGCGGCACGTTTCGGGCTTTTGGAAGCGGAAGTGGGGCGGGATGGTGCTTTCTGGGAACGGCTCAAAAATTCCTTGCACGAATGGTTTTTAGGGAGTGAACGCTTCGCCGCATTTCACGGCAAAACGCCTGTGGGCGGCAGAACAGGGCTTTCCGAAGGGGAGGTACCCCTGGTCGGCATAGAACCGCTTCGCAAAATTTTGACAATGCTTTATGAAAAAGGAATTCGCCTTTGTATCGGTACGGGGCGCCCGAAAGAGGAGGCGCTGTCGCCGCTTCGGGCATGGGGCGTTTTGGATTTGTTCGACAAGGAAAGGATGATTTTCTATTCCCACATTGCGGCAGCAGAGATAGAAACGGGCGTTGCACCCCTTAAGAAACCGCATCCGTATAGCTTTATCAAGGCATATTTTGGAGAAAATTTTTCTGATGCAGATATTGTGGCGGGGCGCTATAAAAAGGACTTTTCCGACTGTTTGATTGTTGGGGATGCGGGCGCAGATCTTTTCGCGGCAAAAGCGATGGGCGCAGATTTTGCGGCAGTTTTAACAGGCGTCGGCGGCAAGGCAGGGCGGCCGTTTTTTGAAGAGAATCACGCAGAACATATTATAGATGATATAACGGAGCTTGCAAAACTATTTTAGATACGGAGAGAAAGCTGTGAACATACCGAACATTTTATCTTTATTGCGCATTATGATGATTCCAGTTGTGGCTGTTCTTTTTTACCACGGCAATTACGAAACGGCGGCAATGGTGTTTCTGCTTGCCTGCCTGACAGATATTGTGGACGGGTATTTGGCGCGCCGTTTTGGGTGGATTACGGATATCGGCAAGCTGCTCGACCCGCTTGCGGATAAGGGAATGCAGCTTACGGTGCTTATTTCTCTTGCATGGTGCGGCCGCATGCCGCATGCGGCGGTATGGCTTGTATTGATAAAAGAAATTGCCATGTTTTTGGGCGGACTGTTTCTTTACAAACATCACATTGTTGCGGCAGCGAATTGGTACGGCAAGGCGGCAACGGTTGTGATTTCTCTAAGCGTTACGGCGGTGCTTTTGTTCTATGATATTCTGCCGCACGCCGTGCTTTGTACGGCGCAGTGGTTGCCTGTTTTTGCGGCGTTTGGCGCATTTTTACTGTATTTTAATGCGTTTATTAAAAGAGTGCGGGAGGGGAAACTTCTTTGAAGGAGCATAATTATACCATCCCGATAAACGAGGCACTTGAGGCACATGTGCCTTGTTTTCTCTGTAAAATTGAAGCAGATTTAGAAAAGCGTGCACTCGAATACTTTATGGGTGCGGCAGTTATGGAGCCTGCCGTGCGCATTGCAATGAATGAAAAAGGATTCTGCCGCGCGCATTGTATGGAGATGTATGAAACGGCGAACAAACTGCCGCTTGCGCTTGCAATGGAAACACGGCTTTTGCATATAAGAAAAAATCTGGAGAAGCAAAAGCACCCGCAGAAGGGCGGCGCACCGCATAGCTGCGCAATTTGTGAACGTGTGCAGAAGCAAATGGAGAAATGCGTGGAAAATGCGCTTTGGCTTATGCGGCAGGAGAAGGCGTTTCTCGATAAATATTTGGCGACGGACGGCGTTTGTGTGCATCATTTTTATCAGCTCACAAAGAGGCTGCACCGCACGGAAGGCGCGCTTTATAAAACACTGCATGCGCATATGGAGGGAAAACTGCTCGCTTTGGAAAAGGATTTGGAGCGTTTTCGAAATATGTTTGATTACAGAAGTCAAGATACCGACAGAGCGTGGGCGGCGGAAGTGTTGCCGCGCGCTATCACCACTTTGGGTACGGGGAAGGAGTAAAGATGGCAGGATTTTTTGGTATGTTTAATTATGAAAAACCGGGACGGGGCGTAGAGAAAGATGCGCCTGAAAAACGCGGGTTTTTTATGTTTTTTGATATTTTATTTCGGCGCTTTTGGCGGATTGTAACGCTCAGCCTTTCATATACACTTATGGCAGTACCGCAAATCGTGATTGTCTTTTTTCTGAGTCTTTTTCTGCAAAGTCTGTTGGGCACATTCCATGACGAAGCCATCATCACATATACGAGTATATATATTACTCTGTTTGCTGCTTGTTTTCTCGGCATGGGGCCCGCAGGCGCAGGGCAGGCGTATGTACTGCGAAACTTCTCGCGGGATGACCATGCGTGGGTGTGGGATGATTTTTTGTCAAACTACAAAAAGAATTTCTGGCAAGGGGTTGCCGTGTTTTTCATCGACATTGTCGTGATTACCTTGCTTTCGGGTGCAGCATGGCTTTATCTTTCGGGTGCTGTGGCCATGCCTCTGCCGCCGCTTGCAACAATGGCTTTTGGCTTTCTTGCCCTCATTGCACTTTTGGTGTATATCATGATGCATAGTTTTTTATTTGTTTTAATGGTAACGTTTGATATGCCAATTTCCAAACTGTTTCGGACGGCGCTTGGCATGACAATGGCAAAACTCCCTTCATGCATTTTGATTTACGCGCTTTCAGCAGGGGTTTTTGCAATTTTTATGGCACTCTATTTTGTAAACATAGCTCTGATTCTCCTGTTTGCAGTACTCGGCTTTTCGCTTGTTGCCTTTGTTAGCGGCTACTATGCCACAACAGTGGTGGACGCATATAAGAAAGAGGCAGACAGGTAGGGAGAATAAAATAGCGGACAAGACTAAAATACCCATCAGTCGCATACACATGTAAAAAGGGGGCTTTTTACATGCAGAATGAAACGATGGGTGTTTTTTTGTTTGCAGGTTGTCTTTTACTGCTTACAATCAGTATATGGCTTTTGCGGAGACCGATTTTCCTGCTTTTACGGCTTGCTGTCAAAGTGGCCGGTGGTACGTTGGCACTGCTTTTTATCAACACATTTTGCGGAGCATGGGGAATTTATGTCGGGATCAATCCCCTTACCATGCTTCTTTGCGGTATACTCGGCATTCCGGGCATCGGTGCACTTTTCATGCTTCGTTTTTTGCAGTAGAGGATTCGCCTGCAAAATCAAGGATAGAAAGTGCGGCACGAATGCCGTCTATGGCGGCGGACATAATGCCGCCCGCGTAGCCGCTGCCTTCCCCGGCGGGGAAAAGACCGCCGATGTTTGATTGGCCGTTTGTATTTCGTAAAATCCGAACGGGGGAGGAACTTCGCGTTTCAGGCGCGGTTAAAACCGCATCGGGCATGGAAAACGGAGATAGCTTTTTTGCCAAAAGCGGGAGTGCATCACGAAGAGCGCTTGTTACAAAAGGCGGTAAGCAATCGGCAACATTGCCGAGCGTTACACCGCGTGCGTAGGTGGGTAAAACCGCACCAAACGCTTTGGATGGGCGATTTTCCAAAAAGTCACCGACTGTCTGACACGGGGCACGGAAGGCGCCGCCACCGATGCGAAACGCCGCCGTTTCGATTTCCCGCTGCAGACGGATGCCATCAAAAACATCTGTGCCGCAGTCTGCGGGCGTAATCCCGACTAAAAGCGCACTGTTTGAATTTTCACCATCCCGCGCATGGAGACTATATCCGTTTGTAACAACACCGCCCGCCTCGGATGCGGCGGGGATCACATAGCCGCCGGGGCACATGCAAAAGGAATACACCGTGCGGCCCTCGGGCAAATGGCATACCAGGCGGTAATCCGCCGCGGGGAAAAACGGTGCGGCATTTTTATAAAGCGCGCGGTCAATCGCCTCGCGCGGATGTTCAATGCGTACACCGATTGAGAAGGGCTTGGCCGCAAGGGCAGCGCCCTTTTTTCGTAGGAGAGAAAACGTATCCCGCGCACTATGCCCGATGGCAAGAAGGACGGCGCGGGTCGGAATTGTCATAGTTTCAGTGTGCACGGCGGAAAGTTCGCCTGATTCTACTGTAAAATCTGTCAGCATAGTGTCAAAATGCACCGTGCCGCCGAGTTTGCAAATTTCCTCGCGTATACTTTTTACAACGCCGGGCAGATTGTCTGACCCAATGTGCGGATGCGCGTCATAAGCTATTTCGGGCGGCGCTCCATGTTCTATAAAGGTGTCGGTAACAAAGCGAATAAAGGGGCTTTTGATGCCTGTGCCGATTTTCCCGTCTGAAAACGTGCCTGCACCGCCCTCGCCAAACTGTACATTGGATTTTTCTGATAGTTGACCCGTTTCTGTAAAGGTGCGTATATCTGCCGCACGTTTTTCGACCGATGAACCGCGTTCCAAAACAATGGGGCGCATCCCCGCACGTGCAAGGACAAGCCCGCCGAAAAGACCCGCAGGGCCGAGCCCGACCACAACGGGGCGCACTGCACTTTTTTTCTGCGGAATCAAAAACGGCGCGGGCTTCGTATATGGCGGCGCCGATGTATCCCCTTTGAGGGTGACGGCGAGCTGATACACATAGACGGGTTTTCGGCGCGCGTCTATCGAGCGCTTTATAATTTCAATATGAGAAATACACTTTGCCGAAACGGATAATGCCGCGGCGGCAGATGCGGTAAGGTCACCGCCATGAGGCGGGAGCTTTACGGTAACGGAAACAGTTTTTAGCATATTGTACGCTCTTTTCTCTAAAATAGGATGTTCTTATTATACACCCCTGATGGCGGACTGTCAAACGGATAAAGAAAAAAATTGAAATGATTGCAATTTATGATAGGGAGTGGTATAATGAATTCAACGAAGTTGAATTTGGCTAAATTCGCCTGACGGCGAGCTAAATGTATCTGTGTACGCGAAATTACTTCGTAGCGAAATGAACCTTCGGTCAGCTAAAAGGCGAATTTAATTTTAATTCTGAAGGAGACGCATATGAAAAAAGAATCGATTTTCCAGATGCTGAAATTTACTTTGTTTTCTGCATCAGCAGGGATCATACAGGTTGTGGCATTTGCTATATATAACGAGTTGTTCGCTTGGAGATATTGGCCTTCATATCTTACCGCTCTTATATTGTCGATCCTATGGAATTTCACGTTTAACAGACGATACACATTCAAGTCCGCTGCAAACGTTCCGGTTGCGATGACTAAGTTATTTGGGTTTTATGCGGTATTCACGCCGGTGTCAACGTGGCTCGGGCATATGGCAGAAACAGCCGGGATTAACGATTACATAATTTTAGTAATAACAATGCTCTCGAATTTTGTTCTTGAATTTTTGTTTTGTAAATTTGTCATATATAAAAATCAGGAAAACACTCGAATAGAAAAGGCATAAACAGAATCGTTTAGGCCCCTCTTGACAAAAGTCGAAATGTGTGGAATAATGCTGAAAAACAAAAACTCTTAACGGAGGCTCTACATATGGACAACAAAATCATAATTTTTAAAACTGAAGATGAACAGATAAAGGTTGATGTAAGATTTTACGATGAATCTGTTTGGCTTACTATAGACCAAATGGCAGCTTTATTTGAAAGAGATAAGTCAACGATTTCAAGACATATAAAAAATGTATATTCCGATAAAGAATTGTTGCCTGAGGCAACTGTTGCAAAATTTGCAACAGTTCAAATAGAAGGTGACAGAGAGGTTGAGAGGAATCTTGATTACTACAATCTTGATGTGATAATTTCAGTAGGCTATCGCGTCAAATCGCTCAGAGGTACACAATTCAGACAGTGGGCAACCAAAAGACTTAACGAGTATATTCGCAAAGGCTTCACAATGGATGACGAAAGACTTAAGAACCTTGGCGGTGGTGGATATTGGAAAGAACTCTTAGAAAGAATAAGAGATATTCGGGCTTCGGAAAAGGTTTTTTACAGACAAGTGCTTGATATATATGCTACAAGTATTGACTATGATCCCAAAGCGGAAATATCTATAGAGTTTTTCAAAAAAGTACAGAATAAGATACATTATGCAGTCCACGGACTAACTGCTGCCGAAGTAATATATAACAGGGCAGATGGTGAAAAAGAATTTATGGGATTAACATCTTTTAAAGGAAACAGACCTCATTTAAGTGATGCTGTGGTTGCGAAAAATTATCTTGATGAAAAAGAACTTCGCTCACTGGGGCAGATTGTTTCAGGATATCTTGATTTTGCCGAAAGACAAGCAGAACGAGAAGAAATTATGACAATGAAAGACTGGGCGGAGCATCTGGATAGAATTCTTACAATG
>JAZNUV010000002.1:0-49927 GCA_045592445.1 Clostridia bacterium | reverse complement strand
ACGCTATCTAATTTTCAAAGTCCGGTCGCTGCCCCGCAGCGGAATTTTATTATATCACGGAGAAAACAAATTGTCAAGCATTTTTTTAACTTTTTTTCTTTTTTCTAAAACGCCGCAAATTCTTTTCTCTCGCGCAACAGGGTATATGTTACCACAACTTGAGGCAGATTGTCAAGCATTTTTTTAAATTTTTTTGTTTTTATTGTTTTATTGCTTGCGAAGAAGGTATTTCGGCACTGAAATACGGTAATTTCTTATCTTGCAATCTGTTCACGCAAGGCCGACCGATTTCAAAAGCAGCGTACCAAAAAAGACGCCGAAAAAGCTAATGGCCGTGCTCAGCACGATGATATTGCCTGCAAGCTCGTAATCACCGCCTGCCTGGCGTGTCATGGCGTAGCCTGCCACTGCCGAAGGCGATGCCCAGAAAATGAACAAAACGCCGAGTGCTTCCCCGCGTAATCCGCACAAAAGTGCAAAGGGGATAAATAAAATCGGCACAAATACGGTTTTGATTGCCGCACCCAAAACAGAAAGGGAAAGTGTTTTGCGCATGTTTTCAAAGTGCATGGATGCACCGATCGTAATAAGGGAAAGCGGCACGCACATGCGGCTTATATGTAAAAGACCTGTGTCGAGCACGGTGGGAATCGGCACGCGCAAAAGGTAAACTGCACTGCCCAAGACTGCACTGATGATAATTGGATTTTTTATAATGCCGCGCAGTGTGCCTTTTATGCCGCCGCCCTGATTTAAGAACATTTCGAGATAGACGACCGACAAAACATTTTGTATGACCATGCTGATTGCCAAAATTACTGTGGCGTTTGCCGTCGCCGCCTCACCAAAGAGAGCGCGCGTTAAGGGCAACCCCAAAATTGCATAATTGGCGCGGAATGACGCCTGTGAGAAGGCGGCGCGTTTTTTATGGTCTTTTGTGCAAAAGAGTGTAACACCCCAAACGGCAAAGAAAAGAATAAATGTTGAAACAACTGCCGCCAAAATGACATCGGGCGCAAAATTCTCCCCGATTTCAGAAGTAGCAATATCATGAAAAATCATGACAGGCAGTACAAGTTTAAAGACTAGTGCCGTCGCAGTTTCGCAAAATGGTTCGTCCACAATGCGGCGCGCCTTTAAAAACACACCCAGTCCAATTAGTAAAAATATCGGGATAATCCCGTTTACGCAAAGCATAAAATTTTCCATTTTTCGCGCTCCTTTTTACATTTAAATACGCCGCCCCGAAACAGGACGGCGTATTTTTCGTCAATCTTAGAATATGGAAAACGCAACAAAAAGTGCAGACATCAAAGATGCAACGAGCGATACTACCGTAATCTGTGTATTGATGGACGGACCTGCGGTATCCTTGAAGGGATCACCGACCGTGTCACCCACAACTGCCGCCTTATGTGCCTCGGAGCCCTTGCCGCCCTCGTTGCCCGCTTCCACATACTTTTTGGAGTTATCCCAAAGTCCGCCTGCATTGGACATAAAGAGCGAGAGAAGGAGACCGCTTACGATGTTTCCGACCAAAAAGCCGCCGACCGCCTTCGGTCCGCCGATGAAACCGACAACCAAAGTCGCGATAATCGCCATAAGCCCTGCGGGAATCAGCTCACGCAGTGCACCCGCCGTCGCAATATCAATACATTTGTCATAATCAGGCTTTACACCTTCCTTGCCTTCGCGCAGGCCGATGATTTCACGGAACTGGCGATGGATTTCCTGTACCATGCGTTGTGCGTTTTTGTCAACGCCCAAAATGAGCATAGCCGAGAATACGGCGGGAATTGCCGCGCCGATTAAAATGCCGAAGAATACAACGGGGTCCATAATATCAAAGCCCGTTATTAACTCTTTGCCTAATTTTGCAAGTGCTACATTGGCTTCCGACATGTACGCACCAAGAAGCGAAATAACCGTAAGACCTGCCGCGCCAATGGCAAAACCTTTTGTGACCGCCTTAACCGTGTTGCCTGCGCTGTCAAGCTCGTCTGCGATGCGAACGGTTTCTTCTCCAAGGTCCCCCATTTCGGCAAGTCCGCGTGCGTTGTCAACAATCGGACCATACGCATCGTTTGAGATAATCATGCCCACAATGGAAAGCATGCCCACAGCCGCCATGGAAATACCGAAAAGCGGATAGTCGGGGCAGAGTTTATAGGCGGCGAGCGCGGAAACTGCAATGCCCACCATTGCCGGTAATGCAGAAACAAAGCCATAGGATACGCCGGACAAAATTGTAAATGCCGAACCGGAGCGCGAAGCATGTGCGACCTTCTGCACAATCGGTTTCGTGTCGTCCGTAAAGTAGTCGGTTGCAAGCCCGATAATAACGCCAACTAAAAGTCCGACCGTGGAGGCACCCCAAATGTTCCATGTAAACCCTTCAAAGAGGTAGGTTGCAAGCGCCGTCAGCACAACAAAAATTGCAGAAGTAACATATGTAGAGGAATTGAGCGCCTTTGTCGGCGAGCCGTTTTTGCCGATACGCGCCGTCATAATCCCGATAATGGAAGAAATAAGGCCCAGGGTTGCGTATACAAATACCATGGCAATGTTGGCACCGCCGCCGAGTGCGGAGGCAATTACGAGCGCCGAGGTCATTGCCGCAACGTTCGAGTCAAAAAGGTCAGCGCCCATACCTGCAACGTCACCCACGTTGTCACCCACGTTGTCTGCGATAACGGCAGGGTTACGCGGGTCGTCCTCAGGGATTCCGAGTTCAACTTTTCCTGTAAGGTCTGCAGAAACGTCCGCCGTTTTTGTAAAGATACCGCCGCCCGCTTTCGCAAAGAGGGCGAGTGAGCTTGCACCAAAGGAAAAACCGAGCAAAATGGTCGGATTTTTAAAGAGCAGCAGAATTGCCGCCACACCGAAAAGACTGAAACCTACAACAGCAAGCCCCATAACTGCACCGCCGCGAAAGCCGATTAAGAAGGAGGCCTTGATGCCCTTTTGAGCGGCTTCGGCACAGCGGCCGTTGGATGCCGTTGCAACGATTATGCCCATTTTGCCCGCGATTGCGGATAAAATGGTACCTGCAAAATATGCCACTGCCATAGAAAGATTTGTCAGAATGCTTTCCGATTTCCAAATCGGGGTAGGCAAAAACAGGAATAAAAGCACACCCGCAACTGCGGCAAATATCGCCAAAATGCGATATTCCTTACGCATGAAGGTGTTGGCACCCGCTTTTATCAGCGCGGATACAGATTGAATGGTTTTATTTTCGACCGGTTGCCGTTTTACCCATAAATGGAGATACACAGCGTATGCCATTGCAATTACAACAGCAAAAAATGCGATGGAGTAGACAAGTGTCATTGTCGGTGTCACCCAAGACCACTCTCCCTTTTAAAAATTTGATTTATTTTACCATATTTACAAAGAAAATGCAAGTATTTCTGTGGATTTTTTCACATTTCTACATTCATCGGCACGGCGTAGGTTGAAAATTTTACGCCATGCGAGGTGTCAAAATTATCAATTGCCTTCATAAGCCCGATACATCCCACCTGAAATAAATCGTCGGGATGCTCGCCGCGGCTGTGGAATCGTTGCATCACGCTTAACACAAGCCGTAGATTTCCCTCTATAAAAATGCGCCGTGCTTCCATATCGCCCGCCGCCATTCGTTCAAAAAGTGCAGTTTTTTCCTCCTCAGTCAGTACGGGCAGTTTTGATGTATTCACACCGCAGATTTCCACCTTATTGATTGCCATTTTTGTCGCTCCCTCCCTCATTTTTAGAAAAGAAAAACCCCTCGGAAGATTCTAGGTATAGTATCTCGCCGAAGGGTCTTTTTTATGCAGTTATTTTTCCTTAATTGCATTCTGCTTCCAAGGGACCTGCCAGTTCCTTCAGGAAGAACAGCTTGCCCGCAAGCGTCGGCACAAAGGAGGACGGCACCCATTTATCGGGTCCGTAGCGGAGCGTCATCCAAAGGCTCATGCCCTGCCATTGCATGCCGCGGGAGAATGCACCGTCACATCCGCCGATGCTGTAATCCGCTTGCAGGAAGAGGCCGGGGCCTATGGTGTTTGCGCGGCACGGTACCAGCGTTGTTCTGGATTTAAAGCTTGTGATTGCGTTTTGTTCGATGGTTAAGGGGTGGAGTTTTGCACCGATGCGATGCGTCTGTGCCTTCCAATCCTCTACACTGTCAAATTCCGCGGCAAAGTGCGGTTCCCAGAAAGCAATATGGCACATTCTGCCAACGCCGTAAACCAAAACAAGCTTTGCGCCTTCTTTTTTGAGTGCCGCAATCTTTTCTGCGTAATGGGGCAAATTGTCGGGCGTTGCAAAATTTCTCTGGCTTTCGGGCACGGTTAATTCGCCGAGCGGATTGTAGAAAGCCTCTTTCATGGCATTTGTAAATGCAGCGGGGTCGTTTGCTGCCAGTGTGTTGCCGTCTTTGTCGGACCATTCGTCCATGTTAAAGCAATGGATATGGTCGCACTTTACATTCCATGCCTTTAAGAAGTACACTGCCCATTTGTACATGCCCATCGGACCTACGGGCAGAATGAAAATCAGCTTTTCACCCTTATCGCGTGCGTTTTTAATCTGTAATGCGATTTCATGCCCCATATAGGTGTCAAATTCTGCCAGAGAATTGCACTGTACGGGTTTAAAATCGGGATTCCACCAAGCCTGACGCTCGGTAATCTCTTCCGGTTTATGCTGACAACATGCGTCAATTTTCTCCATGTCCCAGCCTGCGGGATAAAACCCATCGAGGAGCGAGTCTTTTACTGTGTCAATAAAATTCATTTTTTTCTTCCTTTCTTTCGCCCGTATTACGGGAGCATATTTTTTGTTGTGATTTTCGGCCATGCGTAGCACTTACAAAATGCCTCCGCATACGGAACGCCCGATTGCAGACCGCGGAATTTCGCGCAGGTACGCACAAAATCAGCAAAGTCAATGTTATCATGGTCACGCATCCACTTCATCTGGCTTTCGTGACATTCAAGCATCTCAAGCTTTAAGTCAAATGTGTCCGTAATATCAACATATTCTGTCGGCATAAAGTTTACGCCCGCGAGCGTGTCCATGTAATAAATCGGGGTAAGTGCCGCCGCCCCTTCCACATTTGTTTTGTAGTGCGGTACACTGGCGGCGAAGGACGCGTCAAACACAAGCTTTGATACTGCTGTATGGTCAGGCATGTAGTCGTTCGGGGAATGGGTAAAAATCACGTCCGGTTGTTCAGCACGGATCACGTCTACAACCTTGTCGCGCTGCGCCTTATCCTCCGCATAGAGTTTTACATCGTCGATGTCGCAGGTGATAACGCGGATGCCTGCCAGGGCACCTGCGCGCGCTGCTTCTCCGCGCCGCATTTCACGTAATTCGTCCGGCTCAATAATTTCATGCCCGAGATTTCCGTTTGCAACGTGGCAAACTACAACCTCATGCCCCTCCTTTACATATTTTGCCATTGTTCCGGCACATGCCACCTCAATATCGTCCGGATGGCAGCCGATTGCAAGAACCTTCATGCTTTTCTCTCCTTTTATTTTGTTCCAAATATTCTGTGCCAATTTATATGCGTTATTTTCCTTCGTTTACGATATATTGTAAAAGTTCTTTTGCTTTTTCCTGTCCTTCATGCGCCAGGGGGTTATCCCTTTCTACGTCCATAATTTTCTTGACGGCAATATACATATCCTCGCGCGCAAAATCCATTTCCTCCGCAAGACGGTTCCCCGAAAGCGGCACGGCATATACCTCTCCCGCCTCGTTTTTAAGCCCGCCCCGAAGTCGGTCGGCGGGTAAAATCGAGTCAAGCGGTTCAAAATAAAGGGACTTGTCCGTCAAAAAATTTTTTTCTATTAAGTAAAGATGCACCGCCTCGTCCAGAAAGGAATAGTTAAACTGCTGTTCCTTATTTACGTCATAATCCGTAATTTCACCTGTTCGAATGGCAATCAAGCGAAAGTTTACCTTGACCTGCCCATCCCCGTCCAAATCACCGACAATTTCCTTTGCCTTGTCCTCTATCGGTGCAAACTGTGATTCACTTCCGTATTCATATCCTGCGTATACAACAACAAAGTCGGGGTTTTTCTTTTTCAGGAAATCGACAGTTAAAACCACACCGCTGACAACAAAGAAAAGAATAATCATCGTCAAAATACTGTGATGATACCAGTAATTTTCAAGCCATTTTCTGAATCGAGTCAATTTTTCCTGCATGCTTTCTCCTTTTCTCCCCCGCAAGAATACTTTATGAACATATCGTGAATTCCTAAAAGAATTCATATCGACGATTTCAAGCTTTGCTTGAAATCATTATACCACACTTTTCTTTTATAATCAAGAGCTTTTCCATTTTATTCCGCAGGAAAGTTATAATCCGAGCTCCTCAATGAGAGTTTTTGCGGTGTCCGCCGTGTTTGAGTTTGTATCCGCATGCATCTTCATTTCTCTCATCATGCGCTTTATTCTTTTGGAAAATATAATTTTACACCACCTGTCAACCTCCATCAAAGGCGTCAGATAGCGATGTTTTTTCAGTATTGGATAAAGCTGTGTCAGTTTTTCATACGGGAGGAAAATCCGATACAGCATATACGCCGCCCTCCCGTTTTTCTTCTGCCTCTGCATTGTAACGCGGTTTTCCATAGTTCCGTAAGCGCCGCCGCTTAGAATATACGCTTCGATCTGACGCGTCATTTTTGTATGTTGTTTGTCCCCAAACCAAACAGCTGCCAGGTCCTTTATGTTCTCATAAAATTTTGTCAGTCCTGCCTCTTCCAAAAGCGTATAAAGCTCTTTTTTCTGCACCTTTATATTTCTTTCAGCCAGAAAAAGGTCTGCAAGCGGGCGAACGCCGCAGCCGCCGCCCAAAAAATGATACGCCATGTGCGCAATTATGTGAAAAACCTGAAATTCGTTTGTCAGTTTATGCTGAAACCCTTCCTCGTTTGTCGGCACGGCATATGCCCAAACACGGTCTAACACGCTGTCCATCGCTTTGATATCCTCGTACATGTTATAGTGCAGCTCCAAATGTGTCCCGCTTTTTGAATACAACGAAATATCGTGAAAATTTTTCTTTTTATTCGCTTGATACTGCAGTTCTTTTTCTAAAGCCAGGACCGCTTTTTCCAGGTCTGATTCGTGCACCAAAACGTCAAGATCACAGCTTGTCCGCATCCAGGGGTCGGGATAATAGTGCCGAATAACCGCCCCTTTTAGCGGAAGAAACGGAATTTCAGCCTTCTCAAGCGTTTCGCAAATTTTTTGAAGGTCATAATTTAACCGTTCATAGCGCCACACGGCCATTCTGTAGCTTTTTTTAAATTTTTCCGATATTTCATCTTTCTCAAGCTTTCCGATTTTCGACAAAGCAATGCCCACCATGTGCGCAAGGTCGTGCGCACGAGAGAGCGAAAACAACTCGGCGCGCATTTGGGAATTGATTCTGCCCATCGTTTCGTCATCTATATTTTCCTGAAAAAGTGCACTTTTTATGAGCGAAAACATAACCTCGGCAGAATGCAACGGTATGCCCTCCTTTCTGCTCAGAACTTTCTCCAAACCATTTTATCCACAACGCCCGTATAGGACTGAATGATCTTTACCACCTTTGCGGAAACATTTTCATCGGTATAATCCGGCACAGGCGTTCCGTTCTCTCCCATCGCGACCATGTCAACCGCAGTTGTCACTGCCCCCAAAAGGGATTTTTCATCTATGCCGGCGAGAATAAAGCACGCTTTGTCAAGTGCCTCCGGCCGTTCGGTGGAGGTGCGAAGGCTCACCGCGGGGAACGGATGGCCAATACTTGTGAAAAAGCTGCTTTCTTCAGGCAGTGTCCCGCTGTCGGATATGACTGCGAATGCATGCATCTGTAAGCAGTTGTAATCATGAAAACCGAGCGGCTCATGCTGAATCACCCTCTCATCCAGCACAAATCCACTCTCCCGCAGCCGATTACGGGAACGCGGATGGCATGAATACAGAATCGGCATATCATACTTTTGCGCCAATGCGTTCACCGCATTGAAAAGACTTGTAAAGTTCTTTTCCGTATCAATGTTCTCCTCCCGGTGCGCAGAAAGCAGAATATATTTCCCTTTTTCCAGCCCCAGGCGTGTATGTATATCACTTTTCTTGATTTCAGTCAGGTTTTGATGCAATACTTCTGCCATAGGAGACCCGGTTACATACGTTCTCTCCTTTGGCAACCCGCACTCTGCCAGGTATCTTCTGGCGTGTTCGGAATATGCGAGATTGACATCGGAAATAATGTCAACAATCCGTCGGTTTGTTTCCTCGGGCAAGCATTCGTCCTTGCATCTGTTGCCCGCCTCCATATGAAATATGGGAATGTGCAGCCGTTTTGCTGCGATTGCAGAAAGGCAGGAATTGGTATCCCCTAAAATTAAAAGGGCATCCGGCTTTATCTGCTTCATCAGCTTGTAGGAGCAGTTTATGATATTGCCGACCGTTTCGCCGAGGTCATCGCCAACGGCATCCATGTAAACCTCGGGGTCTTTAATCTTTAAATCCTTGAAAAACACGCCATTTAAGTTGTAATCGTAGTTTTGCCCCGTGTGGGCAAGAATGCAGTCAAAATAATGGCGGCATTTGTTGATTACCGCGGCAAGTCGGATAATTTCGGGGCGCGTGCCCACAATAATTAAAAGCTTTAGTTTTCCGTTTTCTTGCCAATGAATGTTGGAATAATCTGTTTTAATTTGTGTTTTCATACTTTCCTCCTATACCGGTTCCCCAAATGTATCCGGTCTTTTGGGGTTAAATGGTTCATTTGCCCACATCAAAGTTACAAGGTCTTGCGAATCACTGAGATTGATAATGTTGTGCGTGTAGCCCGGCAGCATATGTACCGCCTCTATCTTCTCACCGCTGACCTCAAATTTCAAGACCTCGTCTGTGCCGATTTTCCGCATTTCAATGAGCCCGTGACCGCTTACCACAACGAAAAACTCCCACTTTGTGTTGTGCCAATGCTGACCCTTGGTAATATTTGGCTTTGAGATGTTCACCGAGAACTGCCCGCAATTTGCGGTTTTAAGAAGCTCGGTAAAACTGCCTCTTGCATCTGTATTCATTTTCAACGGAAAGGAAATCTTTTCCTTTGGTAAATAGGAAAGATAGGTGCTATATAACTTTTTTGCAAAGGAATTGTCAGGAATTTCGGGCAGAATCAAAGTTCTAGGCTGTTCGGCAAAGGCATACAGCAAATCTGCAATTTCGCCGAGAGTTACTTTGTGCGTAACGGGCGCGGCACAATATTTGCCATCCTTTACGAAAACCGTATCAATCCCATCAAAGGTACAATGATGCTCCCTGCCCTCAAGGGCAAGAATCATTTCATCAACCAGGTCATCAATGTATAAAAGCTCCAGCTTTGCATCTTTGTCATTCACCTTTATTGGCAAATCGTTTGCAATGTTATGACAGAAAGTAGCAACGGCAGAATTGTAATTCGGTCTGCACCATTTTCCGAACAGATTCGGAAAACGATAAACGAGGACTTTTGCTCCTGTTTCTTCGCCGTAAGCGAAAATCAGCTCCTCCCCTGCCTTTTTGGAACGTCCGTAATCGCCGTCATACCGACCAATACAGGTTGCCTGAATGGAGGACGAAAGCATGACGGGACAGGTGTTGTTGTGCTTTTTCAGCGTGTCCAGCAAAGTGGATGCAAAGCCGAAATTCCCCGCCATAAATTCATCATTCTTTTGCGGTCGGTTCACCCCTGCAAGATTGAACACAAAGTCCGCTTTGGCGCAGTATTCCGCAAAAAACGCGGAATTTGTGTCAATATCGTATTCAAAAATTTCGTCAATCACAAGGCTTGGATGTGTTCTATCCTTGCCGTCGCGTATATTTTTCAGTGCCGCACAAAGATTTTTTCCAACAAACCCTTTTGCCCCTGTTATCAGTATATTCATGGACTCCCCCTATTTCTGTTTATCTAATCTGCGAATGTCCTTTTCTTAGCGATTTTCCTCATTTTGCGAGTTCCTCACGAATATACTTTAACCCCAAAAGTTTTTCTTTCACTTCTTCAACTGTAAGCAACTCTGTGTTCATGGAATCAAATTCGCGAAGCGTCGCTCTCTTTACGTCACCATCCCTGAAATATTTATCATAGTTGAGCCCGCGATTATCCGAAGGAACGCGATAAAAATCACCCATATCTATTGCGTTTGCACATTCTTCATTGGTAAGAAGTGTTTCATACAGTTTTTCCCCGTGGCGAATACCGATAACCTTAATCTCCGTTTCCGGCTTAAACAGTTCTATCACAGCTTTGGCCAACGTTTCAATGGTACAAGCCGGTGCTTTTTGAACAAGTATATCGCCGTTTGTTCCATGCTCAAACGCGAATAAGACAAGGTCTACCGCCTCGTCAAGCGACATAATAAAGCGTGTCATCGAAGGTTCTGTAATGGTAATCGGCTTTCCCGCCCGAATCTGGTCTATCCAAAGCGGAATGACCGACCCGCGCGAGCACATAACATTCCCGTACCGCGTGCAACAGATTTTCATTTTATCGGAAGATACCGTTCGGGATTTTGCCACAACAACTTTTTCCATCATTGCCTTCGACGTTCCCATTGCGTTTACCGGATATGCCGCCTTGTCCGTGGAAAGACAGATTACGCGTTTTACCCCCGCATGAATTGCCGCTGTCAATACATTTTCCGTGCCGAGAACGTTCGTTTTCACCGCTTCAATCGGGAAAAATTCGCAAGACGGGACTTGCTTTAATGCCGCAGCATGGAATATATAGTCTACGCCATGCATTGCATTTTCAATGCTTCCTATTTCCCGCACATCCCCAATAAAGAAATTGACCTTGTCCGCCTTGGCGGGGAATCTTGCGGCGATATCGTGCCGCATGTCGTCTTGCTTTTTCTCGTCACGCGAGAAAACGCGTATTTCCCCAATATCCGTCTCCAAAAATCTGTTCAGTACAGCATTTCCAAACGAACCGGTTCCGCCGGTGATCAGTAGAGTTTTGTTTTCAAACAGAGACATTTTCTTCCCCCATTTCATTTCTATCAGTTATTTTTATTTGTTTTCACTCAAATTTGCAACTGTTTTATACCCTTCTTTTCACTTTCCCTTTGATTTTTTCAAAAAGTATTGTCCGATCGGCTTTCTTAAGGAACACAAAAATACTAATGGCAAAGAAAAGGGTTCCCATTAAAATCGCCACGCCAAAAAAGTCTGTCCACGAATCAATTGTAAAGAAGCCTTTTATAAAAAATCCGACCGCTGTCAAAAGCAGTGTGCTTGTAATACAAGTAAATACTTGAGGGAAAAACTGTGTTTTTTTCATCCCTAAGTATTTTGCGGCAAAAGGTACAGTATATACCATGTTTCGGACAAGGTTTACCAAAACGCTAACGCCCGCAATTGCATATACACCCAGGTTTGTTTTCTTTAAAAGAATAAAAACGACTATCGTAGACACTGCTCCGCTCAGCATGGTAAGTGTCGCATTTAATTTCACCTTATTGACTGTAGAAAAGACCTTAAAAAGAATCTGAATTCCACTGGTAAAGGCACGTCCTGCACAGGTAACAATCGTCAAAGTCGCGAGCAGGGTTGCATTTTGTGACGGCACCCACAGCTTATAAAAATCAACGCTCATTACAACAACGCCGACCAAAGGCACCGTTAGAAAAATAGAGGTTATCTTCATTGAACGTTTTATGCCGCGAAGCAACTTATCTTTATCTTCAGCAGCGTAGTTAATCACAAGCTCCGGGCCAAAAGCATTGCATATAGAGGCTGACAATTGCTGCAATAAATTGGGCAATGTTTTTGAAAGCGATAATATTCCCATTTCTGTAGCCCCGATAAATAGATTGCAAATGATTAAATCAAGCCCATTTAAAAGCATGATTCCAACGCTCGAAATCGAATCCCAAATTCCGGAACCAACCAAATCCTGAATTGCCCGAAAGGAGCAGACGGCTTTTTTTGGATTTAAGAACACATGAAGATGCGGGGTCAGCTTTTTTGTGTTATACCATCCTACCACACAACCTGCCATCATAATCACAATATTTACAAATCCGATGTACCACACCTTGGGTGTAAACAATGTGAGGATTAAAACCAGGATGACCGCGCGCAAAACACCGAATACCATGCTCGGCACATATGCCCTGTCAAGACGGTTGCTTACATATGTTCCGCAATCCCAGTTCGGCAAACCCGTTTGAATAAAGAAATTCGCAAAAACAAATGCAAACAAAAGCTTTACATCAAAAAGAATATCTGCGGGAACATTTACAAAGCTTTCCAGCTTCATAATCAAATAAAATGCTGGGATCAGCAAAACGCCTACAATAATCCAGTTCCCCCAAAATACAGAGTTATAGTATAGGTTTGCTTTTTTATAGTCCCCTTGTACATATGCAATTGTAATAAATCTTGCAGCCATACTGTTGAGTGCCGCAACCATTAAATTTGCATAGGATGTGAAATTGTTGGCAAGCGAAATAAATCCGTTCGCTTCTACCCCTATGTTTTTAATGATAAACGGAGACAGCCAAAAACTTATGACAATATTTGTCACAAGTACCAGTACACTGCATATTACATTTACGATTGTCTTATTTTTTTGCATTCTGCATCAACGCTTTCATTTTATTTTTTACCTTTTTAAGAAAAATGACCGGCAAAGGAATTTCCCATATCTTGGCAGGTGATATCGTATAAAACCATCTTAATGATTTTGGAAGGTCTTTTTTTCTGATATTCTTTCGCATGGCTGTCTGTATGGGCCCATATCGCAGTTCCCCTCTCAGTTTATCTCCACTGCAACGAATTTTTTTTACACAAATTTTTAAATCCTTTTCGGTATAATCAAACCCGAAGTCATGCGGATTGCACCCTTGCGCATATATGCCCATAATCGTTCTAAAGCATTTTTCGCAACTGCAGCAATTTGTCCCGCCCGGTGCCACCCAGCATACTCTGAGTTGAATTTTTTTCCCTGTCCTCTTTGAAAACTGCGTGATATCCTCGATTTTATTCTGTCTTGTAAATTCATAGCCATCGTGCACTACATCGGCGTCCACAAATTTTACAAAGTTATCAATTGTCGGGTCAGACGCGCAAGTATACTGTCCCTTTTGGCTGATGTGGAATGACGAAGCAATGTAAAGCGCTTTTATCCCAAGCATGTAGCAAATCGGGGCGGCATGGCAAATGATCCCGATTCCGTGATGAAATCCGTGCCACCACATATCTTTGCTTTTCTCTACTTTTTTGTCAAGCACTTGTTCTTTTAAAAACAATCTGAAACTGCTTTTAACCTTTATAAAATCAAGCCCGAAGCTTTCCGCCACACCTTCTATATGGGATGAAACTTTTCCCCATCCCTCTGTATCGTCCAGCTTCACATCGGCTCCCCAAAGCGTGATTAAAGCTGGCTTTTCCTTTTCGTGGGAAATCAAAGTATGAAAGGCATCCACACCTCCGGAGAAAAACGCACCCGATTTCCCTGTGCCCGGGGCATGGGTCTCTTCAATCCTGTCACAAGTCAGCTTTCCGCCAAATTGAACAGAAGGATACATATTTATATATCCCTGTTTGATATGGGGTATGCTTTCATAAAACGCCTTATCACAGCTATCGCAAACTATCTCGGCATCATATACCCACGACATCGGCAGAAGATTTGCCAAGAGCGGAACGATTGCCACAGCCTGCGGTAAATCCGAAATATCCACATTATATTCTATAAAGAAATTCTGGTCAAGGTTAAATGCTTCTACCCAATCTCCCTCCACTTGATATCCGTATATAATCCTGTTTTTCGTGATATGAATTTTATCAATTATAACTCGATTTTTCATAACAAACCCTTCATCTCTTCTCGGATTATTGCTTTAAGCGAAGCAAACTTGTCACCATCCATGGTGTAGCGCATATCGTCCGCGCTTATGTTTTCCAAAGCCTTTAGGGCGTCGGGCAAGTCGTCCGCGCTGTCAATATACTTCACGTACGGGCAGTCGCTAAACCATTGATAAACCGCCCCGACCTTGCCGTTTATATTGCCCATAGCAATACAGGGGGTTTTGGCCAAAAATGCAAAAATCATGCCATGTAATCGGTCGGTAATGATAAGCTCTGCCTCCCCAAACTGCTGCAGCTTATTCCTAACCGCCTCTTGTCTTTCAGAAGCCGAAACATCATGCTCGACCACAGTGTCGGTGAATACCATGGCATCTTTTGAAT
This sequence comes from Clostridia bacterium, assembly GCA_045592445.1. Lineage (GTDB taxonomy): Bacteria > Bacillota > Clostridia > UMGS1883 > UMGS1540 > JAQXGO01. Next base: position 35,677 of record JAZNUV010000002.1, on the reverse strand, counting down.
ATTTTTGATTCACGCTCGCAAGTATCCTTTGCAAATCGGTTTCCACTAAGGATTTTTCAATGTCGGAGCGCAGGCAAAGAAGCACCCCGTTCCTTTCTTTTTTTTCAACATTCGCTCTATAGGACAACACGATATCGGGCACCAAACGGCAATCCACATCGGGCATATTCTTTCCCATAAAGTCAAGGCTTTTCTGCTCTCTGACAAAAATCGTCAGATTTTTATGTGCCGTGTAAATCTTTTTCGATTCCTCAAAAAATTGTCTCCCTGCCTCGCTTTGCATATCAAATGTAACTGTTTGCGGAAGAAAAATCAATCTATGGTTTGAAAATGCCTGAACCATTTTTCTTGCCCTGATTTCTTCGTGCTCCCAAATGCTGCCGATATATCCTCCGCCATGAATGAAGATTGGCTTATTTTGAGGTAACACTTTCACCAGTCTTTTTAAATGACGAATGACCTGGTCCCCTTTCAATTCGCAGATGCGGGCATTGGGAAAAATTTCATTCATCATTTGTATTTCCGATAGAACAATCGCCTGGTCCCCCAGATTGCCGTGGGTAATGGTGTTTAACAGCACAATATCAGATCTCTTTATCTGTTTCTTAAGACAAAGCCACCTTTTTAACCCCTTTGCTTTCAAAAAAGGTTTTTTTATAAGCTTATATATTTTCGGAAATTTGATTTCTCCATATGCTCTGCCTGCATTGGAAAGCGAGATTTTTCCTGCCCTATATACGGCATTTATATATTGAATGATGCTGTTTTTTATTTTATCACAACTTGCCCTGTCTTGTCCACTCTGGCACAATTGTCCTGCTTTTTTATAATCACGGCATACGATGCTGACATTCGCAGTATGCCATTTTTTGTCCAGAATCTCAAGGCAATCCATACCCCTTATGCAAAAAGCCTCTGCCGCATTTGCATACGACTTAAAATTTCGGTTTGCCATAATACTGCTGCTGTTTTTTCTATACCCGTAAAGCATTTTACTGATGATTGCAACGCGGTTGCATTGCAGCATTATTTTGTGAAAAGCAAACTCATCTTCATGGATTTTCCCTTTTTCAAAACGCAGCGTTTCCCAAATTTCTGCTTTGTATAGCTTGTTCGAGACCGGCACTGTACACCAGCCGTTATCTGTAAAATAATTATCGATTAAACACTCTTTTCCGCTTAACACAAGACAATTGTCCGAAAAAATTCTTTTCTCTTTATTGATTTCGTACCCGAATTCATTTATGTATAAAAACTGACATACGCAAATTTCGGCGTTTTCTTTCCATGCCGTATCCAAAAGCGTCTGATACATGTCGGGCGAAATTTGGTCATCCGAATCCACAAATCCAATATATTCGCCTGTTGCAATCGTAAGGCCCGCATTTCTTGCATCCGAAAGCCCGCCGTTTTCTTTATGGATCACCTTAATTCTGCTATCCTTTTTTGCATATGCATCACAGATTTCGGGGCATCTGTCAGGCGAGCCGTCATCTACCAATATAATTTCCAAATGGGTATATGTTTGAGCTAAAACCGAGTCAATGCAATCATGAATATATTTTTCTACCTTATAAATCGGGATAATCACACTTATTAAAGGCTTCATATGCTCTCCTCATTTATTTACAAATTTTTTTCGCAACAAATCCTGCAATCTTATATGCCCTTATCCTGCAAAGCATCCATAATGTGCTGATTTTTTTTCCTTTTTTTATTCTTTTTAAGATGCATTTATACCTTGGATTGGCAAAAAGTGCTTTCATAACCTCTGCCGTGTCTTTTTTCTGCCATACGTGGGCACACATTTCCTGATAATAGGTCTGTGCCGCTATATTGTCAAAAATTGTTTTCTTACACTTTGTTTCATTTATGTATGGGGCCAGCGAATCATATACTTTATCGGAATTTATAAAAATTTCCCCGAATTTTCGTTTGCTTATTTGCGGAATGTCCGTCTGCCTGTAATGATAAAGTCCATTTTCAATTGAAACTACGGATTGTACATGTCTACAATAATCCAAATTAAATTTTAAGTCTTCATAAAAGACACAAGCTGTATCAAATTGTACATGATTCTTCTTTACAAGACTTTTTTTATAAAGTTTATTGCAAGGGGATGCCATATTGATTTCCGAAAAGGCTTTCATCCATAAATTTATATCGGGCTTCTCAAACGCAAGTGCCTTGTTATCCGGGGCGTTTACTGATTTTATAAGCCCCTCCTTGCCGAAGTAGTCATATACCATGCCCCAAATAAACAAATCCGGATTTGTGTCGGATATACTTTTCTTGGCGGCCGCAAGCGTTTCTGCCTCTATATAGTCATCTGAATCAATAAAGCAAATATATTCACCCTCTGCTTTTTCAATGCCCATATTCCTCGCAGAAGAAACGCCCCCGTTTTCTTTATGGATTACCTTTATCCGTCTGTCCTTTTTTGCATATGTATCACAAATTTCACCGCTTTCATCGGCGGAGCCGTCATCTACCAGGATAAGCTCAATATCTCGATATGTTTGTTGCAAAACGGACTCAATACATTCGCCAAGCGTTCTTTTTGCATTATACACGGGGACAATTACACTGATTCTAGGTATTTTTCTCACTCCCTACATTTCACAAATGCTCTCCATAAATTGCGCATACGCCATATCATTATTAAACTCCCGCCCCCTAAGCGCGGTTTTGCAGTTGTCATAAATGCCGTCTTTATTCTCTGCCATATCCATAATTGCGCTTGCAACATGCTCAATACATAAGTCTGCCACGATTCCCTCGACACCGTCTGTCATTTGCTCCTTTACGGATTCAAACCGTGTATTTACCATCGGAATTCCCAGGAACAGTGTTTCAATGACTGTCATGCAATACCCCTCTGTGCGGGAGGTTAACACACCTAAATACGCCTCTTTTAAAATGGCATATGGATTTTTAACTTCCCCCACAAGGGTTAGTACATCATCCACATCCATCTTGCGGGATGCCGCACAAACCGCATCCATATCAGGCCCGTCACCGAGAACATACCAATGAAATTGATTCCCCAATTTTTCTTTCAAAATCGCGCATATATGTACAATCCAGTCTATCTGCTTGGATGAATTGTCTATCCTTGCAACGGTAACAATATTTTTTTTCGAAAAATCAAACGCTACGGGGTTTGGCATGTCTGCCTTTCTTCTTATATTCTCATAATCAAACATATTGTATATGGTTATGGCATTTATTGAAAGTTTCGGATATTTTTTTATAAAATGTTTTTTTACCGTGTCCGATACGTACGCTATTTTATCAAATCTTGCCATGAACGGTTGCCAGGATGATATATCCCCCATAAAATCTACATCGCCATGAACAAATCCTATCTTTTTTGTTGCCTTTACCTTATCCAGTACAAAAGAATAGCATGGTGCGCATTGCCGAAACGCCACCGCCACATCATACGTATCCCCAAGCTTCTGAAAAATCAGTTTATTCCACAATCCGCTTTGATTTGTAAGCTTTTTTAATACTCCCAAAAGCATTAACAGCATCTTTTTGATGCCCTGTGCTTGCATAACGTCGCTTTTCCCAATCTTCCAGTAACATGCCCTCTTTTTCAGAAAAATTTGTTTCGCCTTAGAATGTATATTTTGATTGATTTTATGTGCAGAAAAATCTAAAAAAGTAACCCTGTTCCCTCTTTTGCAAAGTTCACCCACAAAATTATATACAGACGTGGTAATCCCGCCCACATTTGTGTCAGGGACAACAACTAAGATTTCACGCATATACTTCCCTCCATGCAAAAATCACGTATTGGCTCTGCTGCAAGGCCCTGTTGTATATAAAGTGCCGTCCTCTTCGCCGTTTTCAATCGCGTGGTAAAGCCGTAAAAACCTGTCTGCGGCAACCTTTGCAGTCCATTCTGAGCTTATCGTTTTGTATGCCTCAGCGCCAAAGGCTTGCCGTAACGCTTTATCGGTCACAAGCCGTTTTACTTTTTTTGTCAGCTCTGAAATATCAGAAAACCTATACACATATCCGTTTTTTCCATCGTGAATCAAAAATTTTGCGCTTCCGACAGCATGACTTATAACCACAGCGCAAGCGCTGTTCATCGCCTCATTTACAACGGCTCCCCAGCCTTCATAAAAATTACTTCCAAAGACAAATATATCCGCACTGTCCATATATGCCCTCACTGCATCGGTCGGCATAAACGGAAGAATGGTTATTTCATTTTCAAGCCTGTTTCGCTTTATGTATCTTTCTATTTCGCTTTTGCACTCCCCGTCACCAATTATGGTAAAGTGCACGCCTATATTTTGTTTTTTTAGCGTATGAACCGCCCGAACCGTGTCCATAACATGCTTTAGCGGCAATAGCCTGCCCGCGTATAAAATTTCCGGCACTTTGTTTTGATTTTTCAGCTCAAATATTTTCTGTAAGTCTTTTTCTTCTATTTTCGGGAAATATCCCCATTTGAAGCATTTTTCGCTATGAAATCCACAAAGTGCCAAATCGTGCGCCACATACGACCCCGACCCTAAAATATAAAGCGGCTGATTTTTATATCTTGTATACCCCTCGTATATTTTTCTTCTGGTTCTTGGGATAAAGCGGCGCCAGGTTCCTTTTTTCAGTGCTCGTTCGCAAAAGCGAAAGCTTACTTTGCCTTTGGCCATTCGGGCGGCTATGTATTTTGTATCACACGCGCCGAAAATCACCGCGTCATACTGCTCTGCAATTTCATATGCCTGCTTTTCATCCTCGTAAGCCCTTACCACAAAAGGATACTGCATGTTCATATCCTCATATCCCATTGCCAGCCTGTCCTTCGGAATCTTCTCGCAAGCGACAAATTTAAATTCCACGCCTTCCATTCCGCTAAAAGATTGGCAGATAGGAAGCTGATGATGGTTTAAAAAGTTTGAAAAAAATGCAATTTTCATTTCCTTTTCTCTCTTTTTTGATAGAATTTCGCCATGGATTTCGGTGCGATTGTTTGCATCATAATTGTCATTTTATTTTTTACGGTTAAATCTTTGTTAAAAAAGCTTTTGTGTGCATTTTTTCGGATATAGGCAAGCGCGCTCGCATATACCTTGTTTTCCCGTTTGGCGTCCTGCTTTGGCACCAGTAAAAGGTATGCCATGTGCTGATACAGGCAAAATCTCTCAGTCTGTTTTTTAAGGGACGGATATCTTTCGTCCACTATCCTTTTTGCTAAGACCGCGTTTTCGACCATATCTACAACTGCTTTTCCGTATCCACTGCTTACACTGTCGCTCCTCGAAAAATAAAAGTATCCGACTTGTCCCGAAAAAGCTATTTTTGACACATGGCAAAGCACATCTAAAATAAACAATAAATCCTCATTCAGCTTTCCTGTCTGAAACCGCACAAAATCAAAAATTTCTCTTTTAAAAAGCTTTGTACAAACGCTAACGTCGCCTGTGTGCAGCATGAGTTCGCGTAAAAATTCCTCGGCGGTGATTTCGCAATCCTCGGTGTGCGTAACGCGCGAAGGAGTTATTTCTCCCTTTTCATCCACCCGCACATACATGGCATTTGCAATGTCGCACCCCGTCTTTTCTATTCTATGTATCAGCTTCTCATACATCTCCGGTGATACGTAGTCGTCACTATCCAAAAAGCCGACATATTCTCCGCTTGCAACATCAAGGCCTGCATTTCTTGCATCCGAAAGTCCGCCGTTTTCTTTATGGATAACCTTGATTCTGTTATCCTTCAGGGCAAATTCATCGCAAATTGCAGAAGAACCGTCCGTCGAGCCGTCGTCCACCAGTATAATCTCTATATGGGTATACGTTTGATTTATAACGGAATTTATACATCTGTCTAAATATTTTGATGTGTTATATATCGGAATTATGATGCTGATTTTTTTCTCCATTGCCTTTCCCCTCTTTTAATAGAATTGATATGGAACCAGACTTGCATTATTTGTGCTTAAACGATATAAAAACAATAACATCGAAAAAGCCATAATCAAATAAGTAAGCAGAATTCTTTCCTTTCTGTCTTTTAACAAATTCAGTCCATGGGCAAATAATGCACATGAGAAAACTAAAAAATAATAGCTGGGTCGTTCTGCCACTCTTGTCTGCAATCGGATGAACCAAAAGGAAAGTGTAATAAAATTTATATTTACCAATTGCTTCACAATCTGATGATCCATTTCCTGCTTATAATATACCATCAAAACAGAAAAAATAGTTAAAAGAAGCATAACAAACAAAAAGATTGTCCCGCCTCCTGCAGCCTCAATGCCATAATTGTATTCCAGCTGCTCATTAAAGAAATTTTGTATGGTTAAAAGATAATTGGAAGCAACCCACACACATATGCCATATATAGCTACACTGTATATGGAAACTTTTCTCCCGGCAATCCAATATACCGGCAAAAACAGAATTGAACTTTTATGGAAAAAATACGCCAGCACCATGCACAGCAAGAATCGGAATAATTTGCGATCCTGGCAATACTTATATGAAAACAAGCAAATCGAAATTGCAAGGCACTGTCTGACCCCGGTAAACATAAAGAAAAAGAATCCAAGTGTGGTTACAAAATATACGAACCAGAATACGTCCTTTTTTTCAATCCGTTTTGCAAACGTAAAAAACCCGATATAATATATGGTTACGCATATAATCTGATATACAAGAGAGCTGTCTGTAATATGCCCGATTAGTTTAACAAAAATAATATATCCGGTCTCCATACGGGTTTCTTCAAGCACTTCTCTTAATGGCGCATGCCGAACATAATTAAAATTATTTAAATACATTGTCGTGTCCGCGCCTAGTGAAGGGTTTCGGAATGCAAGCAAAAGAAACATCGGAAGCAGCGTTATGGCTATATAAAAATTGAAATTTTCCGGCTCTCTTTTTATTCTATTGCAATGGTCCGCATACATCCAATATGTAAAAATCGGCCATACTGCAACCGCTATATATAAAATCATTTTATATCCTCTTTTTTTGTAAGTTCTCTATAAATATCCAAATATTTTCTGTAACATTGTTTTTTATCAAATTTTGCACGCCCGATTTCCCCGCATGCAAAACTTTTTCCATCCCGAATCTCTAAAATTCTTTGTATCAGTTTTTCGTAATCATCTTCCTCCACAACATATCCGCAGCCTTCCGGCACAACCTCAGGGCTTCCGCAACTATCATAGGTAACCACGGGCGTATTGCACAAGATGCTCTCCATGTTCACAGTCGGCAAGGTGTCCGCGTGCGTCACATTCACAAACACATCTGCCGCACTATAATATTCGGATAACAGGGTCCTGTCATGCACAAAGCCCGTTGCCAGAATTTTGTCCTTATACTTTTCCAGGTCTTTCATCTGCGTCCCGTTACACCCAACCAGCAGAATTTTGGAATTTTTATCCACCTTCTCCAACATCGCTTCAAAAAAGAGTTTGTTATGCGGGTTCAGCCACTTGTTTGCCATCCCCATAATAACAAATTTGTTTTCCAGCCCGAAAATTTTTTTGCTTTCCTGCTTGTCGCGCGGATAAAAAACACTTGTATCTACTCCGTTATGGACTGTGCAGACGTTGAGGTTCTTCATAATCCCTCTTTTTGCCTGCTGGCATATCCACTGACTGCATCCCACAATCCTAAGCCTTGGAATGGCTTCGAGATGTTTTTTTCTCTCCCGCAGCACAGAGCTTGCCCTGTCGAAAAACACACTCGCCGGCGGGCTCATCCGCTTGGGGCACTTTTTGCAATCCTTTTCAAATTTATCACATAAAACATCTGCAAAATGAAAACATTTCCCTGTAAAATACCAGCAATCATGCATTGTTATCACAGTGGGAATATCTTTTTTTGCAAGATGAGCAAGCAACAGGTTCAGGTGAATAAAATTACTGTGCAAATTATGTAGATGCACCACATCCGGCGCAAGTTTATCCAGCGTCTTTAAAAACTTTTTTGTGGGGCGTTTCGAATAGTAGCCTTGCCTCCCAATTAAACGGCATAAAAGGGCGTGGGCCTTCCAATCAAGCTTGTTTCCGACAACAAAACCATTTTGAACCGGCCCCTTTGCGGATTGATATGCAAAATAAGCCTGCTTGCCTGACTGAGTCAGCATATCCCCAATGTCTTTCATAATAAGCCCGGTGCTTTTGTATCCATATGTAGCATTGATTTGCAATACCTTCATTGATCGCGTCCCTCACCATATGCTAATCGTTTTCATTCATCTTTTTTCTTTTTATTCTGTCATCTCCCGGGAGCGAAATTTCACTTCCGGAAAGCGGCTTACTGTTTCTTACCTCTTTTACATACTGTGCTATCATTTTATCATATGTATCTCCGAAAACCACATACGGATTTATAAACGTCATGTAATATCCAACATTCATATTTTCCCCGTTTTGGTTGTAAAAACGCCCTACATGGTTCAGATATGCCGCACCCGACAATGCGCCCGCCATAATATCAATCAGCATTGAAATTGCATATCCTTTAAATCCTGCCATCGGTAACACAAGTCCGCCTAAGGCTTTGTCCGGGTCGCAGGTCGGATTCCCTTCGCAATCCGTTGCCCAACCGGCGGGCAAAGGTTCTCCCTTCAGCTTATATTCTTTAAATTTCGATTTCGCCACTGCACTGGTTGCCATATCAATTATAATCGGATCGCCGTCCGGCACGGGAATCACCGCGGCAAAGGGATTTGTTCCCAACATTTTGCTAACACCGCCATATGGCGCCATTTGCGCGGGGCTATTGGAACACACAAAAGCAATACAGCCCATTTTTGCTGCTTGCAGGGAATAATAAAACGCAGGACCAAAGGTGTTATTGTTTCGGCTAAAGACGGTAAACACGCCCGCATCCTTACATTTTTCAATACCATACTTTGTGCAAAACATTGCCGAAACAGGCCCCGGTGCATTGTCCCCGTCAACTACTGCAAAAGAGGAGGTTTGTCGTATCACTTTCATTTTAGGGGAGAGATTATATCCACCTTGTTTGATTTTTTCAATATGCGCGTCCAGCATGTTTAGCCCGTGACTTGTCACGCCGTATAAATCCGACACAAGAAGGCAATCCGTTAAAATCTCAGCGTGTTCTTCTAAAACTCCGCATTGCACAAGCCTTAAAATTGCCTGGGCTTTCTTCTTTTCAAAATTTATCATTTTATCTCCCTTTTTCACCTGCCGCAGATACAAAAGCATCAACAAAAATTCTTTCCATATCCTTTTTGTTATGATTTTTCATTCCGCATTCGTATGCTTTTTTCGCATATTCCTTTATTTTTGAGGGATTTAAAACCAGGTCTTTGAGTTTGTCCTTCATTTCTGCATATTCATTTACAATAATCGCACAGTCATGATCTTTAAGGTACCGAATGGGTGCTATATTTTTATCACCGATTGCAAAAATGCATTTTCCGTTTTTAAAATAGTCAGTTAATTTTGTAGAAAAGGATAACCTTGCGTCCATCCTATGTCTTTTCTCAAGTGATTCGGCAAATATCACAATATCTGCGTCGGCCTGAATTTTGTCTACTTTCTCCTTTTCTACAAGACCTCTAAAATGGCATCCGTTGGAATTTAGGTACTGCATGGTCTTTTTGTCGAGCGCTGTTCCGGAATATATATCCAAGGTCACTTTCTCGCCGTCTGCATTGATTTTAGCCATCGCTTTGGAAATTTCAACAAGCGAAGCCGCCCTGCCGATGAGTAAATTCCCCGTATATACCATTTTTATGGGATTTGATAAAGGTTTATCATAAAACGTTCGGTCCGTAAAATCGATTCCCTTTGTTAACACTACACTTTTGGTACCGAAACATTGATCTGTTTCCTCCGCCTCCATTTGTGTAATTGTAAACATTTGCGTGCAGTTTTTCGCTAGTTTCCGTACAACACCGCGTAAAAAGAACCGATGAATATAGGCAAATGGATTGTACCCGCATGCCTTGTATGTATAGTTGTCGTCTGTGAGATAGCAAACATAAGGTCTCGGATATTTTTTTATAATGTGCAGCTGCAACTTGCCCATGAACACGACGGGGTATATGGGTACAAAATAAACATCGGGGGCCTCCTCCGCAATAAAGGTGTCAAGCGCTTTTGTTTTCCACTTCCCAAGCCCCCAAACAATCTCCCTTGCCAAGGTCATACTCCAGGATTTTTTCTTATGCGCCCTTTTGTACAGTGCCTGCTCTTGCTGCATCGCTTTTTTTGTTTTGTCATCCGCAATTGCGCCGTTTTTAACACGGCACCCTACGGGGCGCCTATTTAAAACACTTTTTATAATTTCATTTTCCGAAATCCTAAAAAAGGCATTACAAACCGGGGTATTCGGCAGGTCGGATTTTGTATAGATTTGTGCCACTTTATCGGGACTGTAGAATTGAAATAAATCCGTTTGTGTGTGAATTCCGCTGCCCTCCCGCCAAGTGCTCAGCGATATAGACAGAACCTTTGGAAGGTTATGCTCCATTTTCAGGCCTCCCTTTAACCTTTAATCTTATTGGCTAATTTTTATTGCCGTCACATACTATCATCTTTTTATTCCTTTGCAACAATTGCATTCATATCGTCCAGAATGTTTTGGAGCATAATCGGCCGGTCAAAATATTTCTCGGCTCTTTTTCTCCCGCCATCCGCCAAAGCATTTCTGAGGGACGCATCTTCATACAACAAAAGCATCTTTTTTGCCAAATCGTCCGCGTTTTTCGCCTCGACAAGCGTGCCTGAAATCCCATCTTCCACAACCTCGCAAGGGCCCGGTACATTGGTAGTGATAATCGGCAAAGACATCCCCATCGCTTCCTGCAAAACCTTACCAAACCCTTCCCGATATGTCGGATGCGTCAAAACATCAAACATCGCCATATACTCGTACACTTTATCTGATGCTACATTGCCCGTAAAAATAATGCGCGGGTTCTGTTTTGCACGTTCCATATTTTCCTTTTGTATGGGATTTGTGTCATCAATCATGCCAACCAAAACAAGATAAGCATTTTCATTGCTTTTCCAAACGGTTTCAAACGCCGAAATCAGCTCGTTGATTCCTTTATCCGCATTGATTCTTCCCACATAGCCGTAAACAAATGCATCTTTCGGGATATTGTAAATTTCCCTGCATGTATTTCTGACTTTTATTTTATCAATCGCATCACAAGCTGACAATTTTACGCCGATGGTTCCGCCAATGCCCACAACCGAAATTTTTTTCTTCGCACACAGCCTTTCATCAATGGCAAATTGCATATTCATCGGGCTTTGTGCGCGGATTTCCGTAGAAAAGAGACAAGTCAGTTTCTCCACAACTCTGAATATTTTACGCTTTACCCCCGTGAAAGAAACATATCGCAACCCGCATTGGCTATATACTCTTTTCTTGATTCTCGAAATCCACCCCGCAACAGAGGCATACAAAGATACATTCGGAGATGTATAATAAACAATATCATATTTTTCTTTTTTAAAAAGTTTTACAAGCGCATATGTTCTTCTGAATATGTCGCCAACGCTTGCCCCTCGGCTCATGGGAAGAGAAATGCATTTTGCATAATCCTCATTCCTTGCTATAAACCCTTCTTCCATATTTGACACAAGCGTTATCTCATATCCATTCGCCGCGAGATTCCGCATGGAATCCGTAATAAACCAATCCATGGTTTTTGATATGGTCGTCAGCGCACATATTTTTATTTTCCTCTCCATATCGTCACCCTTGCCCTTACATTTTTTTCAGGATTTTGCGGACACATTCAACCACTTCCAAATGATTTTTGAAAAATGCATCCTCAGAATATTTTGAAACAACCTCTTCATATGCACGGATTTTTTTAACTTCTGTATCAAACAGCTGCTTCATTTCACTCAAATCCGTCATATGCTCAGCGTTACAAAATGAGCGTGACAAAATTGCTGTTTCGGACCCCAATCTGTAATGCTCTGCAATCACCTTTTCTGCCGGAAGCATTCCATACCCCAGCCGTGCAATTCCGCCAATGCCGTATCTGACACCGTTTTTTCGGATTTTAGAGCAAATCTCGTCCGCCGTTCCATCGCTTAAAAGTTCAAACATAAACCTTTTTTTATAGGCAAGATGTAAATCATTGAGCCCGATATGAATTTCATCAATCCCCGGCATAGCGGATATTTCATCTATATTTTCTGCGGCTTCTTTTGTTTCCGCAAGCAGCATGACTTTTGTTCTGCCCCCGACATAGTCAACAAAACGTTTTACCTCGTGTGTCGTTTTAAACATGGGGAGCATGATAACATCTGCCCCTGCCCGAACTACACGTTCAATCTCTTCCTTCGAACCCATGTATCCGCCGGCTTTTTCATGAATCGGATTGATGCGCACCAAAAGCTCTGTCTGATTCAAAACCGACCGTACTTTTATAATATCATCAACTGTATGATGTGATTTTACCGTATTCCGTCCTCGTTGGCGTTCCTCTTTACCGATATATTCCATATCAATAAAGACCCTGTCAATCCCTGTATCCTGAACAATTGAGGCAATTTCCGGCCTGTTTGTTATGTACATGAGTTTTAATGCCATATCGTATCCCCTATTTTACAATGATTTCCGTTTCTCCATGTTTCTTTCTTTTCCCGGTTCCGCCTTCAACGACGCCATCATGTTTCAGAACCGATATAACCGTACCAAACAAACATTTGCAATCAAACAGAAAACTCAGTTTTTCTGTGTATTCGCCGTCGAGTCTGGCTTTCACGTCAATTTCAAGTTCATCTCTTCCGTTAATCTGCGCCCACCCCGTAAGACCGGGTTTGATATCATTAGCTCCGTATTTATCGCGCTCTTCAATCAAGTCAAATTGATTCCAAAGTGCCGGGCGCGGCCCTACTACACTGCAACTGCCAATCCATATATTGTACAGCTGGGGCAATTCATCAATCGAATATTTCCGAATCGTCTTTTGAAACTTCGTCATATGCACAGCTTCCACATCCAGCTGATGTGTAGCCACATCTTTCGGCGCCGAAACAGGCATAGAACGAAATTTAAGCAGCGTAAACTCTTTTTTATGTAACCCGATTCTGCGTTGCTTAAAGAGTATCGGCCCGGGAGAATCTATTTTTAAAAGTATGGCAACGATAAGCATGGGTACTGCCAGCACAACAATTCCTATTGTGGACAAAACAAGATCAAGAATACGTTTTATAAATTTCTTATACATACTTCTCCACCTTCTATATAATCTCTTTTATTATACTCTTTTCTTCTATAAAAAGCAAGGCTTTTTCTTATTTTTTATGCTATTTTGCACAAAAAATATGTGGATAACGGAAAACAAGTTGCGGATTTTTACATTTCATGTTATACTGAAATGGTATAATTTATGAAAGGATTTTTGATATGAACCAATTAAAACCCATGATTTTGGACGATTTAAAGCAGTATTCCCACACACGTGCGGTTTCAGACCTGATTGCCGGCGTAATTGTTGCGATTATTGCACTCCCCTTATCCATCGCACTCGCCATCGCCTCGGGCGTACGGCCTGAAGCGGGTCTATATACGGCAATTTTCGCGGGCTTTCTCGCCGCCCTGTTTGGCGGCAGCAGCGTGCAGATTTCCGGCCCTACGGCGGCATTTGCGACCATAGTTGCGGGCATTGTTGCCAAAAGCGGCACGGACGGGCTTGCTCTGGCGACTATTTTGGCAGGTATTCTTTTGATTTTATTTGCCGTCTGCCGTCTCGGCAATCTCATAAAATATATCCCCGATTCCATCACCACGGGCTTTACCGCGGGTATCGCCGTCACGCTGGTAGTCGGGCAACTGAAGGACTTTTGCGGTGTCGTCTACGCAGGCGGAGAAAAGCCAATTGAAACCATGGAAAAGCTTTCCGCTTTTCTGAATAATCTTTCTTCCGTCAACTTTGAGGCGGTTTTGGTCAGTGCGGTCTGCCTTGCCATTCTGTTTTTATGGCCGAAAAAGCTTTCTAAACTCCCCGCATCGCTTGCCGCGGTTGCGGTCGGCATCGTCCTCACTTCTCTTTGCGGTCTCTCCGCAAATACAATTGGGGATTTATATACGATTGACAGCGCATTTCCTGCATTTCGTCTGCCGAATTTTTCGGGCGCAGGGCTTGTCGCCGCGTTGCCTGACGCTTTTACCATCGCTCTTTTGGCGGGAATCGAATCCCTTTTGTCCTGCGTTGTAGCCGATGACATGGTTGGCAAAAAGCACCGCCCCGCCGCCGAGCTTTTGGGGCAGGGGCTCGGCAATATCGGTTCGGCACTCTTTGGCGGCATCCCCGCAACCGGTGCAATTGCCCGTACCGCCGCAAACGTTAAAAATGGCGGCAAATCGCCCATCGCCGCGATTGTGCACGCGCTTTTGCTTTTGGTTGTACTCCTGGTCCTGATGCCCTACGCCGCCCTCATTCCCATGCCCGCCATTGCTGCCATCTTAATCCATGTGGCATACAACATGTGCGGCGCCGGGCGCTTTATTGCCCTTGCTAAAACGTCGCCTTGGCACACGGTTATCGTCCTTTTTGCCACGTTTTTGCTCACCGTAATTTTTGACCTTGTGGTGGCAATTGCAGTCGGTATTGTTCTTGCAATTTTATTGCCGCGCTTCTCTTTTTCAAAACGCGTAAAATAAGCAAATACGCCCGCAAAAGCATTGACTTTTCCGCGGGCGTTTGATATACTATCCATAATCACTTTTATAAGGAGAATCGAAATGAAAATTTTTGAACAATCTGTACATAATGTAAACGATGTCAAGGTTTTTATGGCGGAAGAGGGCGGCATCACGTCCATCTATGCTTTGGGTGACGTCGGCTTTTCGGGCGAGTCTGTCATCATAGACGGCGCCGCTGCAACAAAAGCCGCGCTTACACATGAAAATGCACTTGTTTTGCGCAAACTCTTTCCGTTTACTGCGCCGATTCGTGTTTTGGGCAAGGAGAGGAGCTTTGGCGTGGGCGATCGCCTCGGCATCGCAACACCCGGCCATATCGAAGTTTTTAAATCGTATGACGCATATCCCGTGCTGGCACAGCAATCCATGCGTGAGCTGACTTTGACGGATCGCACCTACGAGGATGTTCTCGATTGCGCTTCCTTTGCTGTGTTTCGGGACGGTTTTGAAAAAGGCTTTGGCGCGGACGGTGACCATCTGAAAAAAGCCGAAGATGTCCGCTACGCCTTAGACCTTGGTTTTACCATGATTACGCTCGACTGCTCCGACCATATTCGGAATGATGTTGCCTCCATGTCTGACCAGGAGGTCGAAAAAGCCTATACCGCTGATGCGGAAATTGAAAGTCTTTACCTCGGTAAGACCTTTGATGTAGGCGAGGGGATTACGGTTTCGTTTGACGCCGCCGCCCTCCGTCGCATTGTTTTGGTATACGGCGCGGCTATTACGTTTGCGACCTCCATTTATGAAGAATTTTTCAAAGACGGCAAGTATAATGCAGACTTTGAAATTTCCATTGACGAAACGCTGACGCCCACAACGCCTTTAGAGCATTTCTTTGTTGCGAATGAGCTGATTCGCCGCGGCGTTCGTTTTGAAACAATGGCGCCCCGTTTTTGCGGTGAATTCCAAAAAGGAATTGATTATATTGGTGATTTGGAGCAGTTTACGGCAGAAATGACCGTACATAGCCAACTGGCACGCCACTTCGGCTATAAGCTGAGCATTCATTCGGGGTCGGACAAGTTTTCTACTTTCCCGATTATCGGCGAGAAAACGCGCGGCATTTTTCATGTAAAGACTGCGGGTACAAACTGGCTCGAAGCCATGCGCGTTGTTGCGATGGTCGACCCGAAGTTGTACCGCGAGGTACACGCTTACGCGCTTGAGGCGTTTGAGGAAGCAACAAAGTATTACCACGTTACGACGGACCTTGCAAAAATTCCGCCGCTTGACAGCGTAAGTGACGCACAGCTCCCCGAATACTTTGACTGGAACGATGCACGTCAGCTTATTCATATTACCTACGGTCTCATTTTAAGCCGTAAGAATGCAGACGGAAGCTTTACATTCCGCGATCGGCTCTATACACTCTGGAAGGAAAACGAGGGCGTTTATACAAACGCTTTAATGCGCCATATCGGCCGTCATCTCGACCTTTTGGGTGTAGAAAAAGTCAGATAAAATGGATACCATAGAATAGAAATTTAATATGCCCGCATTAGAAAAGCCTGAAATGATAACTCTCATTTCAGGCTTTGTATTGCTTGAATTTAATTGTTTTTAGTACTGAAAAATCCCCTACGCGGGAAATATCGCACCGAACAGAAGAAACAAAACGGGAATGGTTATCATACTGAAAACATTGGAAATTAAAACAAGCTTTGCGCCCGCCGTGCTGTCGACACCTGCCGAGGCGGGGAACACGATTGTGTTCATGCCGATGGGCATTGCCGTTAAAATAAGCAGTAAAAGCATCATCTCGCGGGAGGCACCGCATAGTGCCAAAACCGCAACCGTCGCGACGGGAATGCCGATGAGGCGAAGTGCTGATACCACATACGCACGCGCACCGCCCAAAAGCTTGCCGACGGGTAATTTTGCAATTGAAAGCCCTGCAATCAGCATCGCGAGGGGAGACATGCAGTTTGCCGCACCCTCTAAAACGTCGTCCAGTACCGACGGAATCTGAATGCCGCCAAGCCCGAGCGCAATTCCCAAAAAGGTGGCAAAGAATACGGGCGTCATAAACGAACGCCATGTGATGCGCTTGCCTGACATCATGGATAGCCCGAGCGAATAAATATAAAGATTAAACGGTATCCCTGCAATGATATACTTAAAAAGCATTTCCTCACCAAAGACCGCCAAGGTCAGCGGCTGCCCCATATAGCCGATGTTTGAGGTTGTCAGCGCGTAGGTGTAAATGCCGTGTTCTCCCTCTTTTTGCGCAAATTTCTTTGCCAGAAGGTTTGAGAGAATAAAGAGGACGCACACCGTCGCAAGCGATACGGAGAAATAGGAAATATACTCTCTTATTTTTTCCATTCTGCAGTGATTGATACAAGTCCGCAAAGAAAGTGCGGGCAAAAAAAGATACGTTTCAAGCTTTGAAAGCGTGCCCTCGCTCCCTTCGGGCAAAAATTTCTTTTTCCCGAAAAACACGCCTATCCCAATAAAAATAAATAGTACCAAAAGCGCCTTTAGGGTGCTCCCGAATAATTGTCCCATTGTTTTCCCCTTCTTTTTAGAATGTCGAATATAAGCGGATACGCTCTTTTACTTTTTCTGCCGCCTCTCCCTCGAGAAGGCGGGGGCGGTAGTCATTTCTGTCGTCAGACGAGGATATGCTTGCAGGCAGAATACGGCTTTCCCATTTTCCCGTCAGCTCCCCGTTTTTTGTTTCAAATTCCATCTGATATATCATCGTGTCCTTATCACGCGGATTGTGGTTCCCGCCAAAGCAGAAATTCCCGAGGCTATATACAATCTCTTTTCCCTTGTACGTTTCAATCCCCTGCAGAACATGCGGGTGATGCCCCCACACGCCGTCCGCACCGCAGTCAATAGCATAGCGGCCAATATCCTTTTGCGTGGCAATCGGCTTGTTTTCCCCTTCCATGCCCCAATGCAAGCTTACAAAAACGAGGTCCGCACCCTTATTTTTTAATTGTAAAATCGCCTTTTCAATATTTTGGCGTACCGTTCTGTCATCGTACCAGACGGAAAAGGCTGCAATCCCGATATGCACACCGTCCGCTTTTTCCTCCACCTCGCGTGCGTTCCCGTCCTTTATCGACAAAAGCGCCGTTTTGGTGCTGTACGCATATGCAATGCCCGCGCGGTCAAGCGATTCCTTCGTATCCGAAAATCCATCCTCCAAAAAATCGTAGCTATGGTTGTTCGCGAGTGAAACCACATCAATATTGCCCGCCTCCAAAATTTCCGTATAGGCGGGTTTGCCGCGAAAGGCAAAGGCTTTCTCTGCCGCTTTTTCCGCGTTGGTAAGCGTGCCTTCCAAATTGACAAAGGTGATGTCATCCTCCGAAAAAATCTCTCTTACCCCCGAAAAAAAGTAGGCATAGCCGTGCGTATCTGCCATTTCATGAAAGCCGCCCGCATAGGAAAAGCGCGGGTCTGAGCCGATTGTGCAGTCTCCCGCTACCGAAATCGTAACGGTATCATATCGTTCGGGCGTCGATGCAGGTGCCATGGCAGGCGCCGCTTTTTTTTGCGAACTAAAAAATGCAATAAAAACGCCGAGTGCGGCACATAAAACTGCCGCACCGACGCCTATATAAATTCGACGCTTCATTTCTCAATCTTATCCGTTCCCATATAGGGGCGAAGCACTTCGGGAATGAGAACACTGCCGTCCGACTGCTGGAAGTTCTCAAGCACCGCCGCAACCGTTCTGCCGACGGCAACGCCCGACCCGTTTAAGGTGTGCACAAGCTGCGTTTTGCCTTCCGCATCGCGGTAGCGGATGGACGCGCGCCGTGCCTGAAAGTCCTCAAAATTACTGCAGGAGGAGATTTCTACATACCGCCCATAGCTCGGCATCCAAACCTCAATATCGTATTTCAGTGCCGCCGTAAAGCCTAAATCGCCTACGCAGATTTTTACAACACGATAGGGGAGACCCAGCCCTTTTAATACACTTTCCGCGTCACATGTCAGCTTTTCGAGCTCCGCATAAGAGTCCTCGGGCTTTGTAAACTTTACAAGCTCTACCTTATTAAACTGGTGCTGTCGAATAAGGCCGCGCGTGTCGCGCCCCGCACTGCCCGCCTCTGCCCGAAAGCATGCAGAATATGCAGCATGGCAGATTGGCAAATCATCACCATTTAAAATCATGTCACGATATAGGTTTGTAACGGGTACCTCTGCAGTCGGAATCAGAAAATAATCCGTATCCGTTACCTTGAAGGCATCCTCTTCGAATTTCGGGAGCTGTCCCGTGCCGACCATACTGTTTCTATGCACCATATACGGCGGCAGAATTTCCGTATAGCCGTTTTCACAGGTATGCTTATCCAGAAAATAGCTGATGATGGCGCGCTCCAGTCTTGCTCCGAGCCCGCGATACACGGTAAAGCGTGCACCCGTGATTTTTGCGGCACTCGTAAAGTCCAAAATGCCCAGATTTTCTCCCAAATCCCAATGCGGTTTTGGCTCGAAGGGGAACACCGTCGGTTCGCCAAAGCGGCGGATTTCCACATTGTCCTCATCCGTTTCACCGTCTGGCACTGTCGGATTCGGTAAATTCGGAATGGATAAAAGCATTGTTTTTAAGGTTTCCTCAACCTCGCGTGTTTCGCCGTCAAGCGCCTTAATCCGTTCGGAAAGCTTGCGCATCTGGGCAAAAATTTCCGTTGTATCCTCGCCCGCTTTTTTCATCTGCGGAATTTTTTTCGATACCTCGTTTTGCTTTGCCTTTAGTGCCTCTACCTCGTAAAGGCATGCGCGGCGTTTTTCGTCCGCTTCTAAAACTGCATCAATGTCTACATTTTCTTTTCTGCGGGCAAGGGCAGCCTTCACCGCTTCCGTCTCTGTCCTGATTTTCTTAATGTCTAACATGTTCTGTATCTCCTTTTATAGCTTTGCTTCGATTTTTCCTTTTACATAGTCATAGCGCGTTGCAATTCTTTCCTTCAGCATTTCTCTGTCAACGCTTTCAATCACTTCTTTTGCCTTCCTATATTCACCCTGACTGTAAAGGGTGTCTGCCTCATAAATTTTTTCTACTGCCGTTGCATACGCTTCCATCGATGCGGTATTTTTCTCCACATTCTCCGTAAGCTGGCGATTCTTTTCCTCAAGTGCTGCAATCGTTGCCGCTTGTTCTTCCTTTGTTTTATACAGCGCCTCTGTTTCGGCTTGCATCGTTTGCACACGGCTTTCATAATTTTCGTTTGCTTTTTTGTAATCCGTCATGGCAAGACTCAGTAAAATCAGAACCAATGCCACAGTGAACAAGATAATGGTATAAATCCAAAAAAACTTTGTTTTTTTCATGTTCATTTTTCCTTCTCTTTCTAAAATGCGTCTAAAATCGTCTGTATTCAATTTTAGGCGTTTTTAATATAAGTTTATTTAGAAACTCTTTTCCATACCTTAAATCGCAATTTTGGAAGTCAATTATTTTCCAAAAAATTCCATAATTCGTTCTAATTCGTCATTACTGCTGTATGCAATCTCAATTTTTCCTTTTTTACTGTCACCCGCAACGCGAACACGTGCTCCGATTTTTTTCGTCATAGACTGTTCGAGGTCTCGCAGCTCCGCCTCATATCGTACCGGTTTTTTGCGCGGTGTGTTCTTTGCCGTTGCACAAAGTTGTTCCAGCGCACGAACAGAAAGCCCTTCCGCAATCACGCGCTCCGCAAGCGCCATCCGCTGTGCCTCCGTCGGTACGGAAAGAAGTGCGCGGGCATGTCCTGCCGAGATTTTTCCGTCTCTGACCAGTGCGCGTATGGATTCCTTTAAGGATAAAAGCCGCAGTGCATTGGCAACTGCTGAACGGCTTTTGCCAATTTTTTCGCTGATTTCCTCTTGCGTTAAATTGTATGTATCCATTAAATTCCGATACCCTTCGGCTTCTTCCATCGGATTTAAATTCTCGCGTTGTAGGTTTTCAATGAGCGCAATTTCGCTTGCCGTTTGCGCATCATACGTGCGAATAATTGCAGGAATTTCGGTAAGTTTTGCCATTTTTGCGGCACGCCAGCGGCGCTCCCCCGCAATAATGGTATAAAAGCCATTTTCATTTTTTTGCACTACAATCGGCTGAATGATGCCGTGTTCCGCAACCGATGCAGCAAGCTCCTCAAGCTGCTGGGGCAAAAATTGTTTTCTCGGTTGTGCAGCGTTCGGTTCGACCTCCGTAATCCGAAGAGAAACCACTCTGTCCGAATCTGCCTGCAGAATTTCTTCTTCAGGAAAAAGTGCACCAAGCCCTTTCCCAAGCCCTCTTTTTACCATTCTATTCTTCCTTTCCTTCATTATTCATAAGCACCTCGGCGGCAAGCTCTGTATAGCTTTCAGCGCCGCGGCTCGAAGGGTCGTACACAATGACAGGTTGTCCAAAGCCCGGTGCCTCAGAAAGGCGCACATTCCGCGGAATAATGGTCTTGTAGACCTTCTGCGGGAAAAACTTTTTCACCTCGTCCACCACCTGAATGGCAAGGTTTGTGCGTGCGCTGAACATGGTCATTAAAACGCCTTCTATTTCAATATTCGGATTTAAAAGCTTTTTCACCCGCCGTATGGTCGCGGTAAGCTGACTCAGCCCTTCCAGCGCGTAATATTCACATTGAATGGGCATTAAAACGGAATTTGCCGCCGTTAAGGCATTAAGCGTTACAAGCCCTAAGGATGGAGGACAGTCAAGTAAAATATAATCGAAATCCTTTTTCTTTTCCGAAAGTGCCTCTCTTAGTCTATACTCCCTTGCCATGATGTTGACAAGTTCAATTTCCGCACCTGAAAGCGCGATGCTTGACGGGCATATGTAAAGCCTTTGATAATCCGTTTTCAGAATAACTTCTTCTATATTCATTTCCCCGATTAAAACATCATAAATGCTCTTTTCAACACTGCGATTGTCTACACCGAGGCCGCTGGTTGCATTCCCCTGCGGGTCCATATCAATCAAGAGAACTTTTTTTCCTGCTTTTGCAAGACAAGCTGCCAAATTCACAGAAGTCGTCGTTTTTCCGACGCCGCCTTTCTGATTTGCAACGGCTATTATCTTTGCCATAGCAATCTCCTTTCTTTTGTTTTTATACAGTATATCACAAAAATGTTTCACGTGAAACACTTTTCTGAAAATTTTTTAAATTGTTTCACGTGAAACATTCTATCTGCTCTTTTTTTGCCTTTCTTTGTGCCCAAAAATACCATGAAATTTTTCTGCCTTTTTTTTATTTTTGTGTTGCAATATTTCCTGATTTTTGGTATAATATGAGGGTAGTTAAAATTTTAAAAATGATTAGTTTTCCACAATAAATTTTTAAGTTTTACACTTTTCCACAGTGTTATCCACAGGATAACCCGTGATTTATTCATATAGATGCGACTTATCCACAGTTTTCCCCATGTGGTTTTCCACGGGAAAATATTGATTTTTTTTAAAAATAGAAAGGACTTTTTTACATATGAACGGCGAAGTTTTGAATATTTGGCAGAGTGCGCTCCCCTTTATTGAGGATGAGCTTAATCCTGTCACCTACAAAACCTGGATTTTACCTACTGAGCCTGCCTCTTTAGAAAACGGATTTCTCCATGTACGCGTTCCGAACGAAATCTGCAAAACTATGCTGGAACGTCGCTTTAAATCCCTGATTCAAAACGCAGTGCTTGAAGCGGCTGACATTCGTTGCTCTTTAGTTGTACATATCGGGGAGGAGGAAACCCCGAAAAAAACAGAAACCCCTGTCTCAAAAAATTTAGGCATGCCGCTAAACCCCAAATACACCTTTGATACCTTTGTTGTCGGTAACTCAAACCGCTTTGCACACGCCGCATCTCTCGCGGTCGCAGAAGCACCCGCACTTGCCTATAATCCTTTGTTTTTATACGGCGGAGTGGGGCTTGGCAAAACCCACCTTTTACATGCTATCGGCAACTTTATTATTGAAAATAATCCTGACCGCAAGGTTATGTATATTTCGGCAGAAACCTTTACGACGGAACTGATCAATTCCATTAAAGACTCTAAAAACGAGGAATTTCGAAAGAAATACCGCTCGATTGACGTGCTTATGATTGACGATATTCAGTTTATCGCAGGCAAAAAGGTTACAGAAGAGGAATTTTTCCACACCTTTAACACGCTTTATGACGCGAATAAACAGATTATTATTACAAGTGACCGTCCGCCCAAGGAAATCAAAACCCTGGAGGAACGCCTTCGTTCCCGCTTTGAATGGGGCGTAATCGGCGATTTGTATTCGCCCGACTATGAGACGCGTGTTGCGATTTTGCAGAAAAAAGCGCAAAATGAAGGCATCGAGGTCAGTGATGAAATTTTAACGCTGATTGCAGAAAAAATTACGTCTAATATCCGTGAGCTGGAAGGCGTTTTTAATCGGGTGGTGGCATATCGCGGTCTTATCAATAAAGAAATTACGCCGTCCGTTGCGCTGGATGCAATTAAAAGCTATAATGTTTCTTCCGCCCCTGAAGTAACGGAGGATTCCATTGTAGAAGCCTGTGCTAAATTCTATCAAATCGGCAAACATGAAATTATGGGGAATAAGCGCACAAAAACAGTGTCCCTGCCGCGCCAGGTTGCGATGTATCTGATTCGCGAGCTTTTAGGTCTTTCCACTTTAAAGATTGCAAGATTTTTAGATAAAGACCATACAACCATTATGCACGGCATTAAAAAAGTTGAAAATTTAATTCAAGAGGATGAAGGCTTTCATATGGATATTTCCACATTGCGCCGTGATATTGCGGGATAATTTTCCACATGCTTTTTTCGCATTTTAAAGCCTATTCTTCAAGTTTTTCACAGTTTCCACCGTTTCTACTGTAAAAACTATATATATTTATATTTATAAGCGGTTTCCCGCATACGAAAGGATGAGTACACATGATTTTCTCCTGCGAAAAACAAACGCTTTCAGATGCCGTTTCCACCGTTATGAAAGCGGCCTCCAATAAAAGTAACCTTCCTATCTTAGAAGGACTTTTAATTAGTACTGATGAAGATTCTCTCATTATAACTGCAAATAATATGGAACTTGGTATTGAATGCCGCATCCCCGCGAAAATTCGGGAAGATGGTGCTTTTGTAACGGGAGATGCCCGTGTTTTCTTTGAAATTATCAGAAAATTACCTTCCGGCACCATTGATATTCATGTAAAGGAAAACTATCAAACTACCATTCAAAGCGGAAAAGCGGTTTATAATATATTGGGCCTTGACCCTGAAAGCTTCCCTGAACTGCCTTTTGTAGAAACCGATGCAGTTTTAACCATTTCGGCAGACCTTTTGCGTTCCATGCTAAGGCAGACTATTTTTGCAGCTGCCGTAAAGCATGAAAAACCCATGTTAACAGGCGCACTCTTTGAAATAGAGGATGGCGTTTTCAGTATTGTTGCGCTGGATGGGTTCCGCATGGCAATCCGAAAAGAAAATATCAAAACAGAGGATGACGGCTATGGATTTATTGTGCCCGCAAAAGCACTTTCCGAGCTTTGCCGCATTTTGCCTGAGGAAGATACCCCCGTATCGCTGCGCCTTACGGACAAGCATCTTTTATTCTCGTTTGATAACAAAAAAGTGGTTTCCCGTCTGATTGCGGGGGAATACTTTAACTATAAAGGCATTTTGCCGAAAGACCATACGTTAAGCCTTCGTTTGAAGGTGGAGGATATTTTGTCCTCTGTCGGTCGTGCAGACCCGATTGTTGCGCTGGATGTATACAGAAACCCTGTCATCATCACCGTTTCCGAAAATACGCTTTCGATAGACTGTGTAACCGCCGTCGGAAAAGCGCATGACGTAATCGAAATTGCAGAAACAACCGAATCATTAAGAATCGGCTTTAACCAGCGGTATTTGCATGACGCGCTTGCAAACTGCGAATGTGAAGATATTATTATGGAATTTAATTCGAACAAAAGCCCTTGTATCATTCGCCCTGCAAAGGGGGATAACTTTCTCTTTATGGTACTGCCCGTTCGGATTAGTGAGGCGTAAAAATGGAAGAAAAACTGTATGTTAGAGGCGAATATATAAAGCTTGACCAGGCACTGAAATCCGTTTTCGGCATGTCGGGCGCTGAGGCGAAGGACTGTATTTTGGACGGTGCCGTCTTTGTAAACGGAGAGGCGGAATTTCGTCGCGGCAGAAAGCTGCGCGGCGGCGAAGTGGTGCAATTGGATGAGACTGCAATTTTAATTTTATCTTCCGAAGAGAGAGAAGCATGATTATACATGAAGTAAGACTGCAAAACTTCAGAAATTACGACGCACTCAGTTTTAAACCTGCAGCAGGTGTCAATTATATTTACGGGAAAAATGCGCAGGGAAAAACGAATTTATTGGAGGCGGTGTACCTTTTTACCGCTGCAAAAAGCTTTCGTACCACGCGGGATACGGAGATGATAAAATTCGGTGCGGATGAAACCAGAGTCGGCGCAAAAATTACCGCACATAAACGCCGGATGACCAGTGAAATCCGCATTTATGGCAGTAAAAAGAAGAAAATTCTCTTAAACGGCGCCATGCTATCCAAAACAAGCGAACTTTTAGGGGAATTTCCGATTGTGGTTTTCAGCCCCGATGAGATGCACCTGATAAGCGGTGCGCCCGAGGGCAGAAGAAGATTTCTCGATAGTGCAATCAGTGCAAGAAAACCCGCATATTATAGTGCTTTACATGAATATTCCCGTATTTTAAAACAAAAAAACGCACTCCTTAAAAAAGCACCGAGTGCAGCGGATTTATCCGTTTGGAATGAGCAGCTTGCCGCAAGGGGTGCGGAAATTATGGAATACAGAAGGCTCTATTTCAATGTGCTTGCCCCGCTTTGTAAAAAATATCATGCGGAAATTGCAAAAGGAGAGACGCTTTCTGTCCGTTATGCGCCGTCCATTCCCGCAAAAGGGGATGTCAGATTGCAGGAGAGGGCAATTTTGGAAACGCTTGAAAAACGGCGGGAAGCGGAAATTGCAATGGGTCTTTCCCTGGCAGGTCCGCACAGAGATGAAATGCAGTTTTTGATAAATGACCGCCCCGCGCGTGACTATGCATCGCAGGGGCAGCAAAGAACAGTGGCAGTTGTATTGAAGGTTGCGCAAGCCGCACTTTTGGAAAAGGAAACGGGCGAATCGCCGGTTCTGCTTTTAGATGATGTGTTTGGCGAGCTGGATAAAAACCGCCGTGCCTTTTTAATTGAAAATATGTATGGGCGGCAGACCATGATTACGGGGACGGATAAAATCCCAGTGCGCAGCACAACGACGTTTTTTGAGGTGGGAGACGGAGAAATATGTATATCCATATAGGCGGGCACGAAGCTGTTTTCGTAAAAGATATTCTTGCAATCTTAGACCTTGAAAATACGGCGAGCGGCAGTGTAACACAAGAATTTATGAAAAAAGCGGAAAAAGAAAAAAAGGTAATCAATGCAGCGCGGGATTTGCCGCGCGCGATGATTATTACAGATAAAAATATATTGATTTCAGGTATTTCGGCGTCGTTATTACAAAAACGCGCCAATGCGATAGCCTCTCGGAAATTGCGGGAGAGATAAGGAGAAGAAAAGTATGCAGGAACAAAAATATGACGGTAGCCAAATACAGGTACTGGAAGGACTGGAGGCAGTTCGGAAACGGCCGGGTATGTATATCGGGTCCACCTCCTCGATGGGACTTCATCATCTCGTTTACGAAATTGTAGATAATTCCATTGACGAGGCACTTGCGGGGTATTGCAGTCACATCTATGTGGGGATTGAGGCGGATAATTCCATCACGGTTGAAGATGACGGGCGCGGTATCCCCGTCAGCATCCAGCCGCAGACGGGGTTGCCTGCGATTGAGGTTGTCTTTACCGTATTGCACGCGGGCGGTAAGTTCGGCGGCGGCGGATATAAAGTTTCGGGCGGCTTGCACGGCGTGGGTGCGTCTGTTGTAAATGCTTTGAGCCAAAACCTTGAGGCGACTGTTTATTCAGACGGTATAGAATACCGCCAAACATATGAAAGAGGCACGGTAACGTCCCCTCTCACAAAAATCGGACCGACGGATAAGCACGGCACGCGTGTGCACTTTAGTCCTGACCCCGAAATTTTTGACGAGCTTGTCTATGATTTTGAGGTCCTGCATAAGCGTATGCGTGAGCAGGCTTTCCTAAACGGCGGCCTTCGCATTACCTTGGAGGATAAAAGAAGTGAACAGGAACAAAAGGTTTCGCTATACTACGAAGGCGGAATCCGTTCCTTTGTGGAATACTTAAATAAGTCCAAAACGCCGATTCATACAGATGTAATTTACATAGAAGAAAACCGCGAAACTTCCTCTGCACAAATTGCACTCCAGTATACCGACAGCTTTAACGAAACGGTTATAAGCTTTGCAAACGATATTAAAACGACGGAAGGCGGTATGCACGAAACAGGATTTCGGAGCGGTCTTACCAAGGTTTTAAACGATTACGCCAGAAAATATAATATTCTAAAAGATGCAGATAAAAATTTAAGCGGTGAGGACGTCCGCGAAGGCTTAACTGCCATCATCAGCGTAAAACTGCAGGAAGCGCAGTTTGAAGGTCAGACCAAAACAAAGCTCGGCAACAGCGAGATGCGAACGCTTGTCGAGGGTATGATAAACGATAAATTAACCTCGTTCTTAGAAGAAAATCCCGCAGTGGCACGCGCAATTTTAGATAAAGCACTCCTTGCCTCCCGCGCGCGCGATGCGGCACGCCGTGCCCGTGAGCTTGCAAGGCGGAAAACGGGGCTTGATTCCATGGCACTCCCCGGCAAGCTTGCCGACTGCTCCGAGCGTGACACCACCTTCACTGAAATTTACATTGTTGAGGGTGATAGTGCGGGCGGCTCCGCAAAGCAGGGGCGCGACAGAAAGTTCCAGGCGATTTTGTCCCTTTGGGGCAAGATGTTGAACGTTGAAAAAAGCAGACTCGATAAGGTAATCGGCAACGATAAATTAACGCCCGTTATCACCGCCATCGGCGCGGGTATCGGCGACGAGTTTGATATCAATAAGGTGCGCTACGGCAAAGTCATTATCATGGCTGATGCTGACGTTGACGGCTCACACATCAGAACCCTGCTTTTAACCTTCTTTTTCCGCTTTATGCGCCCGCTTATTGAACACGGACGCGTCTATATCGCACAACCCCCCCTATACAAGGTTTCCAAAGGGAAAAATGAGCGCTACGCCTATAACGATGAAGAGCTTGGCGTGGCACTTCGCGAAATCGGCGCGGACGCAAACATCCAGCGCTATAAAGGTCTTGGTGAAATGAACCCGGACCAGCTTTGGGAAACAACTATGAATCCCGAAACGCGCATCATGCTTCAGGTTACCTTAGAGGATGCCATACAGGCAGATGAGGTCTTTACGATTTTGATGGGCGACAAGGTCGAGCCGAGGCGCGAATTCATCGAAACCCATGCAAAATTCGTGCAGAATCTGGACATATAAGGAAGGTGCATAGAGCATGTTTAACATAGAAAATCAGAAAATAATTCCCGTAGAACTCAGCAGTGAAATGAAAAAGTCCTACATTGACTACTCGATGAGTGTTATTGTAGGACGTGCCCTCCCCGATGTCAGGGACGGCTTAAAGCCTGTTCACCGCCGTATTTTATATACGATGAACGAGGACGGCTTTACGCATGAAAAGCCGTATAAAAAGTGTGCAACCACCGTTGGTGACGTATTAGGTCGGTATCATCCGCACGGTGACGCATCCGTTTACGATGCCCTGGTTCGCCTGGCACAGGATTTTTCCCTTCGTTATCCGCTGATTGACGGGCACGGTAACTTCGGTTCCGTTGATGGTGACCCCCCAGCGGCATATCGTTATACGGAAGCGAGAATGTCACGCCTTGCCGCCGAAATGGTTGCGGACATTGAAAAGGAAACCGTAGATTTCTCACCAAACTTTGACGAAAGCCGTAAGGAACCCCAGGTTATCCCATCCCGCTTTCCGAATCTTTTAGTCAACGGTTCTTCGGGCATTGCAGTCGGTATGGCAACGGAAATTCCGCCGCATAACCTCGGCGAGGTTATCGACGCTATTGATGCACTGATTGACAATCCCGAGCTTTCCATTGAAGATTTGATGGAATATATAAAGGGGCCTGATTTCCCGACGGCGGGCCTTGTGCTCGGCCGCAGCGGTATCCGCAGTATGTATCAGACGGGGCGCGGCCACATCATCATGCGCGCACGTGCCGAGGTTGAGGAAACGGCGGGCGGCAAGCAGCGCATTATTGTAACGGAGCTTCCCTATAAAGTCAATAAAGCACGTCTTATCTCTAAAATTGCCGAGCTTGTCAAGGATAAGCGAATTGAAGGCATTTCCGATTTGAGGGACGAGTCTGACCGCGACGGTATGCGCATTGTCATCGAAATCAAGCGCGATGCAAACGGCAATATCGTTTTAAATCAGCTTTATAAAAACACACAGATGCAGGATACCTTCGGCGCGATTATGCTTGCCATTGTGGACGGCACACCCAAGATTTTAAACCTGAAAGAAATTCTGCAGCATTATATCACCTTCCAGGAAGAGGTAATTCGCCGCCGCACAATTTTTGATAAGAAAAAAGCGGAGGCGCGCGCCCATATCTTAGAAGGACTTCGTATTGCGCTTGATAATATTGACGAGATTATCCGCATCATTCGCGAAAGCTATAATGACGCAAAAACGCGCCTTATGGAGCGCTTTGGGCTTTCCGATGTGCAGGCACAGGCGATTTTGGATATGCGCCTGGCACGCCTTCAGGGGCTCGAACGCGAGAAAATTGACAACGAGTACAAGGAACTTATGGAAAAGATTGCATACTTTACCAAGGTCCTTGAAAGTGAGAAGATGGTCCTTGACATTATCAAAGAGGAGCTTGGCGTCATTCGCGATAAATACGGCGATGACCGCCGCACAGAAATTACCTCGAATGTGGATGATATTGACGATGAGGATATGATTGAGGAGGAGGAATGTGTCTTTACGCTGACGCATTTCGGCTATGTAAAACGTCTGCCCGCATCTTCTTATCGCAGTCAAAGACGCGGCGGGCGCGGCATCTCCGCCCTTAAAACGCGCGAGGAGGACTTTGTGGAAACAATTTTCACTGCCTCCACACATGCAACCATTTTGTTCTTTACAAGCCGCGGCAGAGTCTATCACCTAAAGGGCTACCGCATCCCTGAGGCGGGGCGGCAAGCAAAGGGTACAGCCATTGTAAACCTTCTGCCGATTCAAAATGATGAGCGCATCACCACCGTTCTGCCCGTGCAGGGCGTAGATGAAACTGCGGCACTCATCATGGCAACACAAAAAGGTACGATTAAAAAGACGTTGGTTTCCGAGTTTAATACCACGCGCCGCGGCGGATTAAACGCCATCGGTCTTGCCGAGGACGATGAGCTCATTCGCGTTGCGCTTGTGCATGGAAACGACAATATTATTATTGGTACGCATGATGGTATGGCAATCCGCTTCCGCGAAACGGACGTCCGCCCGATGGGCAGAACGGCGCACGGTGTACGTGCAGTACGCCTTCGCGCGGGGGATTATGTCATCGGTATGACAACCGCGCCCGATGATGCCGAGCTTTTGGCGGTTACCGAAAAAGGCTATGGCAAGCGCACCACGCTCGACGCCTATAAAATTCAGACGCGCGGCGGTATCGGTATCCGAAATTACAAAATAACAGAAAATACGGGCAACGTAATCGGCATCTTAACCGTAACAGATGCGGACGATTTAATGCTCATTACATCCGAGGGGATTATAATACGCCTGCCTGCCACAGGCATCAGCAGTATCGGCAGAAATACGCAGGGTGTACGCCTTATGCGGCTTGACGAGGGCGTTCGGGTGGTATCGCTTGCAAGCTGTGAGCATGAGGACCCCGAGGAAGAGGCAAACATAGAAAACGAAAGCGAAGAATAAGATAGTAAAAAAGATAGATGAGGATTTAACTTATGAATCGGTTTCACCCGCATATTGTTGCAATCGGCGGCGGTACGGGACTTTCTACAATGTTGCGCGGCCTTAAAAACTATACGGAGAATCTGACTGCCGTCGTCACCATGGCAGATGACGGCGGCGGCAGCGGCAAGCTCAGAAAAGAGATGGGCATTTTGCCGCCCGGCGATCTCAGAAACTGCCTGGTAGCGCTTGCTACGGCAGAACCCGCGATGGAAGCGCTTTTTTCCTATCGCTTTGAAAGCGGAAGTCTGAAAGGGCAAAGTGCCGGGAATCTGATTATTGCTGCCATGGATGGCATTTCTGGCAGCTTTGAGGAAGCCATTCGCCGCGTGGGCGAGGTTCTGTCGATAAAAGGGCGCGTTTTGCCTGTAACGACAGAGGATATTTATATGTATGCGCGGTTTTCGGACGGGTCGCGTGTGCTGGGGGAATCCCGCATTCCGAACGTGAAAATTGCGCGCAACTGCCGCATTGAAAGCGTGCATCTGGTGCCCGAGCGGGTACGCCCGACAGCGGAGGTTTTAGAGCGCATTGAAGATGCGGACGCAATTCTGCTCGGCCCGGGCAGTCTATACACCAGCATTATCCCGAATCTTTTGGTGGAGGGCGTGGCAGACGCGATTCGAAAAAGCCCCGCCGCGAAAATTTACGTTGCAAACGTAATGGGACAGCCGGGAGAAACGGAAGGATATACAGTTTTTGACCATATTGAGGCCATACAAAAGCATGCGGGAGAAGGTTTGATTTCGCATTGCGTTGTGAACACGGGCAAAATTGATGAAAGCGTGCTAAAACGCTACGCCGAGGACGGCGTAGGGCCCGTTTTTGTGGATAGAGAGCGCATTGAACGTGCGGGCATTACGCTTTTGTCGGATAATCTTACAAACCGCGAAGGCAATCTGGCGCGGCATGATTCAGAGCGCCTTGCAGAATGTATTATGGAGTTTTTGCGGCACAGATATCACGCTGAATGCCAAACAAAAGGGCTTCGTATCCCATCATAGAAGGAGAAGAACATGTCGTTTGCATCCGGTATCAAAAGTGAGCTTTTGCGCATAGAAAACAAAAAAGAATGTTGTACGGCAGCGGAAATTAGCGGTATTATTTGCTTTGGCGGCACGGTGTATACCGAAGGGGACGTGCAGTGCCTTAAAATCTCGACCGAGAATACGGCGACGGCACGGCGCTGTTTTTCGCTAATGAAACAATTTTTCGGGCTTTCAGGCACGATTTTGAAAAACCATAGCCGCGCGGGCGGCGGGAATGCCTACGGCATAACGGTGTGTGACACCGCGTCGGTGCAACGGATTTTAAAAGACACCGCGCAGGAAAACGGCGAAAACGGCATGCTGCGCCGCATCCCCAAAGCATATTTTGAAGATGTGTGCTGCCGCAGAGCTTTTTTGCGCGGCGCATTTTTGGGCGGCGGTTCGATTACAAACCCTGAGCGGGAGTATCATCTTGAATTTTCGACGCCTTCTACGCAATTAGCTTCCGATTTGGAGGCAGTTTTTTCTGAGTTTGACATTACCGCCCGAACTGTAAAGAGAAAGACAAGCTATGTTGTCTATTTTAAAAACAGCGAGGAAATCGGTGACGTTTTGAATATAATCGGTGCGCATAAATCCTATATGGAGCTTATGAATGTACGCATCATGAAGGAAACGCGAAACCGCGTAAACCGCAAGGTAAACTGCGAAAATGCGAACATGGATAAGGCGATTGACGCTGCCATGCAGCAAGTAAAGGCGATTACAAAACTTCAAAACAGCGGAAGGTTTGAATCACTTTTAC
This sequence comes from Clostridia bacterium, assembly GCA_045592445.1. Lineage (GTDB taxonomy): Bacteria > Bacillota > Clostridia > UMGS1883 > UMGS1540 > JAQXGO01. Next base: position 3,212 of record JAZNUV010000002.1, on the reverse strand, counting down.
CTGCGCTCCAGGAAACGGCAATGGCACGGCTTGCATCGCCTGAGGCGACGATGACGGAGCTTGGCAACATGCTCGGTGTTTCAAAGTCGGGCATCAATCATAGAATGCGGCGGCTTATGGAAATTGCAGAGAAAATAAAATAGGAGATAAAAATGGCGTTTTTATATTGTGCGGGGGCGGTCCCTTTTTATCGCCCGTTCGCGGAAAAAGGCGTACTGTGCGCAGTTTCCACAAGAGCGGGCGGCGTTTCAAAGGACCATCTTGCAAGCTTGAATTTAGGGCTTTCGGTTGGTGATACGCCTCAAAATGTGCGGGAAAATCTTGCAAGATTTGCCCGCGCGGCAGGATTTTGTGCAGAAAAGACCGTGTACACAAAGCAGGAGCATACCGACGTGGTCGTTCGTGTGGATGAAAAAAATGCGGGCATGGGCGTTTGGCGGGAGCGCTTCCCCTTTGGTGTGGACGGACTTGTCACCCGTACGCCCCACCTGCCGCTGCTTGCCTATTTTGCGGACTGTCTGCCCGTTTTATTTTATGACAGCATCACGCGTGCAGTCGGCATTTGCCATAGCGGTTGGCGCGGCACGGTGCTTGAAATTGCGAAAAAAACAGTCCAAAAAATGCAGACAGAATTCGGAACAGAGCCGCAGAATGTATGTGCGGCAATCGGCCCGGGCATCGGCAAATGTTGCTTTTTGGTGGACGCCCCTGTGTATGAGGCGTTTTATCATGCTTTCCCCGAACAAAACGGATATGCTGAGAAAACGGGTGAAAAATATAAAATTGACCTTGCTGCCGCAGTGGAAGGCTCCTTGCGTGCGGCGGGCGTTACAAAAATAATCAAGGCAGATTTATGCACCGCGTGCGAGAAGGATACATTCTTCTCACACCGTGCAAGTGGCGGCAAACGCGGACTTTTTGCCGCTGTTATCTGTCTTACGGAGGAGGGAGGCGTAACATGCTGAAAAAAATAGGTGTTCTTTTCACAATTCTTGTACTTTTTTTGAGTGGCTGTACGCCTGAAGGCGAGGGTGGTCCTGCAGGTACGGCGGGCAAAAATGCCAATTTTACGCTTGCCATGCATGCGCCCCAATCCCTGCACCCGTTAAAAACAAAATTAAATTCAAATGTTTTAATCTATGACCTTGTGTATGACAGTCTTGTGTATGTGGACAGAGAAATGCGCCCCGTTCCCTATCTTGCCGAAAGCTGCAGCATCTCGGCGGACAGGCAGACGATTTCCTTCACACTGCACAGCGGCATTATGTGGCATGACGGGGCGGCATTTACGGCGACGGACGTGGCACATACAATTAACACCATTCGGGAAATCGGCGAGGAGGGCATTTATTTTGACCGCCTTTCCTACATTACCGAGGTCCGTGTTTTGGATATGCTGCATTTTGACATTGTGCTTAGCGCACCGCATGTAACGGTGCTAAATCTTTTGGATTTCCCGATTATTCCCTGCCACCGCTCGGATTTGGATACCGAGATGGTGGGTACGGGGCAGTATAAAATGACGGCGTATATCCCGCAAAAAAGCCTGACACTTTCGCGCAATCCAAACTGGAAGCTTTCGGAAATGCCCGAAACGGAGGAAATCACCGTAAAGCTTTTGGAGCGTGTGTCCGACGAGGCGAATATGGTCAAAATCGGCGAAGTAACGGCGGTGACCGCGTCCCTCGGGAGCGTTGGCGGGCTTTCGGCGGGCGGCAATATGGAAATTACGAAGTATCCGACCTTAGAATATGAGTATATAGGGTTTAACTTTAAAAATTCGCACCTTGCATCCTACCGCGTACGCTACGCAATCTCGCATGCGCTTGACCGTCAAAAACTCATTGATGATGCTTTTTTGGGCTATGGAACACCTACTTCTGTACCCGTCCCCCCTACTTCATACCTGTATATCGGTGCGGAGGCGGATAAAAAGCAGTATGATGCGGAAAAGGCAAAATCGCTTTTATATGAGGATGGCTATGCCGAGAAGGACGGCGTGATGGAAAAGGTGACCGAGGACGGCGGTACAAGCGAGCTTTCGCTGCGCCTTCTTGTCAATGCAGAAAACGAGTATCGAAAAAAATATGCCGAAGCGTGCGCCCAGATGCTCGGCGCAGTCGGTATTCGCGTGAAAGTGGATGTGGTTCCTTTTGAGGAGTATCAAACACGGCTTTCGGAAGGGCGCTTTGATTTGTATGTAGGCGGATGCCTGTTTTCGCAGGACTTAACCTACGGCTTTCTTCTTGGACCCGAAAAAGCGGTGCAGGACGGGTATGAGTCCGAGAAAATGAACGAAGTTCTTGCCTCGCTCGGCTATCCGACGGAGGATGCGGCAATTCGGGCGGCGTATAAAAGCTTTGAGGAGGTCTTTTTGCGTGACCTTCCCTTCACAGGCATATGCTTTTTGGACGGCGCGCTGGTACATTCGCCCTATCTTACCCAAATCGGCGAGCCGGCAAGCTCCAAAATATACAGAAACATAGGACAATGGAAATTAGAGAAAGAAGGATAAAAATGTTTAAACCGACAGAGATTTGCTTACCGAAAAATGTGGACCTTACAAAATGGAGCGTAGTGGCGTGCGACCAATACACGTCCGAGCCGGAATATTGGGAAAGCGTGGATACACTCGTAGGGGACGCGCCCTCAACCCTCAGGCTGACACTCCCCGAGGTTTATCTTGAAAAAGAGGACTCAACAAAACGGATTTCAGAAATTCATGCGGCAATGGAGAAATATCTGCCCGACATGGTCGAATATCCGAACAGCTTTTTCTACATAGAACGTACCCTTTCGGGCGGCAGAGTGCGCCGCGGACTGATTGGCGCAGTGGATTTGGAGTGCTATGACTACGAAAAAGGTGCAAAACCGCTGATCCGTGCGACGGAAGGCACCGTTTTGGAACGGATTCCCCCGCGGATGCGCGTCAGAGAAGGGGCGGCGCTGGAATTGCCGCATGTCATGCTTTTGGCGGATGACAGAGAAAAGAAAATAATCGAAAACATCAAGATAGAAAATTGTGAAAAGCTTTATGATTTTACGCTGATGAAAAACGGCGGTCATATTGCGGGGTATCGCCTCAATGCGACGGAAACGGCACGCGTGGAACGGGCAATCGAATCACTGGGAGACGATTTTGCCGCACGCCATGAAGGGGAAGCGCCGTTTTTACTCGCGGTCGGAGACGGCAACCATTCCCTTGCCACCGC
>JAZNUV010000001.1:0-38363 GCA_045592445.1 Clostridia bacterium | reverse complement strand
TCTTTGGGTACGCAAGTATGAACAAAAAGGTATTGATGGTTTAATTGATGGTAGAGGTAAAGCAAAAGCCGAATCAGATTTGACAGAAGTAGACCGTCTTAAAGCTCAAAATCAGATTTTGGAAGCAGAGAAAAAACGGCTTGAAATGGAGATAAATGTCCTAAAAAAATTGCAGGAGGTAGAAAGGAGGCGACGCTCAGCGGAGTTAAATTAGAAAACAACTTCATAACCATCAAAGAATGTCATTCACAGTATGGATATCCAATTGAATGGTTGTGTGCTTTGCTTAATATTAATCGTTCCTCATACTACAAGTGGTTAAAAAGGAAACCAAGTAAAAGGCAATTAGAAAACGAACAATTAGCAGAAAAAATTACAGATATGTACAACAAGCACAATGGTGTATTTGGAACAAAAATAATGGAAATACATATCAACAGGGAGCATGAAACCAATTACAATCATAAAAGGATTCGTAGAATAATGCGTGTATTGGGGTTGTCGTCAGTTATACGAAGACAAAGCAACTCATGTACTAAAAGCAATCCCAAAGAACAAGCTGCTGAAAATATTTTAAACAGAGAGTTTAACGCAGAACATATCAATCAAAAATGGCTGACAGATGTTACAGAATTTAAATATGGGAATGAACAAAAAGCATATTTGAGTGCAATTCTTGATTTATGCGATAAGAGAATTGTTTCATTTGTATTCGGACACAGAAACAATAACGAAATCGTGTTTCAAACATTTGATATTGCAGTGTCTAAAAATCCCGGAGCAACGCCACTTTTCCATAGTGACAGAGGCTTCCAATATACGAGTCCGACATTTAAAAACAAATTAGCACAAGCACATATGATACAAAGTATGTCACGGGTAGGTAAATGCATTGATAACGGCCCAATGGAAAGTTTTTGGGGATTTTTGAAAACGGAAATGTATTATTTAAGGAAATTTAATACATTTGAGGAGCTTAAGACAGCAGTAGAAGAATACATCTACTATTACAACAACAATCGCTATCAAGAAAAACTTGGTTGTTTATCGCCAATGGAGTATCACGAGTTAATGATAGCATAAAAATATACACCCCACAAGAATTGTGGAGTGCATATCATAAATTTTTGTTATTTACACTGTCTACTTGACAGGGCGGGGTTCAATCTTTTTTAAACAGTCCCTTTTTTAATGACAGAGTAAATTTTAGTTTTGTGCAGCAATATGTTCATCGTACGTTTTTGAGAAAGTATGTCCGCCACTTCCGTCTGCAACAAAGAAAAGGTAGTCAGTTTCGGCAGGGAAAAGGGCAGCGGCAAGGCTTGCCGTACCGGGGGAAGCAATTGGCGCGGGCGGTAGACCGCTTACAAGATACGTGTTATAGGGAGAATCAATTTTCGTATCTTTTGTTGAGAGTACAGGCTTTCTTTCCGCTAAGATATATTGTACGGTCGCGCAGGACTCAAGTCGCATGCCAATTTTAAGGCGGTTGTGAAAAACAGAAGAAACAGTGGCACGTTCTTCACTAAGTGCCGCTTCGCGCTCGATGATGGAGGCAAGCGTTAACACATCATGAAACGACATAGAGAGCGATTCGGCGCGAGCAATGTTTTCGTCCGTCATCATATTCTTTAAAAATGAGTCTACCATAAGGTCAACAAGCGCATCGGCATCAACGCCCTTCGGAAAATCGTAAGTAGCAGGGAACAGATACCCTTCAATATTGCCATTCTTCGGCAAGAACTCATATCGCGTATGTGCGTTTTGGCAGGCCCTGGCAAATGCTGTAGCCGTACAAAGTTCTGCCTTTTCAAGCAAGGAACCAATCTCGCGAGCTTCATATCCTTCGGGGATTGTAACCTTTACAACTTCCGATAAGGGGACAATGCGTTTTAACTCAGACAATGCGTTTTTATACCCCATGTGTGTTTTAAACGTATGTAACCCTGCAGACAGGTGCATAGCATCATTTCGGATATAGCGTAAAAAAAGTGGTTTTATATGAATAATGTGATTTTCGCATAAAATATCTGCAATTTTATTAGCACCACTGCCGACGGGGATTTGTATAGTAACTTCTTTTTGCGGTAAACCGATATAGTCTGTCAGAACAAAGATTGCCAAAACTACAATCAATGCAAGTAGAATATAAGATATTGTTTTTTTCATTCATACCGTCCCATTTCAGTAAGTAAGATATCCATCGGAATATCGGTAGGATCTGTCGTAATATTTTCCACTACCTGACAGTCATACGCAAGGCCGACTTTGTATATACCGCTATGCTTTTGCAGAAATCTGTCATAATAGCCTTTGCCATAGCCGATGCGATTTCGGTTTTTGTCAAAAACCGTGCCGGGTACAAAGGCAATATCGATATTGGTTACAGAGGGACCGACAGGCTCCCATATATGAAATGCGCCTTCCCGAAGGCCCTGCCCGTCCAAAAGAGCGGCCTCCATTATTTCGCCATCCAAAACACGGGGAAGTAGAATTTTTTTGCCCATGCGACGTGCAATCGACAAAAGCCTTGTTGTACATAACTCACTGCCCGTTGCAAGATATAAAAAAATATTTTCGGCGCGTTGGAACGCATCGAGGCGAGACGCTTTTTCACAAACCAAGGCGGCTGTGGCGGGATTTGAAACCATGCGCCGCTTTTCTAAAATTTTTTTTCGGAGTTCAGCTTTATTCATAGCACATACCACTTTGCATGGCGGCAGCATCTCCACCAAGTGCTTCTAAAATTGTATAGCCGAAAGAGAGGGCAGTACCTGCGCCACGCGCTGTTATGATGTTTGCATCATGGCTAATCGCACCACCAATCTCTGCACCCGTAAGATATGACTCAAATCCGGGATAACAGGTTGCTTTTTTTCCGGAGAGCAAGCCTTTTTTTCCTAAAATCATCGGGGCAGCACAGATGGCGCAGAGTAAAAGATTGTTCTTAGCTGCAAAATCAATTAGATTGGAAACGCGTTTATCTGCCTCTAAATTTGATGTCCCGGGCATGCCGCCAGGAAGAATGATAGCGGTCATTTTATCCGGTTCAACATCGTCTATCGTAATGTCTGTCTCCATCAAAATACCATGTGCGCCACACACAGTTTTCCCTGTAACACCGACTGTTAAAATCGGTAGAGAAGCGCGCCGCAATATGTCAATTGGTGCAATAGCCTCTATTTCTTCAAAACCATCTGCCAAAAAGCAATAAATCATTAAAACCACCCCAACATATTAATATAAGACGAAAACAAATCACCAAACGCAGGCACTTCCTCGGAAAGACGATGTGCAACTGCATGTGGATACCTTGTTTCTGCAATAGACTTTTCACATAAAAACTGCCGCAAAAAACCATCTGCTGCCGTACGGATGCGAAATGTATGGCAATGCGCGCGGTGTGCGTAAATAAAGCCAATCAGTTTTGCGGCTGCTGCAGCATCTTTACAGAAAAATTCTTCTGCAAAGAACGTATCATTTTCAAGGGAATAAAATATATATCCTTCATTTTTTGGTAGTGCAAAGGAATAGGAAGACGGACAAAGCTTCTCGATTTCAGCGGCATCGGAAGGCGTTCTGTCCATATAAAGAGACCGCCCTGCCAATAGAGCACGCCACGAATCGCCCGTAGGCAAGGGGGCGGGCAAAACTTCAAAGGACTTTTGCGAAAAGGGACGCAAATCCTCAATTTTACCACTATATTCCGAGAGAGCACTTACGGCAGTATAGCCGAGTTTTTTGTAAAATTCGAAGTTAAAAGGGACCAAAAGTGCAATTTTTACACCTGTTTCGCGTAGCTTTTCCTCCGCAAAATGCACCAATTGAGAGGCAATACCCATAGTGCGATATTGCGGCATAACGCTGATGCCGCCAATATAGGCACCGCTATACGCTATGCTGTGGATATATACTGTTTTCGGAAAAAACTGAAGAGCGCCAATAGGCTTTGTGCCGTCATAGGCAGCGATTGTGTTTTCGGTGTGGTAGACGTGCGTAAAAAAAGCATTCTCATAGGCTTCTCCATCACCAAAACAGTAGTGCCAAATGTGGCGAATTTCTTCTTTATCTTCCTCGGAAACGAAGCGAATATTCATAAAATTACCCTTCCCAAACCATGTATTTGTCCAGTAAAAATGCAGGACGATAAGACATTTTTGCGCGGCGCAGTCCTTCAATTCCCATATCCTCTTCACGGTTTACATACGTTGCAGATACAAAATACTTCTCAATAAATAACTGGTTTACGGCGGCATATGAACCCGTATAATCCGTAGATGCCTTTTCAAGGTGAATGAGTGCGGTTTCAGGATTTAAAAATTCACCTGCCGTGACTGCAACAATCTGGTTGTCAACATATAAAAGCATCCCGATCACATCCAGTGAAAAATACGCATCAAAGAAACGTTTCATAGCAACTGTTTCCTCATCGGAATTACAGCGTGCAAATACAAAGGAAGCAGCATCTGCAACATTTTTGTCGTTTATTTTTTCTGTGTGATAGGCATAGGTTTTTTTGAATGCATTAACATGATTGCGCTTTGCGTGCAGTTTTTTTCCTGCAAGGGATACAAGAGAGCTCGCCTCGTAGATATACTCGGAAGCATCGCGCGATGCGTGGTAGGAAAGAGGAACATCAGGTAAGGCAGCTTTTATCAATTCTATATCTTCTTTATAAATGCCCTGCATCATAAAGGGACGGTTCTCAGCTTGACAAAGTGCGTAAAGCTTGCGAATCAATGATATTTTATCTCCTGTTCCAACAGGCATCAAATAATAGAGCGGAGATTTGTTTGTTTGCCCACGCAAACATAGAAGATTATCGCTTTCGCATATTGCAATGTTGTAGCTTTTTGCCCATGTGTAGGGTGTTGCAAAAGAAACCTCTGAGCCCATACTTGCATTGTCTTTATAGTATTGCTCAAAAAGAAATTTATCCTCAATTTGAATGGGATGAAAGTTCATTTATGACACCTTCCGTAATGTTTACTATGCGTGCGTGAATTTTATCTATGCTGCAAATTTCGCCATTTTCCACACAAGGAATAATGTGCCATCCAAACTTTTTTGCAACGTAAAGTGCGGAGTTGTACGCTTTTTCAATGTGCGCGGAATCACGCTCGTGAATATCTTTTTCGGCATTGCCCGTCATTTTATTGGAACGCGACTGCATAAGCTTTAGAGCATATTGTGGTGGCATGTCCAAAAAGAAAATAATATCAGGGCGCGGAAGTGCGAGTTTTTTGTATTCAAAATCGTCAAGCCATTCTAAAAATGCGTCCTTTTCCGATAAATCAGAGAGTTTTGCTGCTTGATGCACCATATTTGATGTGACATAGCGGTCGCAAACAATCGTACCGCCTGCATGCAAAAATTCTGCCCACTTTGTCTTGTAGGAAGCATATCTGTCTACGGCGTAAAACGATGACGCGGCATATGGAGATACTGCATCTGCTTCTGTGCCGAATGCACCGCCAAGATACATTTTTACAAGCGCGGAGGAATCACTCTCATAGTCTGGAAATGTAATTTGCATGGTATTTTCACATTTTTTCTGCAAATATTCATATAAAAGTGCAGTTTGTGTCGCTTTGCCGCTGGCATCTACACCATCTAAAACAATAAGCATAATGATTCGTTCCTTTCTATTTGTCTTGTCGTTTGCCGTGTAAAAAAACTGTCCAGGCAAATCGCGGCAAATCCATCATGCGACCAATGCGTGACGGCTGGCATAAAAGGCGATAAAACCATTCTAAATTTAGTTTTCTGAAAATGGCGGGTGCACGTTTTGCTGTACCGGCAAAAACATCTAAACTACCGCCGGCACCAATCAGAATTTTTGCGCCTGTTTCTTCTTTGTAAATATCAATCCAGCTCTCTTGCGCAGGTGCACCGAGGCATACAAGCACAATGTCCGCGGAGCATGCGCGGATTTCGGAAGCAATATGGCTTTTATCGGGGTCATAGCCATGTGCCGTTCCGCATATCAAAAGTCCCGGATATTTTTCTGTCATTGATTTTGCGGCAAGGTCAGCAATGCCCGGTTTTCCGCCAAAAAGAAAGACACGCTTACCGCTTTTTGCCGCTTCAGATAAAAGGGCGCAAGATAAATCAAAGCCTGCAACGCGCTCCGTAACAGGACGGCCGACCATTTTTGAACCGTATACAACACCGATACCGTCAGGCACAACCATATCCGCACGATTTAAAACGGCAGCATATGTCTCGTCTCGATACGCCTTCATAATAATTTCGGGATTTGGTGTATAAATAGCGTGCGGGATGTTACTTTCAAGGTAGGAACAGGCAGTTTTGAGTGCGTCAGAAAAAGAACGCCTGTCTACAGAAACACCTAAAATTTCAACTGTATCACGAACTGAAAGAGCCATATAAAATTTCTCCTTTTACATCTTCTATTTGAACGGGTACAATTTGCCCCGCTTCGCACAAGGGGTTTTCAGGCAATGCAACGCGCAAAAAATGTGGGGTAAAGCCGCCTTCGGATTTTCCGTGTTCAATCAGTACGGGCTGTACTGTGCCGACGAAGGAGGCAGCATACGCGTGGCGAAGTTCCGCCGCCTTTTCAATCAGTTTCCTCGCACGTACTTCTCTTACGGATTTTGGAACAACACCGTCCATCGTTGCAGCGGGCGTACCCTGCCTTTCTGAATAGGGGAATACGTGTATCCCCGAAAGACTTACAGCCTCGACAAAATCCATTGTTTCCTGAAAATATGTATCCGTTTCACCGGGGAATCCTGTAATAATATCAGTTGTTACAGAAACATCGGGCCGAATCTGACGAAGTGCTGTCACTACCTCGGCATACTCTGCCGCAGTATAACGACGGTTCATGCGTTTTAAAATTGCATCGGAACCACTTTGCAAAGAAATATGAAAATGCGGGCAAAGCTTCGGAGTATCTTTTATAACACGCAAAAAATCTGCATTAAATGCTGTGGGATCAATTGAACTTATCCGAATACGAGCGATTGCATCAATTTCTGCAACACGCTGAATCATTTCACCGAGATTCACATCTGTGCCACGCCCGAAGGAGGCAACATGAATGCCGGTTAAAACGACTTCGCGAAAGCCGCGTTTTGAGAGCGCGCAGATTTCACGCATAATATTTTCAGGTTCACGGCTACGCACGCGACCGCGCACATGGGGAATAATACAATAACTGCAAAAACGGTCACAGCCATCTTGAATTTTAACAAAAGCACGGTCACGATTTGAAAAATCCGTTACGCTCATTTCCTCAAATGTACGAATTTCTGAAGGTAAATCCAACCGAACAGAGGTTTCAAGAGAACGTACCGCATCTACAATTTCAGACTTTCGATTCACGCCTAAAATCAAATCCACCTCAGGCATTGCCTCAAGTACTTCACGGTTCGATTGTGCCATACAACCTACGGCAACCACAATCGAATTGGGATTTTTACTCTTTGCACGTCGTAAAATTTGGCGGCATTTTCGCTCACTTTCCGCAGTAACGGTGCAAGTGTTTATAACATAAATATCCGCTGATTCTTCGAAATCAGAAATGGTATAGTCTGCATCCCGAAAAAGAGATTCCATCGCAGCGGTTTCGTATTGATTGACACGGCATCCGAGTGTATAAAAAGCAACTTTTTGTTTCATATTTTATCCTTTTTCATTATTTTCTTTATTTTACCATAGAAAAACACCAAAGTCAACCGAAAAAACAGATTGCCGACAAAAGCTGCCGACAATCTGTTTGACTGATTTTTATTCAATTAGAGTGCTTCGGTAAGACGTTTAGTATCCAGCGCAATCATGAGTTCTTCATTTGTGGGAATAACCAGTGTTTTGATTTTTGCGCCCGGTGCACTTATATCCAAATCCATGCCACGTTTTGCATTTTTCTCTTCATCAATCATAAGACCAAAGAAGGAAAGTTCCTCGCAAATCTGCTTGCGCAACGCTACGTTGTTTTCACCGATACCTGCCGTAAAGACAAGGGCATCTACGCCGTTCATAGCAGCGATGTATTGACCAATCAGTTTTTTGAGGTTATAGGAGAACATATCGAGAGCCAGACGTGCGCGCTCGTTTGTAGCTGCTTCTGCCTCAAGGTCGCGGAAGTCGCTGCTGATGCCTGAAATACCAAAAACACCGGATTCTTTATTCAGTATATTGGTGACAGCTTTTGCATCAATGCCTTCTTTTTCTGCAATAAAGGAACAAATGGCGGGGTCAATATCGCCACTGCGTGTTCCCATAGGAATACCCGCAAGCGGAGTGAATCCCATTGTAGTATCTACGGATTTTCCGTATTTGACGGCTGCAAGGCTTGAGCCATTGCCAAGGTGGAGAGTAATAAGCTTTAATTCCTCTACGGGTTTACCTAAAAGTGCGGCGGCACGCTGTGTTACATATTTGTGGGAGGTGCCATGGAACCCATAGCGGCGAATTTTGTAATCCTTGTAGTAGGAATAGGGAACAGCATACATAAATGCCTCGGGCGGCATAGTCTGATGGAATGCTGTGTCAAATACCGCAACCTGTTTTGCATGGGGAATCACTTTCTCACATGCCAAAATTCCGGTGAGGTTGGGCGGATTATGTAAAGGTGCAAGATCGATACAATCTTCAATGGATTTTTTGACAGCTTCGTCAATTACAACGGATTCAGAGAAAAATTCACCGCCGTGTACAACACGATGACCAACTGCGGAAATTTCCTGCATGTCGCTGATAACGCCGTGTTCTTTATCCGTTAAAGCGTCAATGACCATGCCGATTGCATCTGTGTGGTTTTTCATATCCTTTTCTATAATAACAGTATCTTTGTCGACAGGCGTGTGCTTAAGACGTGAGCCATTGATTCCAATACGCTCGCATAAACCTTTTGCAATTACAGACAAGTCATCCATATTGATGAATTGATATTTTAACGAAGAACTGCCTGCGTTGATAACAAGAATTTTCATAGCGTTCACATTCCTTTCTTATTGATTTTGAGCCTGTACACAGGTAATGGCAATAACACCCACAATGTCTTCAGCACTGCAACCACGACTTAAATCATTTACAGGTTTTGCAATACCCTGTGTAATCGGGCCGTATGCCTCGGCTTTTGCAAGGCGTTGTGTCAGCTTATAGCCAATATTGCCGGCGTTAAGATCAGGAAACACCAAAACATTTGCACAACCTGCAATTGGGCTACCCGGCGCTTTTGACTGACCGATTTCAGGCACGATAGCAGCGTCAAGTTGCAGTTCGCCATCCAGTGCAAGGTCAGGGGCTTTTTCTTTAGCAAGCTTTGTTGCAAGCTGCATTTTATCAACAAGATGACTTTTTGCGCTGCCGTAACTTGAATAGGAAAGCATAGCAACCTTTGGTTCTGCTTCAAGCAGTGTTTCGAAAGATTTTGCAGAAGAAATTGCAATTTCGGAAACGGCTTCCGCATCCGGGTCTTCGTTAAGGCCGGAGTCTGCAAAAATAAATGCACCCTTTTCGCCGTATTCACAATCCGGAACCACCATAACAAAAAATGCGGATACAAGCTTTGTGCCCGGTGCTGTTTTCAAAATCTGAAGGCAAGGACGTAATACGTTGGAAGTAGAGTTTACCGCGCCGGCAACCATACCGTCCGCAAGTCCTGTCTTTACCATCATTACACCGTAATACAGTTCATTTTTTACGGTTTCCAAAGCTTTTTCAGGCGTCATACCCTTTGCTTTACGCATTTCATAAAGTGCATCCGCAAAGTCTTGCAGATTTTCTGCTGTGAGCGGATTGATAATTTTTGCTGCACGTACATCAAGACCTTCACTGTCTGCCATTTTTTGAATGTCGTCAGGATTTCCTAAAATAATGATGTCAGATATCCCTTTTTCCAATGCCATGGAAGCTGCACGGATTGTGCGGATGTCGCCACCCTCCGCAAGGACAATGGTCTTTTTATCGGTCTTTGCCCTTTCAATAATTCTGTCTAAAAACTTACTCATGTTTCGCACCCTTTCTTCTTTCATGTTTGCCAACTTACAAATTATATCGCAAAAATTAAAAAAAAGCAAGATTATTTACAAATTTTATGTTCTTAAATTTTTATACATTTAATTCTGTGTCAAAACATGAAATAAATTACCGCAGTAAAAAATGCAGAGTTTCTTTTTAGCATAAAATGTACAAATCTTCCATATATATGTACAAACATTTTAACAGGAGGGCTTGTATGAACATATACAGCGATATCGCAAAAAGAACGGATGGAGACATTTATATCGGCGTTGTAGGGCCGGTGCGGACAGGTAAATCTACATTCATAAAAAAATTCATGGATTTACTGGTGCTGCCCAATATTGAGGGCGAGCACAGACGGGAACGTGCACAGGATGAACTGCCGCAAAGTGCAGCGGGCCGCACGATCATGACAACCGAACCAAAATTTATTCCGAATGAGGCAGTGGAAATCAGACTCGGAAACAATGCAGGATGTAAGGTACGTATGATCGACTGTGTCGGTTATGTTGTGGAGGGTGCCTTGGGCGCTGCGGAGGACGGTGCGGCACGCATGGTGAAAACGCCTTGGTATACAGAAGAAATTCCGTTCACGCGTGCGGCAGAGATAGGCACACAAAAGGTGATTCGTGAGCATTCCACAATCGGACTTTTAATAACAACAGACGGCACGATCACAGAGATTGAACGCGAAAACTATGTAGCCGCGGAAGAACGGGTTGTATCGGAGTTGAAGGAAATGGGGAAACCTTTCATTGTCATCTTAAACAGCACCGAGCCGCATAGCGAAAACTGTCGCCGATTAAAAGAAAAACTGGAGGCAGATTATGGTGTGCCGGTGTTGCCGCTAAACTGCGCCGAAATGGATGAAGAGGATGTCAATGTTATTATAGAAGGCGTTCTTTTTGAATTTCCACTTTCGGAAATTGCAATTCATCTGCCTGGTTTTGTAGATGGCCTTTCAGAAGAGCATAAGATTAAAACAAGTATTATAGAGGCTATTCAAAATAGCATGGAGGGCGTAACGCGAGTACGTCATATTGAAAAAATGCTTGCAGGTTTTGCAAACTGTTCATATGTAGAAAATGCACAAGCTACGAATATCAATCTTGGAAACGGACACATTACACTTTCGGTAACAGCGCCAAAGGAACTTTTTTATACAGTGCTGAGCGAAGCAACGGGGATGTCGATAAGCGGCGAGGAAGTGCTCATGTCCGTTATGCAAAAACTCGCAGAAGCAAAGAGAAAGTACGATAAATTAGAATATGCGCTGCATGAAGTGGAAGAGACGGGGTATGGTATTGTATCGCCTGATATTGATGATTTACATTTGGAAGAACCTGAAATCGTAAAGCATGGCGGAAGATTCGGCGTACGTTTGCGCGCCAGCGCACCTTCCATACATATGCTGCGTGCCGAGGTTGAAACAGAGCATTTGGTATACAAAATGAAGGTGGCATAAATTAAGAAAAATTTAACCGATGGAATACAACAAAGTTCCACGGTATTTCGTTGTTTTTACACGAAATAAAAACGGTAATTTATAAAAATTTACTAAAAATTTGCTTTTATATTGACATTCTATGCTGTTTTTGCTATAATAAGGAAAGAGTAAATTCTTCATATGGCATAACGCTCTTTAAGGAGCTTTATGATAAATAAAAAAAGGAGTTGTAGAAAAAAGATGAAGAGAAAATGGAGTATGCTTTTAGCAGGCGCTCTGACAGTTGTTATGCTGTCGGGTTGCGGAGGAGGAAAGTCAGGCGGAAATGGTAAAACCGATATTTTGATTGGTATGCCGGGTGGCGACAGCTTGACGGACGTCCGTATTATGGATAATTTTAAAGAGGCACGTAAAGACAAGTATAACATCACAACTGATGAAGGCGCATGGGGTGACTTTACACAGAAAGTTAAGATGCAGCTTGTGGCAAACAATGATGTTACACCTGTTTTCTTTACAGACTCTGCACAGGCAATGTCTTTCGGTGAGCAGGGCGCTCTTATGGATCTGAACGACAAAGTTACAGCAAACATTGACGAGAATCTTTATAACAAAGCACTTCGTGCGTTGACAAATTTGAACGGTAATCTTTGGGGTGTCCCGCATGCTACAAACTCCATTGCTATTCTTTACAACAAAGATATTTTTGATGAGAAGGGTGTAGCATATCCTACTGAAAATTGGACATGGCAGGAAATGCTGGATATGGCAAAGAAACTTACATTTGACCGCAACGGTGACGGCAAAACAGATGTATATGGCATCTACTATTCCAACAACATTACACAAGGTTGGTATCCCTTCATGCTGGCATATGGCGTAAGTCCGCTTTCGGAAGACTACAGAAACTCCAATTTGAATGACCCGCGTATTAAGCAGGCAATGGAATCGTACCGTCAGCCTGTAGCAGATGGTCTCGTTCCGGACGCAGCTGAAATTGCAGCAGCTGGTACAGTTGAATCGTTCTTTGCAGAAGGAAACCTTGCAATGATTATTGCGCAAGCAAGCAGCTTGCCGGTGATTAACAGCTTTAATGCAGACCTAAATTACGATGCGCAGATTATGCCTATTGGTTGGAATGGCGAGCGTACATGTGTTTATGTTCCGAATGTATGGGTAATTGCTGAAGCAGCACCGGAGGCACAAAAAGAAGCTGCTTGGGATTGGCTCCAGTATTATCTTGGTGAAGAATCACAGATGATGATTGCTGAAACCACATTGGCAGGCTATCCGATTATGAAGAGTGCTTTGGAAGCGGTAACAAACAATGGTGTAAAACCGGCCGGTAAAGATGCTTTCTACCGTGGCATAGATGAGTTTGGTACAACCATCATGGAAAACCCCTGTTCTACAGATGTAAATTCTGTTATTACTTCAATGTCTTCAAAAATCAGAGCAGGTAAAGAGACAATTGATGGGGCTATTTCCAATTCACACAAAACCTTACAGGAAACACTGGATTATTTCTACGAACAAAAAGGTGAATAAGTAGAAAAAGCCGTAGAATCATAATGAGCGCACACACTTCAATGTTTTGGAAGTGTGTGCGCTTTTAGTTTTATCCTCATAAAGAAAAAGATATGTTCTTTAAAAGAATATATCTTTTTTGCATATAATCCGTACATTGAACATAGTATGGAACAAATGATTTTAGAGGAGGCAAAAAAATGTACAACAAGGATGCGGTGTTTAGTCTTGCGCATTTTATACAACAGAAAAACCTAAATGAACATCTTTATAAAGAACAAATTATACCACAATATATGTATGAAAAAGCACATGAAATCCTTTACAGAAAAATAAATGACCTGGAAAAACGAGTTTACATATAGGGAAGGGTATAGTATGGACTTATTAAAAATAAGAAGAGAGCTGGATGAAGGAAAAAGTATCTATGAGCTTAATTTGAGAGTTGTGTTTTATGCCAGAGTTTCGACCGACAGAGAGGCGCAGTTAAATTCGCTTGAAAATCAGACAAGCTATTACGAGACACTTATTCATAATAATCCGCATTGGGAATATGGCGGCGGATATATTGATGAAGGTATAAGCGGCACAAGCGTGAATAAGCGGGAGCAGTTTTTGCAGATGATTGAAGATGGACAAAATGAAAAATTTGATCTAATTCTTACAAAGGAGATCAGCCGCTTTTCCCGTTCTACACTTGACAGTATAAAATACACGCGGGAGCTTTTAAAGCACGGAGTCGGTGTTTTCTTTCAATCCGATAATATAAATACTTTGTATACGGATTCAGAACTCCGATTGACAATTATGGCGTCCTTGGCGCAAGATGAGATGCGCAGGTTATCCGAACGCGTCAAGTTTGGTATACGTCAGGCATACGAAAGAGGGAAGGTGCTCGGAACAAATAATTTGTATGGCTATGAAAAAAATG
This sequence comes from Clostridia bacterium, assembly GCA_045592445.1. Lineage (GTDB taxonomy): Bacteria > Bacillota > Clostridia > UMGS1883 > UMGS1540 > JAQXGO01. Next base: position 24,462 of record JAZNUV010000001.1, on the reverse strand, counting down.
GCTGTAAATTGCGAATAAACGAGGAACAAGCCGAATTTGTGAGAGACCTTTTTAACCTGTACGCAACGGGAAAATACGGGTTTCGGTCTGTAACGAAACTGCTAACTGAAAAAGGGTATACAAATCAAAAAGGAGATGCCTTAAATCCAGGGACTTTAAAGGCAATTCTTACAAATCCGAAATATAAAGGATATTATCATGGGAGGCTTACGGAAAGCAATAATTATTGCGATAAAAAAAGTATTAAGTTGCCGACAGAGGAACATCTACTCTATAAAGATAGTGAAATTCCTGCCATTGTAAGCGAGGAACTTTGGGAACGGGCAAACACTGTATTGCGAATGCGTGAGGAAAAGTATCGTAAAAAAGGCGGGGCCACACAAAGTCGATATCCGTATAGCGGGAAAATAATCTGTGAGGAACATGGTACATTTTATTATCGAAAAATGTGGAAAGACAGAAAAGTGCCGCAAGAAGGGTGGTGCTGCAAGATTTATCTTGCTAAGGGAAGAAAAGATTGTAAATCGCCTAACCTGTATACAAGAGATTTGGATGCAGTTCTGATGAAAATCGGTGAAAAAATTTTATGTAACAACGAAAATTTCCAAGCTGACATAGATGCACTTTTAGCAATTTACAGGGATGTAACCACAAACAATGTTGACTATAAAAAAGAATACAATAAAATCTCAGTAGAGAAACAAAAAATTGCTGCAAAAGGAGACAAAATTTTAGACCTTTACACAGAGGGTGTTATGGAAAAAGCGGAGTATATAGATATGAAAGGGAAGCTTCATGTTCAAATGGAGAAATTATTGCAGAAGGAAAAAACGCTTGCAATCGAACAGAAAAATGCAATAGACAAAACGAAGCTATTAGAAAAAATCAAGGTAGAATTACATGATATTTGGAAAAGAAAATCTTTTGAAATAGAGGTTGCACAAAGTATGCTAAAGCAAATAATTGTATTGAAAGAAAGCAGCGAAAAGTGTGTTAAAATTCGTATAGAAATGATGTTTCCGAAGGTGGAAACCCAAACACTTCATTTTGTATAGTGAAACAGAAGTAAGCCCGATTGTAGGAACGGAAAAACAGTCTGAGGAATTGGTGCAGTATCTTTTGAGTGAATTTGAGGTTGACCCCAAAAAGATTTGGGAATCCAATCTTTTTGGCAAGTCATTACATGAACTTGTGAACGAAGGATTACATAATAAGCTTTGCAGAATGCCGGAGGCGGCACAGGGAAAACTTCGTGAAACGTTAGAACGTATTATAAACGAAGGTAGCGGCGGACTGATTTGTATTATATTATAAAAAGAGTAGGACTATCTCACTCAAAGTGAGATAGTCCTACTCTTTTTTGGTCGAGGTTGTGGGATTCGAACCCACGGCCTCATGGTCCCAAACCATGCACGCTACCAAACTGCGCCAAACCTCGTTCTAATATATTATAGTCGATTTGAAACAAAATGTCAAGTAAAAAATATACATCTTGACTCTTTTTTGTGGAGTTGTCACCCATCATTGACAACCGTACAAACAAACCTACATATAAGAACATCTTTCGTTTGACAAATAAAAATTTTTGTGGTATAATAAATCGTTAATAAATGAGATTGGAAACGGAGAGTAAAATGTTTGAAAAATTATCCTTTATAGAGAATAGACACGCGGAATTGAGTGAAAAAATCAGTGACCCTTTGGTGATTGCCGACCAAGAAACTTGGCGCAAACTTTGTAAAGAACATGCGGATATTTCGCCGATTGTAGAAAAATACCGTGCCTATAAGGCGGCACGCGAGACGATTGATGAAGCGGCAGAACTTATGGAAAGCGAAACCGACAAAGAATTTCGTGAAATGCTGCAAGCAGAAACAGAAGAGGCAGAGCAGCAAATCGAAAGGCTTTCGGAAGAACTGAAAATATTGCTTTTACCCAAAGATCCTAACGATGATAAAAATGTTATTGTTGAAATTCGTGGCGGCGCAGGAGGTGACGAAGCAGCACTTTTCGCGGCAGATTTATACCGCATGTATACGATGTATGCGGAGGCACGCCGTTGGAAAATAGAGGTTTTGAACTCGAATATAACAGATATTGGCGGTGTAAAGGAAATTTCCTTTATGATTGAAGGGCAAGGCGCGTATAGTCGTCTTAAGTTTGAAAGTGGCGTACACCGCGTACAGCGTGTTCCTGCAACGGAGTCTGGCGGCAGAATTCATACCTCAACTGTAACGGTGGCGGTGTTGCCCGAAGTGGAGGATGTAGAGGTCGAAATCAATCCAAATGACTTAAAAATAGATGTTTTTCGTGCCGGCGGTCCGGGCGGGCAGTGCGTTAATACAACGGATTCGGCTGTACGTATTACACATTTGCCAACCGGTATTGTAGTCTCTTGTCAGGATGAAAAGAGCCAACATAAAAACAAGGATAAAGGCATGAAAATTTTACGTTCCCGTATCTATGACCTTATGCAACAACAGCAACATAATGCCATCGCGGAAGAACGAAAAAGTCAGGTCGGTACAGGTGATAGAAGTGAACGCATCCGCACCTACAATTTCCCGCAGGGTCGCATAAGTGACCACCGCATCGGTCTCACCATCTATAAAATTGATGCATTTTTAAACGGAGACATGGACGAGGTTATCGATGCGCTTATAACCAGTGCACAAAGCGAGAAACTGAAAGGTGAAGCGCTTTAATGCAATAGAAAGTATCACGGAAGTACGGTAGAGGGTATGAAAAGCACAGAAAGAAGAATGGAAGGACGGTAGAAGAATGGAAGGAAACACACACGTACAGCTTGTTACCATGATTGCACTGATAATGTTTGCGACCTTAATGATTTTGGTTGGCATATACAGTGCAAAACGCGCAAATTCGGTGGAGGGATTTTTACTCGGTGGCAGAAAGATTGGCCCGTGGCTTACGGCCTTTTCCTATGGGACCAGCTATTTTTCGGCAGTTATATTTGTCGGATATGCAGGGCAAAACGGATGGGAGATGGGCTTTTCGTCAATCTGGATTGGTGTCGGAAACGCAATTTTCGGATGTTTACTCTCCTGGCTTTTACTTGCGGGACGAACACGAAAACTCACACAAAAATTAGATGCAAAAACAATGCCCGAGTTTTTTGAAAAGCGCTTTCATAGCACATCTATGAAGGTGTATGCAGCATTGATTATCTTTATATTCTTAGTTCCGTATTCTGCGGCGGTGTATAAAGGTCTTGGCTCAATGTTTAATGTAATTTTTCCCGACGTGGATGTATGGGTTATTATGCTTTTAATTGCTGTTTTATCGAGTATATATCTTGTGCTTGGCGGTTATGTAGCATCCACAAGAACGGACTTTATTCAAGGGCTCATTATGATTGTGGGAGTCATCTCGATGGTAATGATTCTTGTAACACATCCATCGGTCGGCGGTATCAGTGGCGCGGTAGAGAAACTTCAAGCATTTGGTGCAGCAGACGGAAAGAATCTTTTACATCCCTTTGGCGGCTCGCAAGCAAGATTTTTGGCAACAAACATTTTATTGACAAGCTTCGGTACGCTGGGACTGCCGCAAATGGTTAGCAAATACTACGCAATTCGTGATGAAAAATCAATTAAAACGGCGACGGTTGTCGCAACACTTTTCTGCCTTTTTATCGGTGTTGGTGCATATTTTACAGGCTCGCTTGGGCGTATTTTCCTAAACAATCAAATGCCCGCGGGCGGGTATGATTATGTCGTGCCCAACACGTTAATGACGGCACTCGGAGATACGAATCTTTTTACAACGATTGTTTTAGCGGTGATGCTTCTTTTGCTATTGTCGGCATCTATGTCAACACTTTCGGCAATCGTTCTTAGTAGTTCCTCTGCAATCTCGGTGGACTTGTTGCCACTTTTCGCAAAGAACTATGATAAAAAGAAGCAAATGCATGTAACCAGATTGCTTTGCCTTTTATTTATTGCGCTTTCGTTTTTATTTGCAGTAAGCAACATCTCATTTATTGTGAATATTATGTCATTTTCCTGGGGTGTTGTTGCAGGTTGCTTTATTGGACCTTTTATATGGGGCGTTTGTTCCAAACGGATTACAAGATTAGGCGCATGGTGCGGCCTTTTAAGCGGCACAGTTGTTGTTGGCGCGCTTATAATTTGGGAATCGGTAACCAAAAGTTTTTCTGTCGCAATTGGACATGCAGCCATTTATGGTGTGATTGCGATGGGAGTATCTTTGATCATTACACCACTTATGAGTTTAAAAAAAACAAAAGGAGCTGAATGAAGAGTGAAAGAATTACTACTTGGAAATGCTGCAATAGCGCGCGGCGCATATGAGGCAGGCGCGCGCGTATTTTCCTCGTATCCGGGAACCCCGAGTACAGAAATTACAGAGTTTGCGGCAAAATATGATGAGATATATGCAGAGTGGGCACCGAATGAAAAGGTGGCACTTGAAGTTGCAATTGGTGCATCCGTAGCAGGTGCGCGAAGCTGTGCGTGCATGAAACATGTTGGTTTGAACGTTGCGGCAGACCCTCTTTTTACCGTTGGTTATACGGGCGTTAGGGGTGGTCTTGTTATTTGTGTTGCAGATGACCCCGGTATGCATAGCTCACAAAATGAACAGGATAGCAGGAACTATGCAATCGCAGCAAAAATACCGATGGTAGAACCTTCGGATAGTGGCGAATGTAAGGACTATATGAAAAGAGCGTTTGAAATCAGCGAGCAGTATGATACGCCTGTTTTAATGCGTCTTTCAACGCGCATTGCACATTCGCAAAGCTTAGTTGAATTGGGTGAAAGAGAGGAAAGAGACCTGATTCCGTATGAAAAGGACGCCATGAAGTATGTTATGATGCCTGCTATGGCAAGAAAGCGTCACGTTGCCGTGGAAGAGCGCATGCAAAATTTGACTGCTTTAGCAGAAAATTGTGACCTCAATCGCGTAGAATGGGGAGACACAAAAATCGGCATCATTACGGCGGGTACGGGTTACGCGTATGCAAAAGAAGCAATACCCGAGGCTAGCTTTTTAAAGCTTGGCATGGTGAATCCTTTACCTGAAAAACTGATTCGTGATTTTGCCGCTCGCGTTGATAAATTGTATGTTATTGAAGAGCTGGATCCGATTTTGGAAACACATATAAAAGCACTCGGTATTGCAGTGGAAGGAAAATCCATTATGCCGTCTATCGGCGAAATTACCGCTGAAATGATTGCAAATAAAATCTTAGGAAAAGAAAAAACAGAATGTGTATGCGCTGATGAGGAAATCCCGGTGCGTCCGCCTGTACTTTGCCCGGGTTGCCCGCATCGTGGTATGCACTATGTGCTCAAAAAAATTGGTCTTCGTGTAACAGGCGATATCGGTTGTTACACACTTGGTGCGATGGCACCGCTTGCATCCATTGATACATGTATTTGTATGGGCGCAGGTATTGGTATGGCGCATGGCATGGAAATGGCGGCCGGGCGTGACCCGAAAACAGTTGCCATCATTGGAGATAGCACCTTTATGCATTCCGGCATTACGGGCCTTATCAATACGGTATATAATAAAGGCACGTCGACTACGATTATTCTCGATAATTCCATTACGGGTATGACGGGGCATCAAGATAACCCCACAACGGGTAAAACGCTGAAGGGCGAGGAAACGCGGCAGGTGGATTTAGAAACACTCTGTCATGCCGTTGGTATAGACCGTGTTGTGATTGCAGACCCATTTGATGTAGAACGATTTGAAAAGGTTGTTCGTGAGGAAGTGGCGGCTGAGGAACCCTCCGTTATTATTGCACAACGCCCTTGCGCCCTTTTAAAATCCGTGAAATACGAGGGTAAGATGCATGTAGACCACGATGCGTGTAAGAAGTGTAAGGCTTGTATGAAAATCGGTTGTCCCGCGATCAGTTTTAAGGACGGCGTTGTGATTGATGAAACACTTTGCAATGGTTGTGGACTTTGTGCTGCCGTATGCAAGTTTCATGCATTGACAAAGGGGGAGTAAAGATGAATATTTTGATAGCAGGTGTCGGAGGACAAGGCACGCTTTTAGCAAGTCGAATTTTAGGACGTGTTGCTGTTTCCGAAGGATACGATGTAAAGGTGTCAGAGGTACATGGCATGGCGCAACGCGGCGGAAGTGTTGTTACTTATGTAAAGTTTGGCGATAAAGTACACTCACCCATTATTGAAGAAGGGGAAGCCGACATTGTTTTGGCGTTTGAGGAGCTTGAGGCATACCGCTATTTGCCGATGCTTAAAATGGGAGGCAAGCTTTTAGTCAGTCGTCAATGTACGGACCCGATGCCCGTTATTACAGGTGCAATGCGGTATCCCGAAAACATTCTCGAAAAAATCCATGAAAAAGGTGTGGATGTGCAAGCAGTGTCTGCGCTTGAAAAAGCAAGAGAAGCCGGCAGTGAAAAGGCAGTCAACGTTGTCTTGATTGGTGCACTTGCTTCATGTATGGATTTACCAAAGGCATGTTGGATCAATGCAATTCGTGAAACAGTTCCTTCCAAGTTTTTAGAAATTAATTGCAAGGCATTTGAATTTGGCTATGAGGGAGAGGAATAAGAAATGGGAGAAATGATGTGGGATAAAGCGGCAGAAACGATGTCACGCGATGAAATACACAAGATACAGTCTGAAAAACTGCGAAATACGGTAAAGCGTGTTTATGAAAATGTTCCGTTTTATCGTAAGAAAATGGATGCAATTGGTGTTTTGCCGGGTGATATAAAGAATATAGATGACATTGTAAAACTGCCGTTTACTACGAAACAGGATTTAAGAGATACGTACCCTTTTGGCCTTTTTGCAGTACCGATGGAGGAGGTCGTTCGCATACATGCTTCCTCGGGAACGACGGGCAAGCAAACTGTTGTTGGCTATACAAAAAAAGACTTGGAAAATTGGGCAGAAATGGTAGCACGTTGTCTCACAATGGCGGGTGCAGATAAGAAGTCTGTCGTTCAAATTGCATACGGGTATGGCCTTTTCACGGGTGGACTTGGCGCACATGGTGGCGCGGAACATATCGGCGCCACGGTTGTGCCGATTTCAACAGGCAACACGGAGCGACAAGTAAATTTAATGCGTGATTTTGGAACAACCGTTCTTTGTTGCACGCCGTCCTACGCTTTATATATCGCAGAAACGATAGAAAAAGCAGGTCTTGATTTAAAAGATTTTAAACTTAAAACGGGTGTTTTTGGCGCTGAACCGTGGACAGAAAACATGCGCACCGAAATTGAAGAGAGATTACAAATTAAGGCGCATGATATATATGGACTCAGCGAAATCATGGGGCCGGGTGTTTCAATGGATTGTCGCGAGAAGAATGGTCTGCATGTGTGGGAAGATTTCTTCGTGCCCGAAATTATTGACCCTGAAACAGGAGAAAGTCTTGGCGGTGATGTGAACGGCGAGCTGGTTTTCTCTTGCATTGATAAAGAAGCCTTGCCGCTTCTCCGCTATCGTACACGTGATGTGTCGCGCCTTACCTACGGAACTTGTGCGTGCGGCAGAACAATGGTGCGCATGGCAAAGCCGAGCGGCAGAACTGATGATATGCTTATTATACGCGGGGTTAATGTTTTCCCATCCCAAATTGAAAGCGTACTTTTAGATATTGGGGAAACCTCGCCGCACTATATGATTACGGTTGACCGTATCGGTAATTTAGATACAATGGAAATTCAGGTAGAAATATCGGAACAGTTTTTCTCGGATAAGGTGCGCGCGATGGAGGAAATCGGACGGAAAATTCGCGCCAAGCTTGACAGTGTTTTGGGAATCAGTGCCTCTGTACGGCTTGTATCTCCGGGTACGTTGCCGCGGTCGGAAGGCAAGGCAAAGCATGTTATTGATAAACGCGTTTTGCGTTAGAAAGGGAGTGGCGATATGTTTACAAAGCAAATTTCTGTTTTTGTAGAAAATAAGCATGGACAGATGGCGAAAATTACACATATTCTCGCGGAAAAAAATATTAACATTCAGGCACTTTCCATTGCCGACACAACGGATTTCGGTATATTACGCATGATTACAAATAACCCAAAAGAGGCAACGGAAGCACTCAGAGAAAAGGGTATTGCTGCAAAACTTTCAGATGTTATTGCAGTGCGCCTTGAGGATAAATCCGGTGGACTTACTCCCGTTATGGATGCTTTGTATGAGGCAGATATTGCGATTGAATATTTGTATGCAACCGTGACACGTGTTGAGGGGCAAGCGATTGTGATTCTCTGTACAGAAGATATGGAAAAAACGGTGCACGTTCTTTTGGAAAAAGGAATAATGGTTTTGTCGCAGGAGGTTGTATACGGGAATTGAAAGCTATGTATGAGAATTTCGGCATACATCCGCATGTTATCGTTGAAGCGGAAAAAGCCGAAGCTGAAATCAATTCGCTTTTTTCAGAGATTGAAAAAAATGAGAGCATATGTCAAGCAAAGGTACTTCAGGCGTTTCGCACACATAAAGTAAGCTTAGCGCATTTTGCGGAGACCACGGGTTATGGCTACGATGATTTGGGAAGAGATACGCTTGATTCTATTTTTGCTGACACCTTTGGCACGGAAGCTGCAATTGTACGGCCACAGTTTGTATCCGGCACACATACACTTGCGGTTATGTTATTTGCGGTTTTAAGACCGGGCGATACACTTTTATCCATTACGGGCGCGCCGTATGATACACTTTTGGATGTGATTTCGGGTGAGGGTGGCTCCTTGCGTGAATTTGGCATCAACTATAAAGAGGTTCCGCTAAGAGAAGGAAAGCCTGATGAAACGGAAATCGAAAAAGCACTTTGCGATAAAACTGTAAAAGCTGTATTTATGACACGATCGAAGGGATATGCATGGCGCGAAAGCCTTACTATTGAAAAATTAGAGGCATTAACAAATTTCGTGCGGGCAAAACGACCGGATGTGCTTGTTTTAGTCGATAACTGTTATGGTGAATTTGTGGAAATGCGTGAGCCTTCTTTTGCAGATTTGTTTGCCGGCTCTTTGATTAAAAATCCGGGCGGCGGTCTTGCACCGTGCGGCGGCTATATTGCGGGCAAAAGCGAATTTGTGCGTCTTGCGGCAGATAGATTAACAGCGCCGGGGCTTGGCCTTGAATGCGGCGCAAATCTAGGGGTTATCAAAGATCTTTACATGGGCTTTTTTATGGCACCGCATATCGTGGCAGAGGCAGTAAAATGCGCTGTCTTTGCGAGTGCTCTCATGCAAAGACTTGGCTACGCGGTATGTCCTGCACCGACAGAGGTGCGGACTGACATTATTCAGGCAATATGTCTTGGGTGTGGCGAAAAAATCATTTCATTTTGCGGCGGTCTGCAAAGCTTGTCCCCTGTAGATTCTTTTGTTACACCGATGCCCTGGGATATGCCTGGCTACAAGGAACAAATCATTATGGCAGCGGGTGCATTTACACAAGGTGCATCCATAGAAATTAGTGCAGATGGTCCCATAAAGCCACCTTATAATGTTTACTTGCAAGGCGGTATTACATATAAAAGTGGGAAGCTTGCCATTATGGCAGCAGCATCACGAACCATAAAATAAGCCTTTTTCGACGCATGTGCATACCTTATATAGGGGGTGTTACTTATGCGGTCGATGCATACATTGAAAAGTGGAGAAAAAGGGCGTGTTGTTTCGTTGCATGTGAATGCACGAATGAAACAACGCCTTTTTGATATAGGACTAATAGAAGGTACAGAAGTGGTCTCACTGCAAAAAAGTCCACTGGGTGACCCAACGGCATATTTCATCTGCGGGTCGGTAATTGTACTCAGAAAGCAAGATGCCGCTATGATTTTTTTGGAAAGCGAATAGGAAGGTGCAAGATGGATTTATCAAGAAGTGAAATTTTACTTGGAAAAGACGGTATTGAGAAGATTCGCCGTGCATCTGTGTGCATCTTTGGTGTTGGAGGCGTCGGCTCTTTTGTGGCGGAAGCCCTAGCGCGTTCGGGCATTGGGGAAATTACACTTGTGGATTTTGATACGGTATCTCTTTCTAATATCAATCGGCAAATTCCAGCAACGGAGGAAACCGTCGGTATGCAAAAGGTTGATGTAATGGCGGCAAGGATACGTTCTATCAATAGCGAGGCGAAGGTTATAACAAAAAATGCGTTTTGCACGCCGGAAAATGTGCATGACTTGTTACCGATAAAGTGCGATTATATAGTAGATGCCGTAGATACAGTTTCAGCAAAGGTTGCCATTATCTTAGCGTCAAAGGAACGCGACATTCCTGTCATAAGCTGTATGGGAGCAGGAAATAAGCGAGATATGTCTAAGTTTCAAATTACAGATATATATAAAACGGAAGCATGCCCGCTTTGCAGGGTGATGCGGCGTGAACTACGAAAAAACGGAGTAGATACACTGGATGTCGTTTATTCTACGGAATTACCTGCAAAAACCGATACCAATACCATTGGAAGTCTTGTGTATGTTACAGCAACGGCAGGTCTTTTGGCGGCAAGCTATGTAATTAGGGAGTTAACAAAAAATAAAACATAAAACAGGGTGTTATAATCACCCTGTTTTTATGTTTTATCCCACATTTCTTTCTGCCAGGTATTTTAATTTTGTCGCGTTACCGCCGCGAATATGGCGTTCAGATTTATTTTCATCCAAAATGGTTCTCACAGCCATCGCAAGGTGCATATTTATGCGCGGCAGTCTTTCCACAATATCTTTATGTACAGTGCTTTTACTGATATTAAATTGCTTGGCCGTATCTCGTATTGTCGTTTTATTTTCTATAATGTAGCTTGCAAAGCGTGATGCTCGTTCTTCGATGTATTCCTTCATAAAATGCCTCCTTTAAAGATGCTGGTACTACTATATGCGTAAGGAAAGTTGTGTATACATTGGATTTACATGTAAAAAATTATTTTTTAAGGGAAATATCACTGGTTTCTTAAAAAAAATTTAAATAACTCTTGACAAATTTTGCATTAAGTGGTATCTTTATATTAGCACTCGGAGGAGGTGAGTGCTAATATTTTGTAAGAAGTGATGTTATGCAGCTCAGCGAAAGAAAAAAATTGATTTTAAACTCAATTGTAAATGAATACGTAGAAACGGCAGAACCGGTCGGTTCAGCTGCAATCGCCAAAAAATACGAGGTTGGCTGTAGCGCCGCAACGATCCGCAATGAAATGGCAGAGCTTGATGAAATGGGATTTTTAGATAAACCGCACACCTCCGCGGGTAGAATCCCTTCCGGGCGTGGGTATCGCTTTTATGTGAATTCCATGACACCATATATAATGGATAAGAAGGAAAAACTTGCATTAAAACGTGCTTTCTCAAAGAAACTGCAAGAAATGAATAATTTCGTCGCCGTAGCGGCAGATTTCATTGCGCGGATGACGAATTATACTGTAATTGCTTCGGATTGCTTTGAAGAAAATCCGCTTAAATGCGTTTATACGGATGGCGTCGGGAATATTTTTAATCATCCTGAGTATAAAAATCTGGAAAAAGCAAAACGTCTTATCACTTTTATGGATAATAGAGACAGACTTTATAAGGTGATTTCAGGAATTGAAGGCGAGAGCTTAATGCGGATTACAATTGGAGAAGAAAATGGCTTTGAGGATTTAAAGGACTGCAGCGTAGTGGTTTCGCGTTATTACGACAAGGACGGTAAGTGCGGCGGCATCGGCATTATCGGTCCTACACGCATGTACTATCCCAAGGTAGTAGCATCACTTGGGACTATAGCGGAGATGATGCATATTTTGATTGAAGAAAAGGAGAGATAGAAATGTGCGAAGAAGAAAATAAGGTAGAGATGCCTTTGGAAGAAGAAACGGTCGAAGAAATTTCGGAAGCTGACCAATTAGCAGAGGAAGTCGCGGGACTGAAGGACAAGCTTTTACGCCTTACGGCAGAGTTTGAAAATTTCAGAAAGAGAACCGCAAAGGAAAAAGAAGTGCTTTTTCAAGATGGGCAAGCAGATTGTGCCGCGGCTTTTTTACCTCTTGTTGATAATTTAGAACGTTTTTATAAGGCTGCAGAGGAGGAAGGCGAGGATAGCCCTATGCGGCAAGGGATTGAAAAGGTTTTAAAACAACTCGGTGACATTTTAAAGGCGCTTTCGGTAACGGAAATTCCGGCACTTGGCGAAAAGTTTAATCCGGAATTACACAATGCCGTTATGCATATTGAGGATGAAACAGTAGATGACGAAACGATTGTTGAAGAATTTCAAAAGGGCTATAAATTCGGTGACAAGATACTTCGTTTCAGTATGGTAAAAGTTGCAAACTAATTTAAGAAAGAAGGAAATTTAAGATGGCAAAAATTATAGGTATTGACCTTGGAACAACAAATTCATGCGTGGCGGTTATGGAAGGCGGCGAACCGGTCGTTATCGCGAATGCTGAAGGGGCAAGAACAACACCGAGTGTTGTTGCATTTACAAAGGAAAATGAACGTTTGGTCGGGCAGGTTGCAAAGAGACAGGCAATCACAAATCCGGACCGTACGGTTATCTCTATAAAAAGAGAAATGGGAACAGACCATCGTGTTAAAATTGATGAAAAGGATTATACGCCGCAGGAAATTTCAGCTATGGTACTCCAAAAGCTGAAAGCGGATGCGGAAAGCTATATTGGTGAATCTGTGAGCCAAGCCGTTATCACGGTTCCTGCATATTTTTCAGACGCACAACGTCAGGCGACCAAGGATGCAGGTAAAATTGCAGGCCTTGAAGTTCTGCGTATTATTAACGAGCCGACAGCGGCGGCTCTTGCTTATGGCATGGATAAGGACACAGACCAAAAAATTATGGTATATGACCTTGGTGGCGGTACATTTGACGTTTCTATCTTGGAAATCGGTGACGGAGTTTTTGAAGTTTTAGCAACATGCGGCAATAATCGTCTTGGCGGCGATGATTTTGATGAAAGAATCATGCAGTATCTTTGCGATGAATTCAAAAAGGACAGCGGCATAGATCTTAAAAATGATAAGATGGCAATGCAACGTTTAAAAGAAGCCGCAGAAAAAGCAAAAATTGAACTTTCAGGTGTTACAACCTCAAATATAAATCTTCCGTTTATCACTGCGGACAGCACAGGACCGAAACATTTGGATATTACACTCACACGCGCGAAATTTAATGAAATTACGGCTGATCTTGTTGAAAAAACAATGGGCCCCTCGCGTGATGCTTTGCAACAGGCGGGTCTTACAGGCAGTCAGGTTGATAAAGTTTTGATGGTAGGTGGTTCTAGCCGTATCCCCGCAGTTTATGATGCGGTAAAGGCATTGACGGGAAAAGAACCGCACAAGGGCATAAACCCTGACGAGTGCGTTGCGATCGGCGCAGCTATCCAGGGCGGTGTTTTGTCCGGTGATGTGCAGGATTTGGTACTGCTGGACGTTACGCCCTTATCCTTGGGTCTTGAAACGCTTGGCGGTGTATTTACAAAACTAATTGAACGGAATACGACAATTCCGACCAAAAAGAGCCAGATATTCTCAACGGCAGCAGACGGACAGACAAGCGTTGAAATTCACGTTTTACAGGGTGAACGCGAGATGGCCGCTTATAATAAAACACTGGGTAGGTTCTCCTTAAATGATATTCCTGCAGCGCCCCGTGGCGTGCCGCAAATTGAAGTAACCTTTGACATTGATGCAAATGGTATCGTACATGTTTCTGCAAAGGACATGGGAACGGGCAATGTACAGGATATCACGATCACAGCTTCCGGAAACTTATCCGATGAGGATATTGAAAAAGCGGTAAAAGAAGCAGAAAAATATGCTGCTGAGGACAAAAAGAAAAAAGAAGAAATTGATGTACGCAATGCAGGTGACCAGCTTGTATATCAAACAGAAAAAACCATGCAGGATTTGGGCGACAAGCTCGATGAAGCAGATAAGAGTACAATTACACCGCTTGTGGATAGCTTGAAGGAAGCTTTGAAAGGAACGGATACAGAAGCGATTAAAGCGGCAACAGAAGCTTTAAACCAAAAGTTTTATGAGATTTCCGCAAAGCTTTACCAAAACGCAAATCCAGGTGCGGCGCCGGGCGGTGCACCGGGAGAAGAAGCCGGCGGTGCAGAAAACGTCTATGATGCAGACTATAAGGTTGTAGACGATGAGGAAAATAAATAAAATCAACTGACCTTTTGGGCGGCCGGTCGGCCGCCCAAAAAAGCGCAGAGAGGAAATCTATATGGCAAAAAGAGATTATTATGAAGTGTTGGGTGTTCAAAAGGGCGCGAACGATGATGAACTGAAAAAAGCATTTCGCCGTATGGCAAAAAAGCATCACCCTGATTTAAATAAGGATGATAAAGACGCAGAAGCAAAATTCAAAGAAGTGAATGAAGCTTACGAAGTGTTGAGCGATCCTGAAAAACGCAGTCGGTATGACCAATTTGGTCATGCTGGTGTAGACCCATCTGCTGCAGGCGGCGCAGGCTTTGGTGGTGGCTTCGGCGGGTTTGATATGGGAGATATTTTTGATAGTATCTTCGGTGGCGGTTTTGGTGGCGGACGTAGTCGCGCAAATCGTGCAGAAAAAGGGCGTACTATTGAGCAAAATATCACCATTTCATTTGAAGAGGCAGCATTTGGGACTGAAAAAACCATTCATGTTGTACGCATGGAAAATTGTGATGCTTGCGGAGGAAACGGTGCGAAAAAAGGAACACAGCCCGAAACATGTCCGACTTGCCGCGGTACAGGGCAAGTACGTGTTTCGATGGGCTTTATGAGCACGGCAAGAACTTGTGATGCTTGCCGAGGTACGGGGAAAATTATTAAAGAACCGTGCGGAACATGTCATGGATATGGGCAGGTTCGCCACAGTAGAAAAATTGACGTTAAAATTCCTGCCGGTATCGCAAATGGACAAGCGATTTCTATTCGTGGCGAGGGTGACCACGGCAAGCGCGGCGGCCCTCAAGGTGACATTATTTTGGCAATCAGCGTACAAGAACATCCTATTTTTACAAGGCGCGGCGATGATGTAATTTGTCATATGCCCATAACATTTGTAGAAGCAGCACTTGGGGCTGAGATGGAAGTGCCGACATTAGACGGAAAGGTACGCTATTCCATCCCTGAGGGGACACAAAATGGCGCGGTTTTTCGGCTCAGAGAGAAGGGCATTCCGCATCTGCAAGGTCGTGGACGGGGTGACCAGCTTGTATATGTACAAATAGAAGTGCCGAAAAATTTGACGGCGACGCAGAAAGACATATTAAAGAAATTCGCCGAAGAAACGGGTATGAAGAATTATAAAAACAAGCAAAAGTTTTCCGATAAAATTAAAAACTATTTCGGAGGTCAGGGATGAAACGGTATACAATCGCAAAAGTAGAAACGCCGTTTGTAGAATGGGAAAAAATTGAAAAATTAGAAATTGACACATATAAATGGGTGGATAACGGATATGAACCGAAGGTGTATGCCGCACTTTGTTATGATGAAAATGCAATTTATGTTCGTTTTTGGACATATGAGAAGGAAGTGCGCGGTGTGCATAAGTTGCATGGTGAAATGGTGTGTGAGGATAGTTGCGTGGAATTGTTTATGCACCCTAAAAGTGATCCGCGATATCTGAATTTTGAAGTCAACGTATTGGGGGCAATGCTT
Organism: Clostridia bacterium; assembly: GCA_045592445.1. Classification (GTDB taxonomy): domain Bacteria; phylum Bacillota; class Clostridia; order UMGS1883; family UMGS1540; genus JAQXGO01. The sequence goes on along the minus strand of JAZNUV010000001.1, from coordinate 8,802 downwards.
CTCGCTATCGGTACATCACGCTATGATCGCAAAGTGTTTCCTGTTGATTCTTCGTTTGGGATTGAAAGCTCTGTTTCGGATGCTGAAACATATTGTGATTCTATGTGGACAGTAGGCTACAAAATTCCATTTTCATTTTTGAGGTCTGTATATGGGGAAATAGATATCATAAAGGAAGGTCTGCGTGCGAATTTCTACAAATGCGGCGAGAAGACGAAAATGGAGCATTATGGTGTGTGGAATCAAAATTTATCACCTACACCCGAATTTCATGCGCCGCAATATTTTGGCGAAATGATATTTGAACAGTAAAAGGCTAAGAACGTAGTAGTTTTATAGTTACTACGTTTTTTGTATTAGAAAATAATAAAATAATTCAAAAATCTATTTACAAACCAGGTAAATGTCTGTATAATAAATGTAGTAATTTTGCAGAACGGAAGGACGGTAGAAATGATTATCACAGAAATACTTAGGCAAAATGCTGAAAAATACGGAGATGAGACGGCACTTGTTGAAGTTAACCCTGCATTACGCGAGAAAAGCGCGTGGCAGGAATTTGAACTTGTAGAAACAGGGGGGCCTATAGCAGGAAGACGGGAGATTACCTGGCAAAATTTTTATGATGACGCTACCCGCTTTGCTGCATTTTTGCATAAAAAAGGAATCAAAAAGGGAAGTAAGGTTGCAATTTTGCTTATGAATTGCATTGAATGGCTTCCGATATATTTTGGCATTTTAAAGACGGGGGCACTTGCCGTACCCATGAACTTTCGATACGCGGCAGATGAAATTCGCTATTGCTGCGACCTCGCAGATGTAGAACTTTTGGTTTTTGGACCTGAATTCACTGAACGTGTTGCGTCTGTACGTGAAGAAATGAAAGGCGTTACATCTTATATATATGTCGGGGACAATACACCTGCGTTTGCAGATAATTTTACACAGTTAAAGTGTTTTGACACGGATTATAAGGATGCAACACTATCGGAAACAGATGATGCGGCTATTTATTTTTCATCGGGCACAACAGGGTTTCCGAAAGCTATTTTGCACACACATAAAAGTCTTATGTCTTCTTGTATCACAGAAAACGAGCATCATGGACAAACACATGAAGATGTATTTTTATGTATACCACCGCTTTATCACACAGGGGCTAAAATGCATTGGTTCGGAAGTTTTCTTGTTGGAGGAAAAGCTGTACTGTTATGTGGTGTAAAACCAGAGTGGATTTTAAAAACCGCATCTGAGGAAAGGGCAAGCATTGTATGGCTTTTGGTCCCATGGGCGCAGGATATTTTGGATGCGATCGATAACGGCACTGTTGATATAAATGAATATGATTTGTCTGCATGGCGACTTATGCATATTGGTGCGCAACCGGTGCCGCCCAGCTTAATACGCCGATGGAAAAGCCGTTTTCCAAAACATCAGTATGATACGAATTATGGACTTAGTGAGTCAATCGGTCCGGGTTGTGTACATTTAGGCGTTGATAATATTCATAAAGTGGGTGCAATTGGCAAGGCGGGATTTGGCTGGCAAACGAAAATTGTAGACGAGTCAGGAAAAACGGTTGCACGCGGAGAGGTTGGAGAACTTGCGGTATTAGGACCCGGGGTTATGAAGTGCTACTATAAGGATGAAAAAGCAACAGAGGCAGTTTTGCGTGATAATTGGCTCTACACAGGGGACATGGCAATGGAGGATGAAGATGGCTTTATTTTTCTGGTTGACAGAAAAAAGGATGTTATCATAAGTGGCGGAGAAAACCTGTATCCCGTTCAAATCGAGGATTTCTTGCGTACAAATTCTGAAATAAAAGACGTGGCAGTTATCGGGCTTCCGGACGATCGGTTGGGAGAAATTGCGGCTGCAATTATTGAATTACAGCCGAACAGCAAGATAGTAGAGGCAGATATTGAAGAGTTTTGCAAAACACTGCCACGCTATAAACGTCCACGAAAAATTATTTTTGACGATGTGCCGCGTAATCCGACGGGTAAAATCGAAAAGCCGAAGCTTCGTGAAAAGTTTTGCGGAGAAAGTCTTGTAAAAAAACAAATTGAAAAATAAAAGAATAAAACCGCGGCTAAAGCCGCGGTTTTGTGTATTACAAATCAGGAAAAACAATATCGTATATATAATGTTGTAAAAATAAAAGAAGCACAACTCCCCTTAGTGGCTCAAAGGCCGGGCGCAAAAAGTGCCGAGGAACATTATGCTTCCGCAGGAACTGCCCCACAGACTTTACTTGCTGTGGTAGACGAAGATACTTCGCCAACAGTTCCTGAAATTAGTATACCACAATCCCCCTCTGATAGTCAAGAAAATTCCACAGCAAATCCTTTCGGACCGACTGTGCTGCCGACGGCAAAGGAGCAAATGGAGCAGGCAAAGAGAGAAAAACGGGCGGCAAATGCGAAAACGGAGACGGAACGGACGGGGATACTGTTAGGCGTTCCTGATTCCATTATACAGGAAGCGAAGCGAATTTCAAAGGCGCTCGGTATTGATGTGCTTTTCTATCGGAATGCAGACGGCAAGGTAAAAAAAGATAAGGGGTATTATAACCACAATGATGGGAAAATTTATCTGAATGCAAATATAGAAGACCCCGCGTCGTTTATTTTAGGACATGAAATGATACATCACATCCAGCTGACAAAAGGGTATCTGAAATTTGCAGATGTGGTGCTTAAAAAAATACAGCGGGACGGCGGCAATCTTACTGAAATGAGGCGTGAATTACAAGAACGGTATGCACGAAACGGAGTGAAGCTAAAGAGTCTTGCCAAGATAGACCAGGAACTCATTGCGGAATATGCACAAGAACATCTTTTTGCAGATGAGGCAAGCATTATTTCCGTGGTAAATGCCGATAAGGAAAGCGGCAATACAATTTTACGTTTCCTAGACAAAACGCTTGCGGCGCTGGGGAACACAGATGCGCGGGAAAGGGTATTTGTTGAAAAGGCGCGTTTTCTATATGCGACGGCACTTCGCCAGAATGCAGGTATAAAAAATGCCGAACAAAGGCAAAACGAGGCAAGGACAGCGCAAGCGCAAACGACGGCAGATTACGCTTCAGGGGATATGACGGACGCGGAATATGATGCAAGAATGGATGTTCTGGAGGCTGAAAGAAGTATGGCGGGCGAGAGCCTTTTGTATGATGACGGGCGGCAGTATGCCATTGCGAAAGAAAAAGGGGTTGAAAAACGGAGCAAAAAAGGATATAATAAAAAGCAATTAAAAATGAACGCGCAGGAGTACAAGCTTGTAAAAAGCGCAATCATGAAGAAGGAGAGTGCGAGAAAAAGCGATGCTGCTCCTGATGTAGATTCGGTATATGCTTATGATAAATATTATTTGTACGAACCTACGCCGGGGTATAACGGAATTGTATTTGCGCGGTTTGATCCCGAAGTGGATTTGGATTTAATACGAAAATTAGAAAGGGGAATACAAAATGGCACTATCAGAGATAAGAAATCTCTTAGCAGACGGGTTGATGGTTTTCGGGGTAGAAAAAGAAAGCATACTTTGCATAATGTCCATGATGAAAACGGACGAACAAGCGATGGACCTACTGGAATTTATGGATCAGAACTGGGAAGCAACGACGTCGGACTTACTGGAAGCGGCGTACGAAATCAATCCGGTGTCGGATTAGAAACACAATCAGACGAAAGTGCGCTGTATGATGATGGACGGCAGTTTGCAATCGGGAAGGAAAAAGGGGTTGCAAACAAGGGAGAAAACAATTATAATAATATCAGCAAAAAGACAGGAGGCGCAGAAGATGGGCGAGAAGTGGGTGACGATAATATATGGGGACGGGGCGAAGGCACGCATACCGGAAAGCAAAGTACAACAAGCTATTCAGGCAGCACAGGAATTAAAGACAATGGCAAAGAAACCAGGGTCGGGGTATACGGAAGAAGAGGCAGAGAAAATTTACACATTGAAGATAGTGAAGGACGAACAATAAGCGCAGAGGCTGCAGAGAAATTGCACAATACAGCCATAACGGACGCAGAAGGGAATCCTTTAGCTGTTTACCACTTCACGGCGGAGATGGATTTTGCAATCTTTGCGAAGGGCGATACGGGTTTTCATTTTGGCAATGAAGCGCAGGCGAGAAAACGGGGAGAACAATTAGGAGAGAAGCAGGGGCGTCTTTTCAGGGCGTATTTGAACATTAAGAACCCTATACGATTCAGATTAGACATAAATGCGTGGGTGCCTTCGCATGCAGGATTGTATTTGTGGAGCGAAGGCTTGTTAACGGATGCAGAATGGAACGATGTGCGCGCTCTCTCAGGAACGGATTATAGTTCAGATGCATCAGTTAAACTTCGTGAGATTTTAGAAGCAAAGGGATATGATGGCTTTATATACCCTAATGGAGTCGAAGGCGAAGGAGATTCTTATCTCGTGTTTCGCGATGAGCAAATTATTAAGACCGGAGTTGAAAAAATTGATTTAACAGAGGGACGTTCCGAGGTTGATATGAATAATGACGGAGCGGAGGGAAATATCCAATACGCCATTGCGAAAGACAGTACTGCAGAAACCGCAGATAAAAATTTACCCCCAAAAGCGCAGGCGGCACTAAGGCAGACAGAAAACAAGCTGTCGGAGCGAATTGGCGAAATCTTATGCGTACCGAAGCATGCACAGAGAGATTTTTTAAAGAATATCATCCGTGAGATATCGGAAGGGTACCTAAACAGCGGAAAGGTTGACCGGAAAAAAGTAGACACACTTTTTGAGGAAGCATACAGGCAGGGTGTTGTGGTAGATGCGGAATACTTTGAACAGTACAAGCATATACGGGATCATCTTCGTAACACGAAAATCACAATAGCGGAGGAGGACCGATCGAGCATAACGGACTTTAATGCGTTCCGAAAGAGCACGTTTGGGAAGCTTCGCATTGTAAATGAGGGTGGAATCCCGGTGGATGCAGTGTACATGGAACTTGAAGAGATGGCGCCGGAACTTTTTCCGACGGAGATTACGCACCCGGTCGACCAGCTTCAACATATATTTGAAATCGTGGACGGCATTCGTGTTTCTGAACAAACACTGGAAGAAGCTTACGGCAAGGAAGCGGATACCTTTAAAGAGATGGCACGTGACGAATTTCATGAGGCACTGAATAGCGCGGTTGCTGATTTCAAAAGAGTTAAGCAGTATTCGGAAGATAAAGAACGGATGGCAGTTGAAAAGAAAGCGGAAGAGGATTCACGGTTAAAGAGCACAGAAGATGTAAAGGCGGCATACAAAAACCTTAAGGCGGCGCGGAGAAATGCCGAAAAAATAAAAAAGTACGCGCTTTTGACGGAAGAGGACGAAATGCGTGTGGGTCAGCTTCTGCGCGGCGAAATCAGCCCGATGTCGCTCAGCCCGGAAGAAGACAATGTAAAAGATGTTTTGGCGATGTATCGTGCAAAGCTTGAGTATGAAAAATACGCAAAGCAGATTCGGAAATGGAATGAGCGGCGAAAGGACGGACTTCGGGCAAGGGCGCGGGAGTACCTTGAAAACGTGCAGAAGTGGAAGGACAAAACGATATTCGGCGGTCTTAGATATTCCATAGAAACGATGGAACGAAATTTCAGAGATATCATGGGAGAAGATGCGGAGGCGCTGATCGCAGAATACATCACCCCCGTACATAAAGCGCAGGCCGCGTCCACAAAGCTTAAAAATGAGATGCGCGGAAAGGTAAAAGCTTTTAATCTTTCGCGCAAGGTGGCAGACGGGAATCTTGTCTCCGAAGCACATGCGGTCCAGCTCCTTGGAGAAGCCGAGGATAATATTACCGTTTTAAAGGCCATGCCAAAGGATGCAAAACGCGATGGAAAGACGCTTTCAGATTGGGAAAGTACGGTAGCGAAGCTTTGGGCAGAAAATAAAAACTTAGACCGTGAGAAAATCAGAGGAGCGGTGCAGGCGTTCCGAGAGATATATGATTCCCTCTTTGCGCAGATGAATGAAACACGCGTGCGGAACGGTTACGAACCGGTGAATTATCGAAGGGGATACTTCCCACATTTTCAGCCAGGAGAGGAAGGGGTGCTGGCGCAGTTCGGCAGAATTCTCGGTATTGACACTTCTGTTTCGGCACTTCCAACTACCATTAACGGCATGACTCATATTTTCCGTCCCGGTATTCAATGGCTCGGAAATACGCAACAAAGAATCGGATTCAGCACGGTTTATGATGCGGTTGAAGGGTTTGACAAGTATATTGAAGGTGTTGCAGACGTTATTTATCAGACGGATAATATACAGAATCTTCGTGCGCTTGCACAGGAGATTCGATATGCGGCATCGGATGAAGGTATTAAAAAACAGGTAGACCAAATTGAAAAACGAGAGGATTTGACGCGCGAAGAAAAGGACGCTTTAATTTCTGAAATTTACAAAGACGGGAAATTTGCTTTAGGAAATTTTGTGGTCGAGCTTGACGAATACACAAACCTTTTAGCGAACAAGAAGAGCCGGGCGGACAGAGATATGGAACGAAAGCTCGGTAGAGAATGGTACAATATCGCAAAACGCATAAACGGGAATGTGGCGGCGAATATGACGGCCTTAAACATTCCTTCGTGGCTTACAAATTTTATACCGCTTACGCAAGCATGGGGTCTTACAGATACAAGATATCTGCTTCGAGGTATGGGAGATACTTTAAAGGCAACAAAGCATGGAGATGATTTCGCAGGGCGGAGCACCTTTTTGACGAATCGGCGCGGCGCTGATCCGCTCGTACAGATATGGGAGCAGGGCGAAGAAGCAAAAACATGGTTTGGCAAGGGGTGGCGCGGTTATCAGGCGGCCGTAAATAAGCTTTCGGGCGGCATGGAGCTGATTGACAATTTTACGTCAGAGGCAATCGTGCGGGCGAAGTACTACCAAAACATCAAAGAGGGCATGAGCGAGGCGGCGGCCATGGACGATGCGGATGCTTTTGCAGCAAGTGTCATGGCGGACAGAAGCAAGGGTGCGATGCCGACAACATTTCACGAAGCGAATCCCTTAAAAAAGCTTTTTACACAGTTTCAGATTGAGGTTAACAATCAGTACAGATACGTATTTAAGGATGTACCGCATGCGCTGAAGGGTCGTGGCGTAATGGCGCTTGCAATGGCACTGACAAAAATCGTGGTCGGCGCGTTCCTTTACAATGAGCTTTACGAATTGATTTTCGGAAGAAGGTCTGCGACGGATCCGATCAGCGTTCTGAATGATGCAGCAGGTGACTTTATGGGATACAATCTGCCGAGTTTGCAGGATATCGCAAGAGGAAAGGCGGATTTCACAGAGGAAGATCCGGGCGCTTGGAAGGGCGTTTCAAATCTGACAAAAAACATCGGCGAAGAGATGCCATTTGTGGGCGGCGTGGTGTTTGGCGGCGGCCGCGTACCGCTTTCGAGTGCTATGCCGGACATGCAAAATGTCGGCAAGTCCATTTTCAATGGAGATTGGAGTGGGAAGAAAAGACTTACAACGCTCGGAAAAGAAGTCGCAAAACCAATTGTGTATGCAGTGCTTCCTGGTGGCGGCGGTCAGATAAAGAAGGTTATCGAGGGCGCGGAGGCAACCATACGCGGTGGAAGCTACACGACAGATACGGAAGGGAACAATGTTTTGCAATACCCGGTATATAATGACGGGTGGGATACTGCAGTCACGGCGGCACGCGCGATGCTGTTCGGGAAATCGACATTACCTACTGCAAAGGATTGGGTGGATGGCGGATTCAAGAGCTTGAGCGCAAAGGATACAGAGGCATATCAGATGATGCTTGAAACGGGTGCAAAGGGCGAAGAGGCGTTTGCGGCGGTGCAGGCCGTCAGAAAAGCGAAAAAGAGCAATGATAAGAGGGATGCAATTCGCATTTCGGGACTTTCTGACGAGGCCAAAAAAACTTTATATCGCGTTAAGATTTCCGACACACGCGACGAAGATATTAAAATAATGGAAGATGCGGGATTTTCGTTTGATGAATTCCTGCAGATTCAGAACCAGTACGCTTCTATCGATGATTCGGACGCGAAAGCGGGAACGAAAGCAGTAAGTTTCGCGCATTGGCTGAATAGTCAAAAGTATACAAAAGAACAAAAGGAAACAGCAAAATCTATATTTCAATATTGGAGCGGCGCAGCGGCGACGGCAGGGAATTATGATAAGTTTGTAGATGCGGGACTTACGGATGAAAAGGCGCTCAGACTTATGACAAGTATAGACAACTTGGAACCCGAAAAAGGAAAAGATAAAGTAAGCGATTTACAACGGTACCGCACGGTAGCAACGGCCATGCTTACGGATAAAGAAAAGATGGCAGCGCTTTCTACGATAATGGGAGAAGATGAATATAAAAAGCTTGATGTGGGAAGCAGGCAGGGCGTTACACCAATAATGTATGTGACGTTCAGAGAAAAGCTTCTCGAATGTGATGCGGACAGAAATGGGACGTTTAATCAGGAAGAGGTTACGCGGGCAATTCGAGCTATGACAGGAACGGGGATAAATCTTCCAAAGCATGACGGATCGAGCTTCAATCTTACAAACAAACAGAAGGCGGCACTTTGGCAGATGGCAAACAAACAATGGAAACCGAAGAACAATCCGTTTGATACGAGCGTGGGGGCACAGGTGCATAATGCACTGAGAGAAGAATAAAAAAGGCGAGGCTTTGGTTGAAGTGATATAGTGATGGTGGACACAAAAAAGTGTCTGCCATCATTTTTTTGTGGTATAATAAAATTGAGGAGATGATAA